>NZ_JBNHIN010000004.1:78238-108298 GCF_050054615.1 Streptomyces sp. YGL11-2
GCCGCCGGCGGCGGACCAGCGGGGGCGGTGGCCGGGGCGGGGGTGCCGTCCGGGCCGCGCTGACCGAGGCGCGGCAGGCGCTGCTCGGCCGGGCCGTCTGGCCGGGTGTCGCGGTCGGCTCGGCCGTCGTACTGGCCGGATATCTCGGGATGTTCCTGCTGGCCGCCCGGGTCGCCGGGGCGCGCGCGCCGACGGCGGAACTGGTGCCGCTGGTCGTCCTGGCGCTGCTGGCGATGGCGCTGCCGCTGAACGTCGGCGGCTGGGGGCCGCGGGAAGGCGTCGCGGCCTGGGCGTTCGGCGCCGCCGGGCTGGGCGCGGCACTGGGCCTCACCACCGCCGTGGTCTACGGCGTGCTCGCCTTCGCCGCGAGCCTGCCCGGCGCCGGGGTGCTGGTCGCCCGTTGGGCCGCGCGGCGAGGGGCCGTCCGGCGGGCCGGGGCCGGGTCCGCGGAGCCTGGCACGGCACCCGGCGGCGTTGCCGATCCGTCCCGATAGCTCCGCCGTCGAGCCGCTCGGGCGCCTTGCGCCGCGCTTCGCCTCGGCTCTTGGGACGGCCGCCGGAAGCCGAGCCGCACCGCACCGTCCGCCGCGGCCCTTCCGCCCCGCCCCGCGGGACAGCCGCTACGCTCCGGCCGCCGCCCGCAGATCCAGCTCGAAGAGCGTGTCCTCGCCGAGCAGGGCCCGCCGCAGCGGCGGGCGCAGCGCGTCCCGCATCACCGGCGTACCGGGAAACCGCAGGCCGGGGACCCCGTCGCCGAGCAGCACCGGCGCGACGGTCACATACAGCCGGTCCAGCGCCCGCGCCTGCAGGAACCGCGAGACGGTCACCCCGCCGCCCTCGACCAGCACCCGGCCCAGCCCGCGGGCCGCCAGCGCCGCCAGCAGCCGCTGCGGAGCGAACGCCACGGCGTCCGGCAGCGCCAGCACCTCGACGCCGTCCCCGAGGCCCTCCGTGGCCGCGTCCGGTCCCACCACCCACAGCGTCGGCGCCGCGCCGTCGGTGAACACCTGCCGCTGCCGGGGCACCCGGCCCCGCGGATCGAGGACCACCCGGACCGGATCGCGGCCGGCGCACGCCCGTACGGTCAGCCGGGGGTCGTCCGCCACCGCGGTGCCGGCGCCGACCAGCACCGCGTCCGCCAGGGCGCGCAGCCGGTGCAGATGCCGGCGGTCCTCCTCGCCGGTGACGTAGTCGGCGTCGCCGGTGCGGGTCGCGATGAAGCCGTCCAGGCTCTGCCCGAGCTGCCCGAACGCCACCCGGGGGCCGGCCAGGCACAGCGGCAGATAGCGCTCCGCGAGCCAGGCCGCCCCGGGCGCGGCGGCCCCCGCCCAGCGCGCCCCGCCGGCGCCGTCCGGTTTCAGCCCGGCCGCCGCCGCCTCGTCCGGCGTACGGACGCGGAGCAGCCGCTCCCAAGCCGCCGCCGGGTCGACTGCCTCGGGTGCCGCGTCGGGCGCACCGGTCATCGCCCGCCGCCCAGCAGTTCGGCGTACGCGCCGAACGCCTCGGCCAGCCCCGCCAGCAGCTGTGCGCCCTTCTCGGCGGAGGCCAGGGACGGGCGCCCGATCACGCCGGATTCCGTGTAGGCCGCCATGCCCAGGGTGAGCAGATGCGGCCGGTCGTCGGCGAGGTGGTCGGCCGAGGCGTAGCCGGGCCGGACGAGTTCGGGGTGCGCGTGCAGCAGAATCGACGTCTCGGTCTCGCCCGCGTGCATGTCGCTGTGCGCGGACGTCCGCACGCCCGCCCGGGAGCGGGCCGCGGCCCAGTCCGCCGATCCGGGAAAGAGCGCCATCCGCGTCCCGCCGCTCTCGTGGGATTCCTGAACGACGTTGCGCAGCACGTGGTTTCCGCCGTGGCCGTTGACGAGGATCAGCGTGCCGATGCCGGACCGGCGGAGCGAGGCGGCGATGTCCGTCACCACGGCGTGCAGGGTCCGCGCGGAAATGCTGACGGTTCCCGGCCAGGCGGCGTGTTCCTGGGAACAGGAGACGGTCAGTGGCGGCAGCAGCAGTACGGGGTGGCGCGCGGCGATTTCCGCGGAGACGGCGCAGGCGACGACCGTGTCGGTGGTCAACGGCAGGTGCGCGCCGTGCTGTTCGAAGCTGCCGATGGGCAGCAGCGCCATCTGGGGCCGTGCGGCGCGGACGTCCTCGGTGGTGTCCGCGGGCAGCAGGCCGGGCGGTGGACTCCGGTGGCCCGGAACGGTCATCGGCAGCTCCGATCGGTGTCAACCCGGCGGCAGTGGCGCCCAGTTGAGGGGAATTGTCGCAGGCTGGATCGTGTACCGCTCGTTTCCGAACGCGGGTACGATCATGCCATGACGGACCCCGATACCGCTGCCGAGGCCGGACCCGACGCCGACGCCGCTGTCGCGGGGGATGGTTCCACCACCGTCGCCGCTGCCGCGCCGGGTCTGGGAGTGCAGCGGATGGTGGCCGTCCGACTTCCCACCGCGCACGGCGAGTTCCGCGCCGTCGGCTATCTCGACCGCCGCAGCGGAATCGAGCAAGTGGCCCTGGTGCGTGGTGACGTGGCGGGGGAGAAGGCGCTGACCCGTATCCATTCGGAGTGCCTGACGGGCGATGTCTTCGGTTCCACGCACTGCGAATGCGGTGAGCAACTGACCGCGGCCCTGCGGGCGATAGCGGACGCGGGGCGCGGCGTCGTCGTCTATGTCCAGGGGCACGAGGGTCGGGGCATAGGGCTGCTGGCCAAGCTCCGGGCGATGAAACTCCAGGAGGACGACGGACTGGACACGGTCGAGGCGAACATCGCGCTCGGGCTGCCCGTCGACGCCCGGGAATATCGCGCCGCGGCCGGTATCCTCCGGGACCTCGGCGTCCGGTCCGTACGGCTGTTGTCGAACAATCCGCGCAAGCGCGAGGCGCTGGAGCGCTACGGCATCGATGTCGCCGAGCGGGTCCCGCTGCTGATGCCGCCCGGTGCGGAGAACATCCGGTATCTGCGTGCCAAGCGGGAGCGCCTGGACCACGACCTTCCCCATCTGGACGGCGCCCCGGGCCCGTCCTGACCGGCCCCGCCGCGGCCGTACGCGCCGGCCGGGGGTCCGCCCGGCCGTCCCGGTCTCCCCCTTCCGCGAAATTCTTCTCCTTCAACATCTACACATAAAGGCGACATAAGCGCAGAATAAAGGTGCGCGGCTGATGCCACGCGGAGCGGCCTGACTTGTGGACGAAGGAGGCGAGTCGTATGGCCGACGTCTCACACACCAGGGGAGATCTCGCTGGTCACCCCGACGCTTCTGAGATGAGGGCCCGAGCTGAGAGAGTGCTCGAAGGGCGTGACGTGGTGCTGGTCGACGGACCGGTGTTCCTGGTCGGTCTGTACTGCGCCGCTTCGCCGTGGATCGTGCACTACGCGGCCTCGCAACCCGCGCTGATGACCCACAACCTCATCATCGGTATCGCGATCGCCCTGCTGGCGGTCGGGTTCACCGTCACTCCGGAGCGTATGTACGGCCTGAGCGGCGCGATGTGCGCGATCGGCGTCTGGCTGATCGTGTCGCCCTGGATCGTCGGCACGGGCCCGGACAAGGGAGTCATCTGGAACAACATCGTCATCGGAGCCCTGACGTTCCTCCTGGGGGCGATGTGCGTCGCGGTGGCATCGAGGAGCCGCGCCGTCACCTGATGCGCGCTCCCCACGGGGGCGTGTGGAAACCACCGGCCCGCTGCCGTACGACACGAGAGCGACGGCAAGCGGGCCGGGCACGCGTGGGGGGCGCCCCTCGGTCCGGGGCCGGCTACGGCCGGTGATCGCGGTCCGGGGCAGCGGGCGGGGCGGGCGTGGCGAGCTGCCCGGCGACCCCGGCCAGCACCAGCCCGCCGGCCAGGATCAGACCGTGCGACAGCGCGACCCCGGCGACCAGGACGGTGATCGCGGTGCCCAGCATCAGCCAGACCGCGCCGCGCCGGACGGGCGGTGCCGCGCCGGTCGCCGGTATGCCCGGGTGCGGGCAGGGGGCGGCGTCGGTCCGGAACGTCTCCGCGAGGTCGCGGAGTTGGCGGTCGTCGTCGGGGGACAGGGAGCGTCCCTCCTCTCCGGATGGGGCCGCCGGTCGCCCGTACGGGCAGGGTGCGGGCGGTCGGGTGGGGGCATTGCGTCGAAGATCCAGCGGAATCAGGGTTACCTGACCACGGGTGACCCCTGCGTGGTGCGCAGCGTCACACAGGCGTTGTTGTGCCCTGCCCGGCCCCGCCCGTAACGCCGTTGTCCGGACATCACCAGAGAGGTGACGCGCCATGCCGTACGAGACGCCGCCGCAGCACCAGCCGCACGACGAGCCACAGCGGCACCAGCCCGCCGACGAGGCCCGCGAGGCCCTCGTCCGGATCGCCTACGGCGCCATGTCGCCGAACCCCGCCATGCTGCGGGCCTGGGAGCGGCTGGACGACAGCGTGCGCACCGGCGCCCCCTCCTTCGACACCGTCCACGGCACCGACTTCTTCGGCCACCTCGCCGAACGGCCCGAGCTGTCCGCCCAGTTCAACGCCGCGATGAGCCAGGGCACCGCGCACACCGCCGCCCTGCTGCCCGCGGCGTACGCCTTCGACCGCTTCACGACCGTGGCCGACATCGGCGGTGGCGACGGCACCCTGACAGTCGCACTCCTCCGGGCGTACCCGGCGCTGCACGGCATCGTCTTCGACAGCGCGCCGGGTCTGGCCGAGGCGGGCCCCCGGCTCGCCCGCGAGGGGCTGGACGGCCGCTGCTCCCTGGTGACCGGGGACTTCTTCGCCACCGCCCCCGAGGGCGCCGACCTGTATCTGCTCAAGAGCGTGATCCACGACTGGAGCGACGCGCGCTGCGCGGAGATCCTCGGCCACATCCGGGCGGTGATCCCCGACGGCGGCCGGCTGCTGATCGTCGAGCCCGTGCTGCCCGCGGCGGCCGACCCGTCCGGCGGCGGCATCAGCTACCTCGGCGACCTCAACATGCTGGTCAACGTCGGGGGCCGGGAGCGCACCCGGGACGACTTCGAGCGGCTGTGCCGCGGCGCGGGCTTCGCCGTGCGGACGATCACCGCGCTGCCCCGGCCCAACCGCTTCTCCGTCATCGAGGCCGAGCCGGTGTGATGCCGTGACCGCGTGGCCCACACGTGCGGCGGCCGCGCATTTTCGGTTAAATCGGACGTGTGGGCCATGCGCCCGTGATGGCCCGCTGTCCGGGAGAGGTGGCGCGCCGTGACCGCTGTGCCTGTGGACGAGCACGTTGTGCCCGTCGATGACCACGAAGACTTCGCCGACGCCGACCGCGGCTTCATCGCCTCGCTCGAACCGCCCCGGATCACCGCGGCGGACGGGCGGGTGGTCTGGGACGCCGAGGACTACGCCTTCCTGGCCGGGAACTGCCCCGAGACCGCGAACGAGAGCCTGTGGCGCCAGGGGAGGCTGGTGAGCCGGCAGGGCCTGTACGAGGTGACCGACGGCATCTATCAGGCGCGCGGTCTGGACCTGTCCAACATGACGCTCATCGAAGGCGATCACGGGGTCCTCGTCGTCGACCCGCTGCTCTCCGCCGAGACCGCCGCCGCGGCGCTGGAGCTCTACCGCAAGCACCGCGGCGACCGGCCGGTCACCGCCCTGATCTACACCCACGCGCACGCCGACCACTTCGGCGGCGGACGCGGCGTCCTGCCGCCCGGCCACCACCCCGTACCGGTCCTCGCGCCCGCCGGGTTCCGGGCGCACGTGGTCGGCGAGCAGCTCTACACGGGACCGGCGATGGCCCGGCGCGCCGCGTACATGTACGGCACCCGGCTCCCGAAAGGGCCGGGCGGCCAGATCGGCTGCGGTCTGGGCACCACCGCCTCCACCGGCACCCGCACCTTCATCCCGCCGACCGTGGACGTCACCCGCACCGGCCAGGAGGAGATCGTCGACGGCGTACGCCTGGTCTTCCAGCTCACCCCGGGCACCGACGCCCCCGCGTCGATGAACTTCGCCTCCCCGTCCCACCAGGCGCTGTGCACCGCGGAGAACGCCCTGCACACGCTGCACAGCGTGCTCACCCTGCGCGGTGCGGTCGCCCGCGACACCCGGCGCTGGTCCCACTACCTCAACGAGGCCCTGGCCCTCTTCGGCGCCGACACCGAGGTCGCCTTCGCCTCCCACCACTGGCCGACCTGGGGCAACGACCGCATCCGCGGCCTGCTGGCCAACCAGCGCGACCTGTACGCCTACCTGCACGACCAGACGCTGCGGCTGCTCAACGAAGGGCACACCGGCCCCGAGATCGCCGAGGAGCTGCGGCTGCCACCGAGCCTGGAGCGGCTGTGGGCGCACCACGGCTACTACGGCTCGCTCAGCCACAACGTCAAGGCGATCTACCAGCGCTACCTCGGCTGGTTCGACGGCAACCCCGCGCACCTGTGGGAGCACCCGCCGGCCGAGCAGGCCCGGCGCTACGTGGACATCCTGGGCGGTGTGGAGGCCACCGTGGACGCGGGCAAGCGGTACGCCGCCGACGGCGACCTCCGGTTCGCCGCCACCCTCCTCGACCACGCCGTCTTCGCCGCCCCGCAGAACCTGCGCGCCCGCCGCGAACTGGCCGCCGTCTACGAGCGGCTGGGATACGGCTGTGAGAACGGCACCTGGCGCAACTACTACCTCACCGGCGCCATGGAACTGCGCGGCGGTCCCGCCGGCGCACCCCCGCCGGCGACCGGCCCGGAGGCCGCCGGACCCGACCTCGTCGGGGCCCGCACCGTCGACCAGCTCCTCGACTCGCTCGCCATCCGCATCGACGGCCCCCGGGCCTGGTCGGCCCACCTCACCATCGACCTCTACCTCGCCGACGAGGACCGCACCTGGCACCTCACCCTCTCCCACGGCGCCCTCACCCACCTCAGCACCCCCGGCCGCCCCACCGCCTCCGGCGACCGGCAGCCGGATCTGACCCTCAGCCTCACCACCACCCAGCTCCGCGACCTGCTCACCGGCGGCGGCCCGTCCGCCGTCACCCACGAGGGTGAGCCGGGGGCGGCCCTCCACGAACTCCTCGGCCTGCTCAGCACCCCCGACCCCGACTTCCCCATCGTCACCCCCTGATCCCTCCGGGTCCGGCGCGCTGTGGGCTCCCTCCGGTGTGCGGCAAACTGGGCCGGTGACCAGCGACATTCCCGATGAGTCGACAAGCTTTGTCGGCCGGCGAGCCGAACTGCGGCAGCTGTACAGCGAGTTGACCCAGCACCGGCTGATCACCCTGACCGGCCCCGGCGGTGTGGGCAAGACCCGGATCGCGATGCGGGCCGCCCGCGCCGCGGCGCCCCGCTTCCCGGACGGCGTCCGGTGGACCCCGCTCTGGCCGTTACGCGGCGAGCAGCTGCTCGTCGCCGCCGTCTGCGACGCCGTCGGACTGGCCGACCACTCGGCACGGACCCCGGTGGCCGCGCTCTGCGAATGGCTCGCCGACAAGCGGCTGCTGCTGGTCCTGGACTCCTGCGAACACCTCGTCGCCGCCTGCCGCGACCTGGTCGGCGATCTGCTGACCGCCGCCCCCGCGGTGACCGTCCTGGTCACCAGCAGGCAGCCGCTGGACGTCGTCGGCGAGTGGATCACCGAGATCGACCCGCTGCCCTGCACCGAGGACAACGACGCGCTGGCGCTCTTCACCGAACGGGCCGGCGCCGCGGCCCCGCACCTCCGGCTCGGCGACCCGGCCAACGTCCGGGCCGCGGCGGAGATCTGCCGGCGCCTCGAAGGGATCCCGCTCGCCCTGGAGCTGGCCGGCGCCCAGCTGGCGCACAGCCCGCTCGACCGCGTCGCCGAGCGCATCGGATCCGGCTTGGACGCCCTGGACGGCACCGAGACCGCCTGGACCCCGCGGCACCGCACGCTGCGCACCGCCATCGGCTGGAGCCACGAGCTGTGCGAGCCGTTGGAGCGGCTGCTGTGGGCCCGGCTCTCCGTCTTCCGCGGCACCTTCGACGCCGAGTCCGCGGGCGCCGTCTGCGCGGGCGGCCCGCTCACCGGCGACGGCGTGCGCGCCGCGCTGGCCGGTCTCGCCACCAAGTCGGTGATCCACCGCGAGGGCACGCGCTTCCGGATGCTCGACACGCTCCGCGAGTACGGCCGGATGTGGCTGGCGGAACTGGGCGAGGAGGCCGGCGTCGCCGACCGGCACGCCGCGCACTTCGTCGGCTTCGGCCGCCGCGCCGAACTCGGCTGGCTGGGCCCCCAGCAGGTCGGCTGGTACGGCCGGATCGCCGACGCGCACGTCGATTTGTGCACCGCGCTGGACCACCTGCTGCACGCCGCGCCGGAACGCGCCCAGGAACTCGGCGCCGCCATCGGCTTCTTCTGGAGCTGCTGCGGCCATCTGCACGAGGCCCGCGACTACTTGGAACGCGCCCTGGCCGCCCATGACGCCCCGAGCCCGGCCCGCACCCGGGCGCTGTGGGCGCTCGGCGTCGCGGTCCTCCTCCAGGGCGACCTGGACACCGCCGAGACGCTCGGCCGCCGGTGCGCCCGCGCCGCACGAGAGGACGGTGCCCCCGACGGTGCCGACGCGACGCTCGCCGCCGGCTACCTCATCGGCCTCACCCACCTCATGGCCGGCCGCCCGCTGACCGCCTACACCGTGGCGGAACAGGTCCTCGGCCCGCCGCCGGACGACCCGTTCGCCTCCGCCGCCCGGCTGCGCTGCCATCTCGTACGGCTCTTCGCGCTCACCGCCCTGGGCCGGCTGGCCGAGGCCCGTGCCGAGGCCACCGCGCTGCGGCACGGCTGCGAGGTACGCGGCGAACACTGGTCCCGCTCGTACACCGATTACCAACTCGCCCTGATCTCCCTCTACCAGGGCCGGCCCGAGGAGTCCGCGCGGCACGCCCGGGCCATGCTCGCCGCCAAGCAGCACATCGGCGACAACTTCGGTATCGCGCTGGGCCTGGACCTGCTGGCGGCCGCGGTCGCCGCGCAGGGCGACGGCGCGACGGCCGCCCTCGTCTACGGCGCCGGCCAGGCCGTCTGGCGCACGGTCGGCCACCCGCAGCGCGGCACACCGGAGTTGCGCGCGGTCCGCGAGGAGTGCGAGCAGCGGGCCCGCGCCGCGATCGGCGACGAGGAGTACACCGCGGTCTTCCGCCGGGCCGCCGAGCAGTGCCCCGAGGCGCTGGTCGCCCGGATCGTGGCCGGGGAGCTGTGACCGCCGCGGCCACGGCGGGCGCGTCGACCGGCGGTGACCCCAGGCGTCAGCCGCCCGGTTCGCGGGCCAGCGCGTACAGCAGCTCGTAGGCGGTGGTCACCAGCCGGCAGGAACGGCCGCGCCGGGTGGCGAGCGCGACCAGCCCGGTCCCGGTCGCCGGGTGGTAGCCGAGGAACGCCTGCTGGCCGAAGGTCGCCCCGACGTGGAAGAGCAGCGGCCCGTGCCGCGCCGGGTGCTGATACCACGTCAGGGTGTGGGTGTTGCGGTGCCGCCAGCCGCGCCGCAGCAGCGGGATCTGCACCTCGCGCAGCGCCCGCGGCAGCGGGGAGCGGTCGGGGGAGAGGTGGGCCTCCAGGTAGGTCAGCAGGTCGGCGGGGGTGGCGCGGACCGCGCCGGCGGCGGCGAACGCGCCCATCTCGGCGCTGCGGACCGGGGTGCTCCCGTTGGTCCGGTGGCCGATGGCGTCGGTGCCCCTCGCACCGGGCGCCAGGGAGGTGCCGGTCAGCCCGAGCGGGCCCAGGATCCGGGTGCCGAGCAGGGTGGCGTAGTCGGCGCCCGCCGCACCGCCCATCGCCGGGCCGAGCAGCGCCAGCCCGAAGTTGGAGTAGTGCCAGCGGGTCCCGGGCCGGTGCCGCGGGCGGGTGCGCGCGAAGGTGCGCAGCAGCCGCTCGGTGTCGTAGCGGGCGTAGCCGTTGTCGTACGGGCGCAGCACCGCGCCGGCCAACAGCTCGGCGGGGATCCGCGGCAGCCCCGAGGTGTGGGTGGCCAGATGCCGCAGGGTGATCCGTCGGGACCGCGGGTGCGGCAGCGGCAGCCGCGGCAGGTGGGCGGTGAGCGGGTCGTCCAGGCGGAGTACCCCGGTCGCCGCCATTTCCGCGAGCAGCAGCACGGTGAACGTCTTGGAGAGCGACCCGAGTTCGTAGCGCAGCCCATGGCGTGGGGTCGGCGGTGCCAGCGCGGTGCCGCCGCTGACCACGGTGCGCCGGCCGTGCCGGGTGACGCCCAGTACGACGTCCGGGGCGTCGATCCCGGTGACCGCGTCCGCAAGCCGGTCCGCGAGCGCCGTCCCGCCGCCTTCGGGCCGCATCAGCCGGCGTCGGCGGACAGCACCCGGGACGTCGCCATCGCCGAGGCGAACGCGGCGACCAGGGTGGGGTGGTGGACCAGGTCGAAGACCTCCGCCGGATCGCCCTGCGGCATCGCGCGCTGGACGGGCATCGCGCCGCTGGCGGACTGGGCGGCGGCGTACCGCCGCCACAGCTGTGCGTCCAGTGTGGGGCGCGGTAGGCAGGCGTCGACGATCAGCAGCTCGCCGAGCAGGTCCCAGTGTTCGAGCTCCGCCCAGTCCGCCATCCAGGCGGGCAGGTACCGGGTGAGGTAGTCGGCGATCGCCGGCGGGATCCGGTCGGGCGCCTCGCCCCAGTTGGTGAGGTGGAAGACGGTGTGGGTGATGTCGTACGCGATGTGCAGCCGCACCGTCCAGGGCTCGGGGAGCTGCCCCAGCCAGGTGCGCTCCAGCGCCCGGTCGAAGTCGGCGCTGGGCGCGAGCCCCAGTTTGCGCTCGGCGTTGAGCACTCCGAGCCGCCGGTTGGGCGCCATCTCCAGCGCGGTCCAGGTGGTGGTCCGCCGGGACACCTCCAGGGCCGCCTCCAGGCCGGGGTGGCGGTGGCCCAGTTCGTGGAAGGGCGCGTAGACCTCCAGTGGCACCGGCGAGTGCGGTTCGTCGTGCTGAAGGGCGGCCAGCACGTTGCCGCCGTCCAGCAGCTCCCGCCAGGTGAAGTCCAGCAGCTGCCCGGCCCGGGTGCGCTGCCGGGATCCGGCCACGCCCTCCCGGAAGAGCACCTGCATGTTGATGGCCAACTCCCCGATGGGCTTGAGCCGTTCGATCATCGCGCTGCCCGTGGCGCGGTCCTCGGGGGCCAGCCGGAAGTGGTCACGGTGCGCGTCGATCCAGGCCAGGGCCCGGTCGCCGACACCGTGCACCAGTGCGGCGGAGGCCGGGGACACCAGGGACGCAGCCGGCACGGTCACAGCGCTGCCTCGCTTTCGCAGGGCGTCCGCCCGGCCACCGCCGCCGCGACCCCAGGCACCGGGCCGGCTTCGGCCCCGTCCGAGGCGGTACGGGCGAGGGTGCCGGCGAACGCGGTCACCAGAGTGGAGTGGTAGCAGGACAGAAACGCCTCGGCCCGGTCGGCGGGGCGCGGCGCGGCGCCCGTCTCGGGCACACTGCCGTCGGCGGTCTGCGCACTGGCCAGCCGCTGCCAGGCTGCCGGATGGTGCGGTGCCTCGGGCAGGCAGGCCGCCACGGCCAGCAACTCGCCCACGAGGTCCCACAGCTGCTCCTCCAGCCAGTTCTCCAGCCAGGAGGGCAGCCAGAGCCGCAGGTAGTCGGCCGTCTCGGGGGAGAGCCGCCGGCGGTCCCGCCCCCAGTCGGTGAGATGGAACACGTCATGCGTCACGCCGTACGCCGCCTTGAGGTCCAGCGCCCAGGGCTCCGGCAGCAGTCCCAGCCCGGTCAGCGCGAACTCCGCGTCGAAGTCGGCGTGTTGGGCCAGCCCGATCCGCCGCTCCGCGTTGAGCACGCCGAGCGTACGGGTGTGGTGTTCGCGCGCCACCCGCCAGCCGCGCAGTCCGGTCGTGGTCGGCACCAGCTCCTCGACGGCCGGATGCCGCAGCCCGGACTGCGCGAACACCCCGTAGAGCTCCACGGGATAGGTGGCGAACGGCTCACCGCGGATCAGCTCGGCGAACAGCTCCCCCTCGCGGGTCTCCCGCCAGGTGAAGGCGAACAGCCGGTCCGCCGCGGCGCGGACCTCTGGCTGCGGATGCAACCCCGCGATGAGCTGGGTGAGTTGGGCCAGCTCGCCGAGGGGTTTGAGGGTGAGGTTGGGATCGGCGTCCGTCGTCGTGTTCGGCGGCAGACGAAAGTACTCCCGCATCTCCTCCAGCCACCCCAGGCTGTTCCGGACCATCCGGTCCAGCAGCCCGGGGTCGGCCCGGCCGCCGGTCACCAACCCCTCCCGTGGAACCGCCGGGCCGCCACGACATGCAGCGCGACCCTGGGGTCGTCGCCGCCCATCTGCCGGACGAACGCCAGCCCGGCGTCCAGTCCCAGGGTGGGCGGTACGTCGGGGAGCCGGGCTAGCCAGCGGCCGACCCCGGCCGCCTGGAACCAGTCCCTGCGGCGTACCGCCCGGACGAACCCGCGGGCCAGGTCATCGGTGCGTGGCGCCAGTTGGTCCGCCAGGTCCGCCGCGAGGCCGGGAAGCGCCAGGGCGGCGAGCTGGGACACCCGGTGCGCCAGCTTGGGCCAGGGATCGATGCCGATCCAGTCGGCCCCGGCCTCGGGGGGCCGCGGCCAGGGTTGGTTGCCGACCGGGAGGTAGGCGTGCGACGCCTCCACCAGGCCCCGGTAGCTCCACGCCGACACCGCGGAGGCATCCGCCCCCGGAGGGTAGGCCGCGAGTGTCTGCCGCACCACAGCCTCGTCGTCCGCGCCGCCGGCCACCGCCCGGTGCTCCAGTGCGTACGGCGCGAGCGCGTCGGCGCCCAGCACCCGGACCGCGGCCGGTGCGAGCGGATCGCCCTGCCGCAGGATCCGTGACAGTGCGTAGGGGTCGCCCCCGCCCTGGAGGGCGAGGGCGACTCCGGTTGCGGCATCGGCGATCACAGCGCTGAGCGGGCCTGCTCCCTGCGTCTGTTCAGCCAACGGACTACCCCTCAGTGGTGGGTCTTCGGGCGAGGGGTGGGGGGCGAGATCAGCAGCAGGGCGGCCAGCAGCAGCCCGTCTCCGCACTCGCGGGTGTCGCGGAAGACACCGTCCGGCTCTTCGGGGGACAGCAGCCCCTCGACTTCGGTGGTCAGGGCGGTGGTTTCGATCGGCGCTGTGCGATCCGTAACCATGCGATCAACTCCTTCGAGGAATGGGGTATCAGGCTTACATCCGCTATAAACCGCCGCAATCCGGACTAATGCCATCAGTGGATGGTCCTGGGGAGCCCCGATGTCGCGGTGTTGGCGGACCGGGCGCCGCCCCCTTCCCCAACTCCTCCACGAATCAAGAGAGTTGGCCGACGTGGCGCTACGCCCCGCGGACGTACGGCGTGGTCGTGCCGAGCGCGGCGAACCCCAGCCGGCGCAGAATCGGACTGCTCTGATCGGTGGCATCCACCTGCAGGTAGCGAACTCCCCGTGCGGCGGCGATTTCGGCGCGCCGGGCCACAAGTGCCCGGTAGACGCCCCGTCCACGCCAGGCGGGGAGCGTGCCGCCGCCCCACAGGCCCGCGAAGTCCGTCCCCGGCACCAGCTCCATGCGGGCCGCGGACACCGGGGTGCCGCCCGCCATCGCCACCGTCATGACGAGGGAGTCCGGATTCTGCGCGAGCCGGGCCAGCAGCCGCTGCCGCATTCGTGTGACGGACCTTCCGAAGACCTCTTCGTGGACCCGTACCACCAGCTCCACCCCCGCCGGACCGGTCACCGGCACGAGCCGTACCCCGGGTGGCGGACCGGCATCCGTGGCGAGGTCGCGCACCGGCGCCACCATCAGCGCCTCCGCGGGCTCCGGTACGAACCCGGCCGCCCGCAGCCGGTCGCCGAGGTCGGCGGGGCGGTCATGGGAGTACAGCTTCCACTCGCAGTCGCGTCCGAGGCCGGCGAAGTACCGGACCTGCGCCGCGATGGCCGGGCCGGCGGTGGACGCGTCGAGATCGGACCACAGGACGCCGTTCCAGTCGTCGGGCCCGCCGATCTGCCGCACCACTGGGCCGTCCCGCTCCACCCGGGCGCCGGGGGAGTCGGCGGGCGCCTCCCGGCGCAGCTGCCGGTCGAACAGGGCGAGCACCGCATCGTGATCCATCGGCCCATTCCAGCAGACGGCGCACAGCCCTGGCCGTCCCCGTCGCGGCGTCCTAAATTGATTGATGTCAAGCGACCAAAACTCCCCGGCCAGGTCGCGGGCATCGCCGGATCGTTCATCGGGCTGGTGCCGGGCGGGCCGCTCGGCCCGGCGGACTGGCGGCTGGTCTTCCTGGTGTCGGTGCCCTTCGGGCTGTTCGGCACGGTCCGGGCGTATCCGAAGCTGCGGGACACCGGCATCCGCACCCCGGCCCGGCTCGACCGGTGCTACGGCTTCACCCGGACACCGCTGTGGGCCGGGATCTACCTGATGTCGCTGCCCCTGGGCTTCCTGGTGGCCGGCCCGGTGTCCGGATGGGCCTCCGACCGGTTCGGGCGCGCACCGGTGGTCGCGGCCGGGGGTCTAGAGTGCGGGGGTGCCGTCGTACAGCATTGGTCAGGCAGCCCGGCTGCTGGGTGTGAGTTCGGAGTCCGTCCGCCGCTGGGCCGACGGCGGGCAGCTGCGGATGGACCGGGACGGCGCGGGCAACCGCGTGATCGACGGGGTGAGCCTGGCGGCGTTCGCCAAGGACCGGGCGGCGGGGCTGCATCCGGTGCCCGGCGAGATCCGTACGTCGGTGCGGAACGCGTTCGCCGGGATCGTCACCGCGGTCACCCTCGACGATGTGATCGCCCAGGTCGAGATCCAGTCCGGGCCGCACCGCGTGGTCTCGGTGGTCAGCCGGGAGGCCGTCGAGGAGCTGGGCATCGAGGTCGGGGTGGAGGCCACCGCCCGGGTGAAGTCGACCAATGTCCACATCGACCGGGCGGACGAGCGCAGTTGAGCCCGAGTGCCACCGGGGTCGGTTCCTCGGGTCTGTCCGATGAGCCGTGGCCGGGCCCGACCCTGACCCATCGGACAGACCCTAGCGGCACAGCAGCGCGGCATGCAGATCGAGCTTGTGGTCCAGCCGGGACAGGTCGCGGCCGGTGAGCGTCTCGATGCGCTGGATGCGGTAGTGGACGGTGTTGACGTGCAGGTGCAGCGTCTCGGCGGTACGCGCCCATGAGCCGTGCTGCGCGAGGAACACCTCCAGGGTCTCCAGCTGCATCCGGTGCGAGGTGCTGCGGCCGTGCGCCAGCGGGCCCAGGACCCGGCTGCTGAAGGCCCTACGAACCTCGGCGGGCACCCCGGCGAGCAGTGCGCCCAGGGTGGTGAGGTCGTCGACGCTGGTCACCCCGGCGGCCTCCGGCGCCGCCGACCGGGCCGCCGCGAGGGCGTAACGCGCCTGGTCCAGCGCGGAGTCGAGGCCCTCGGCGGTGGCCACCGGACCGCTGATCCCGGCGTGCAGCGGCGTCTGCGGACGGCAGCCGTGCAGCGCCGGCCACACCTCGGCGAGAGGGGTGCGGAGATCGGCGTCGGTGCCGGCGCGGACGATGGCGGCCGCCTCGCCGCCCGGCAGCCGGCCGGCCGCGAACGGCTCGCCGGGGGAGTGCCGCAGCGCCTCGGCCAGCGCGCTCAGTGCCTGGCCGGGCTCGTCGCCGTCCAGCGCGGCGACCACCACCCGGTACGGTCCGGTCGCGGGCAACCCGCAGGCGTGCAGGGCGGTTTCGAGGGCCGCGCCGTCGGCGGCGCCCGCGTCGGCGAGCGCCAGCAGCTCCTCGGCCGCCCGCCGCCGGGCCAACTGCCGCGGGGCGCCGTGGTGCCGGTGCTGGGCGATGACCTCGGCTATCTCGTGCAGTACCCGCGGCGGCGCGTCGGCCGCGCCGGGCAGATGCAGGAACCAGCCGTCGTACGGCCCGGCGTCCCCGTCGATCCGCAGGCTGGTGCCGGACGCCCCCGTCAGGTCCCGCGCCGCCCGGGTGGCCGGCAGGGCCGAGGCCGCCGGGGTGCGGGCGATCTCCCGGCCGGTCGCGGTCAGCACGTAGCAGGCCGGGCCGCCCAGATGCGCGAACGCCCGGTCCAGCAGGGCATCCGGGGCGGCGTCCTCGGCGAGCAGCCCGGCCAGTTCGGTCCGGACGTTCTCCGGCAGGGCGTAGTGATCGGTGGGGCGGCGGCTGAGGTCTCCCCACTGGCGCAGGTACACCGCCTCGGTGATGGCCCGGAAGGTGGTGTGCGCGGGGACCGCGAGCAGCGCGACGCCGTGTTCGCGGCAGGACTCGACGAGGACCTCGGGCACCGTGCCGTGGGTCTCCTCGCCGGCCAGCAGTGCGGCTGCCCCGGCGGCGGCCAGTGCCGACACGAAGCGGTCCGCCTTGGCTCGGCCATCCCCGGGCGTCCACCACACCAGCCCGCTCAGCACCAGCTCGCCCGGCTGGAGGAAGCGCGCCGGGTCCTCCAGGTCGGTGGCGGTGACCCCGCCGACCTCGCGGGTGAGCAGCGGGCCCTCGCCCCACAGGAGGGACAGATCGAGCGATGCGAGCTGGAGGAGATCGTGGACGTGCATGTGCTGGCTCCTTGTGCGGCTGCCGGGCGCGGAACCCGGCATCTCACATTCACGAGGTGAATGTGCGTGATGGCATCGTAAATGCAAGCCTCATAGACCCATAGTCCTCTTGGTTGATCCTCCAGGTACGGGCCGCGCCGTTGGTGCATTTTCCGTGCTGCGGACCAGTCGTGCGGACCGTCGCCGCGTTGCTTCACTCGGCGGCATGGATCTGAACACGGTGCTGGAGGTGCGCGATGCCCGGCAGCGCACTCCATGGCGCACCGGCGACGCCTGGCTGGGTGGCGGCACCTACCTCTTCTCCGAGCCGCAGCCGCACATCCGGCGGCTGGTGGACCTGAGCCGGATGGGCTGGGAGCCGGTCCGGCAGCTCCCGGACGGCTCGCTGGAGATCGCCGCGACCTGCACCATCTCGCAGCTCTCCCGCTTCGCGGCCACCTTCCGGGCCCCGGCGGCCCCCCTCTTCGAGCAGTGCTGCCGCGCCTTCCTGGCCTCGTTCAAGATCTGGAACATGGCGACCGTCGGCGGCAACCTCTGCAACGGCCTGCCCGCCGGCCCGATGATCTCGCTGACCGCCGCGCTCGACGGCAGCTGCCTGCTCCAGGCCCAGGACGGCTCGCTGCGCCGCACCAAGGTCGCCGACTTCATCACCGGCGCCGGCCGCAAGGACCTCGGCGACGGCGAGCTGCTCCGCTCGGTCACCCTGCCCGCGCGGGCGCTGACCTGCCGTACGGCGTTCCGCCAGGTCTCCCTCTACGGCCTCGGCCGCTCCGGCGCGCTGGTCATCGGCGCCCACGACCCGCTGGACGGCTCGCTGGCCGTCACCGTCACGGCCGCCACCGTACGGCCGTTCCGCCTCTGGTTCCCGGCACCGCCGGGCGCCGCCGCGCTGCGCGGCACCCTGGAGCGGGCGGTCGCCGACGACGAGTGGTTCGACGACATCCACGGACTGCCCGTCTGGCGGCGGCACATGGCGCTGCGGCTCGCCGAGGAGATCCGCTCCGAACTCACCCACGGCCAGGAACCCACCAGGGAGGGTGTCCGATGAGCTTCGCCATCCACGTCAACGACCGGCCCTTCGACGCCGAGCCCCGCCCCGGCCAGTGCCTGCGCACCTACCTCCGCGACCGCGGCTGGTTCGGGGTGAAGAAGGGCTGCGACGCCGGTGACTGCGGGGCCTGCACCGTCCATGTCGACGGCGAGCCGGTGCACAGCTGCCTCTACCCGGCGGTACGGGCCGAGGGCCGCCGGGTCACCACCGTCGAGGGCCTGGCCGAGCCGGACGGCGAACTCCACTCCGTACAGCGAAGGTTCCTCGACGCCCAGGGCTTCCAGTGCGGGTTCTGCACGGCCGGCTTCCTGATGACGACGGCGAAGCTGACCGAGGACCAACTCGGCGACCTCCCCCGGGCGTTGAAGGGCAACCTCTGCCGCTGCACCGGCTACCGCGCGATCGAGGACGCCATCCGCGGCGCCAAGCACGTCGAGGAACCCCGCCCCGGGCAGTCGGTCGGCCGCAACCTGGGCGCCCCGGCCGGGCCGCAGGTGGTCACCGGCACCGCCCGCTACACCTTCGACATCGAGGTCGAGGGGCTGCTCCACATGAAGCTGCTGCGCTCCCCGCACCCGCACGCCCGGATCGTCTCCATCGACACCGCGGCCGCGCTGCGCGTCCCCGGCGTGCACCTCGTCCTGACCCACCACGACGCCCCCGAGCGGCTGTTCTCCTCGGCCCGGCACGAGCACCCCACCGAGGACCCGGACGACACCCGGGTGCTGGACGACGTGGTCCGGTTCGTCGGGCAGCGGGTGGCCGCCGTGGTCGCCGACAGCGAGGGCGCCGCCGAGGAGGGCTGCCGCCGCATCGCCGTCGCGTACGAGCAACTGCCGTACGTCCTCGACCCGGAGGAGGCGATGCGCCCCGGCGCCCCGGTGATCCACCCCAAGGGCCCCGAGACCCGGATCGCCCGCGCCGGGAACAACGTCGTCGGCGAGGTGCACGGCGAGGTCGGCAGCGTCGAGGAGGGCTTCGCGGACGCCGACCTCGTCTACGAGGACACCTTCCGCACCCAGCGGGTGCAGCACGCCAGCCTGGAGACCCACGGCGCCCTCGCGTACTTCGAGGAGAAGGAGGACGGCGACGGCGAACGGATCGTGGTCCGCTCCAGCACCCAGGTCCCGTTCCTGACCCGGCGCGCCCTGTGCGCCCTCTACGACCTGCCGCAGGACGAGGTCCGGGTGGTCGCGGGCCGGGTCGGCGGCGGCTTCGGCGGCAAGCAGGAGATGCTGACCGAGGACATCGTCGTGCTGGCCGCGATGCGGCTGCACCGGCCGGTGAAGCTGGAGTTCACCCGCGCCGAGCAGTTCTTCGGCGCCACCACCCGGCACCCGTTCACCATCGGCATCAAGGCCGGCGCGAAGCGGGACGGCACCCTGACGGCCCTTCAGCTGCGGGTGGTCTCCAACACCGGCGCCTACGGCAACCACGGCCCCGCGGTGATGTTCCACAGCGTCGGCGAGTCGATGGCCGTCTACCGCGCGCCCCACAAGAAGGTCAACGCCTTCTCCGTCTACACCAATTGCGTCCCGGCCGGCGCGTTCCGCGGCTACGGCCTGGGCCAGGTCACCTTCGCGGTGGAGTCGGCGATGGACGAGCTGGCCCGGCGCCTGGGCATCGATCCGCTGGTCTTCCGGGAGCGCAACATCATCGGCCCCGGGGAGCACATGATCAGCCCCGGCGGCGAGGAGGAGGACCTGCACATCGCCAGCTACGGCCTCGACCAGTGCCTCACGGTCGTCCGTGACGCCATCGCCACCGACCGCAGCGCCGAGGACGCCCCCGAGGGCTGGCTGGTCGGCCAGGGCACCGCGATGTCGATGATCGCCACCGGACCGCCCGGCGGCCACTACGCCGACGCCACCGTGACGCTCCTGGAGGACGGCACGTACGACATCGCCGTCGGCACCGCGGAGTTCGGCAACGGCACCACCACCGTCCACAAGCAGATCACCGCCGGTGCGCTGGGCACCACCGTCGACCGGATCGCCATCCGGCAGTCCGACACCGACGTGGTGCGCCACGACACCGGCGCCTTCGGCTCGGCCGGCACGGTGGTGGCCGGCAAGGCGGTGATGAAGGCGGCCAACGGGCTGGCGGAGCGGATCCTGTCGTTCGCCGCGGAGCATGCCAGGACCCCGCGGAGCCTGTGCCGGCTGCTGGCGGACGCGGTGGAGTGCGACGGGCGGCCGGTCTCGCTCAAGGAACTCCACGAAGCCGCGCGGGAGAAGGAGGTGGAGCTGGCGGCGGCCGGGCACTGGGGCGGCTCACCCCGCTCGGTGGCCTTCAACGCCCAGTGGTTCCGGATCGCCGTGGACCCCGGCACTGGTGAGATCAGGATCCTGCGCAGCGTCCACTCGGCCGACGCCGGCAAGGTCATGAACCCGATGCAGTGCCGCGGCCAGGTCGAGGGCGGTGTGGCGCAGGCGCTCGGCGCGACCCTCTTCGAACAGGTCCTGGTCGACGGCGGCGGCAAGGTCCTCACCCCCGCCTTCCGCCGCTACCGGCTGCCCGCCTACGCCGATGTCCCGCGCACCGAGGTGCACTTCACGGAGACCTCGGACGCCATCGGCCCGCTGGGCGCCAAGTCGATGAGCGAGAGCCCGTTCAACCCGGTGGCTCCGGCCTTCGGCAACGCGCTGCGGGACGCCACCGGAGTGCGCTTCACCGAGGTGCCCTTCCTCCGCGACAAGGTGTGGCTGGCCCTGGAGGAGCACCGCGCCGCCGGCGGAGAAGAGGGCCGGCCGGCGCGGCAGCACCCCTCGCGCGAGGGGTCGGTGTGAGCGGCGGATGACCGGGGGCGGTGTGCTCGGGGGCCGTACCGGGGGCGGCCTCCGACATGCTGCCCTCTTGTCCGCTTTCCTCTCACTTACGCAAGGGAAACATACACCTGAGGATGGCAGATGTGATTGATTCACGGGACGATGGGGCATCACAGCAGGCAGCCACCCCGCGGACCGTCTCAAGGGGACCAGAATGAGCCGACTCAGCCCGCCGCCCCGCCCCGCCGCCGCACCCCTGCACGTCCCCGACGCCCCCCGGAGCTTCCTGATCAGCGGTCAGCTCCGCCGGCCGCTGGCCCTGACCGTCGCCGACCTGCGGGAGCGCTGGCCGCAGCGGCACGCCGCGGTGGTCTTCGACTGCGCCACGAACGGGCCGCAGCACCACACCTTCGACGGGCCGCTGCTGCGGGACGTCATGGACGACGCGGGGCCGGCTTTCGACGCCCGGCGCCGCAAGGACCGCTCCCGCTACCTGCTGACCGTCACCGGCGGGGACGGGCACCACACGGTGCTGTCCTGGGCCGAGATCGACGCCGACTTCGGCGACGCGCCGATCCTGCTGGCCACGGCGCTGGACGGCCGGCCGCTGGACGCGGCGGGCAGCCAGCTGGTGGTGCCGTCCGACCGCTGCGGGGCGCGCTACATCAGCGCGATCACCGGCATCTGGTGCGGGCCCTGCCCCGCGCCCCCGGAGCCGCTGTCATGGGCTTAGGGTCTGGCCCGGTCGGACAGGCCCTGGGGGTCGCCCGGCGGCTCAGCCCCGGCCGTCGGCGGCGAGCGCGATCTCGGTGGACTTGATCAGCGCGGTGACCTCGGCGCCGGCGGCCAGCTTCAGGTCCTCGGCGGCGTCCCTGGTGATCGCCGCCGTCAGCTCGCCGCCCGCGACCGCGACCTTGACCCCGGCCATGGCGCCGCCGGTGGCCACCTCGACGACGGTGCCCGGGAGCTGGTTGCGGATGCTCACCCCGACGACCGGGCCGGTGGACAGGGCGACCTCGGTGGATTTGATGAGGGTGCGGACCGCCGAACCGGCCGTGATGCCGAGGTCCTTGACCGCCTCCAGTGTGATGGCGGCGGTGATTTCCTGGCCGCCCGCAAGACGCACTTTGACGGTCGCCATGACTTCCCCGGGGGTGACGGAGAGGACGGTGCCGGGGATCTGGTTACGGATGCTCAGGCTCATGGGAAATGCCTCATCGCGAAGGGAAATTTCGGGAAATGTCCCGCTGTCTCTTCGCCACTTTAGCCGGGCAGTCGCATGGATTCCTTTTGGCATTCGGCCTTCGCTATAGGGACCGATAGGGCTCACGGCCCTCGGCATTCGGGACCTCCGGCCGCCCCGGCGGGCCATTGGCCCATCCTCCAATAAGGGTGGCATCTGCTATATAGCTTCGCCTTAAGAATTGTAAATGCGAGCCAATATCTCATATCTTGTGGCACATGCAGTCCTACACAATCGGCCAGGCGGCGCGTCTGCTGGGCGTCAGCCCGGACACCGCCCGCCGCTGGGCGGACGCCGGGAAGGTGGCCACCCACCGCGACGAGAGCGGTCGCCGCCTCATCGACGGCCGGGATCTCGCCGCCTTCTCCATCGAGGTCGGCCAGACCGCGGGCGGTGAGGAGGACGCCTCCTACACCTCCGCGCGCAACGCCTTCCCCGGCATCGTCACCGCCGTCAAGCTCGGCGACGTCGCCGCCCAGGTCGAGATCCAGGCCGGTCCGCACCGCCTGGTGTCCCTGCTGACCCGCGAGGCGGTGGAGGAGCTCGGCCTGGAGGTGGGGATGCAGGCCACCGCCCGGGTGAAATCCACCAGCGTGCACATCGACCGCACCTGAGCCGCCACCCAACCCCCCGCGGCACCACCGGCCGGTCCATCCCCCGTCGATCCCCACGACGGGACCGGCCACCCGCACCAGCGGCGTCGCCCGTCCACGGCGCGGCTATGTCCCCAACCGCTGGGGCGACCCCGTCGCCCCGCGTCCAAAGGAGTTCCGCACCATGTCCCACCTCTTCACCGCCCGCCGGGCCGCCGCCGCGATCGTCACCGCCACCCTCGTCGTCCCGCTCGCCGCCTGCGGCAGCAGCAGCGGCAAGAAGGACGGCGCCGACGCGTCCGGCGGCAGCACCGCCAAGACGGACCTCACGGTGCTCGCCGCCGCCTCGCTGACCGACGTCTTCAAGAAGGCCGGCGCCGTCTACGAGAAGGAGCACCCGGGCATCAAGCTCAACTTCTCCTTCGCCGGCTCCCAGGAGCTGGCCGCCCAGGTCAAGCAGGGCGCCCCCGCCGACGCCCTGGTCACCGCCGACACCAAGACCATGGACGGGCTCAGGGCGGACGCCGGCACGCCCACCGTCATCGCCAAGAACCGCCTGGTCATCGCCACCGGTCCGGGCAACCCGAAGAAGGTCGGCAGTCTCAAGGACCTCGCCGACAGCAAGCTGAAGGTCGTGCTGGCCGCCCCCGAGGTGCCGGTCGGCCGCTACAGCAAGAAGGTGCTCGACGCCCAGAAGCTGACCGTCAAGCCGGTCTCGCAGGAGCCCAACGTCCGCGCCGTCCTCAGCAAGGTCGAACTCGGTGAGGCGGACGCCGGCATCGTCTACAAGACGGACGCCGCCACCGCCCCGAAGAAGGTCGACGCGATCGACATCCCCGACGCGCAGAACGCCGTCGCCTCCTACCCGGCCGCGACCCTGAAGACCTCCCAGCACGCGGACGCGGCAGCCGCCTTCGTGAAGTGGCTCAGCACGCCGGAGGCGCAGCAGCTGCTCCAGCAGGCGGGCTTCCAGAAGCCGTAGCCGCCGCGGGCGTTCGGGACGGTCCGGCTCGGGGGAGCGGACCGCCCCGTACGCTTCCGCCGTCCGCCGGCCCGCACCGATCCCGGGAACCCCGATGACCCGCCTCCCCACCCCCGCCGCGCGCCTGGCGGGCAGGCTGCGCGCCCCCGGCGCCCGCACGCCCGTCGCGCTGGCCGCCCCGGCGCTGCTCGCCGTCGCGTTCCTGCTGCTGCCGCTGATCGGCATCCTGAGCCGTACCAGCTGGGGCGATATCGGCACCCATCTGACCACCCCGGGTGTGCTCGAAGCGCTCCGGCTGTCGCTGCTGGTCTCCTTCTGGGCGCTGGGGCTGTCCCTGCTCCTCGGCGTACCGCTCGCCTGGCTGCTGGCCCGGGTGGAGTTCCCCGGCAAGGCGCTGGTCCGCTCGCTGGTGCTGCTGCCGATGGTGCTGCCGCCGACCGTCGGCGGTGTCGCGCTGCTCCTCGGCTTCGGCCGCCGTGGAGTGCTCGGCCCCTGGCTGGAGAACACCTTCGGCATCGTGCTGCCGTTCCACACCTCCGGCGCGGTGGTCGCGGCCACCTTTGTCGCCATGCCGTTCCTGGTGATCAGCCTGGAGGGCACCCTCGCCGGGCTCCGCCTCAGCTACGAGGAGACCGCCGCCTCCCTGGGCGCCTCGCCGGTACGGGTCTTCTGCACCGTCACCCTTCCCATGGTCGCCCCCGGCCTGGTCGCCGGTGCCGCGCTGACCTGGGCCCGCGCGCTCGGCGAGTTCGGCGCGACCATCACCTTCGCAGGCAATCTGCCCGGCACCACCCAGACCCTGCCGCTCCAGGTCTACCTCCTGCTCCAGGACTCCCCGGAGGCCGCCACCTCCGTGTCGCTGCTGCTGCTCGTCATCGCCATGGCCGTGCTGATCTGCCTGCGGGGCCGCTGGACGGGCGGCGCCGACCGGGTCGGCCGCGCCGCGCGCCCCGCCGACACGTACGGTGAGGCGGACACCGGCACCGGCGGCGGGGCCGGTCCCGCACCGGCGCAGCCCGCCGCGCCGGACGCCCGACGGCGGGACGCGCCGCCCCCGGCGGCCGGCGGGCACTGGCCGCTGCACGCCGAGGTCAGCGGCTTCAACGAGCTGACCCTGAACGCCGAACCGGGCACCACCATCGCCGTCGTCGGCCCCAACGGGGCAGGCAAGACCACGCTGCTGCGCGCACTGCTCGGTCTCACCCCGCGCGCCCACGCCGCGCTGCGGCTGGGCGACACCGACGTCACCGCCCTGCCCCCGCACCGCCGCGGTGTCGCCTGGGTTCCCCAGGACGGCGCGCTCTTCCCGCACCTGTCGGCGCTGACCAACACCGCCTACGGACTGCGCGCCCACGGCGTCCCGCGCGCCGAGGCCCGGCGCGCCGCCCAGCAGTGGCTCGACCGGCTCGGCGTCGGCCACCTCGCCCACCGCAGGCCCGACCGGCTCTCCGGCGGCCAGGCCCAACGGGTCGCCCTGGCCCGGGCATTGGCCGCCCGGCCGCGGCTGCTGCTGCTCGACGAACCGCTGGCCGCACTCGACCAGACCACTCGCGCCCAGGTCCGCCACACCCTGCGCGGCCACCTCGCCGGCTTCGGCGGGGTCTGCCTGATCGTCACCCACGACCCCGTCGAGGCCGTCTCGCTCGCCGACCGCGTGCTGGTCCTGGAGGACGGGCGCGCCCTCCAGGACGCCCCGCCCGCCGAGGTCACCCGCCGCCCGCGCTCTCCCTGGGTGGCGCGGATGCTCGGCCGCAACGCCTGGCCGGGCACCGCCGACGGCGACCGGCTGGCGCTCGGCGGGGGCGGCCGGCTGGTCGTCGCCGACCGACTCCCTGACGGCGCACGGGCGTTGGCGATCATCGCGCCCGAGGCCGTCTCCGTCCACCTCGACCGGCCGTCGGGCAGCCCGCGCAACGTCTGGCCGGGCACCGTCCGGGAGATCACCGCGGCGGGCAGCCGGTTGCGCGTCCTGGTCACCTCGCCCGAGGTGCCCGACCTCGTCGCCGAGATCACCCCCTCGGCGGCCCTGGAACTCGGCCTCGCCGACGGCGTCGCCGTCTGGACCAGCGTCAAGGCCACCGAGGTCTCCTTGGTGACGCTCTGACGGCGGAGCCGGCCGGATCGTGCCGGCTCCGCCGTCGTATGCCGTGACGAGCTGCCGCGCGCCGGGGCGCACCGGGTCAGGAGACCGGCTCGACCGCCCGGCGGCGGCTCCGGCGGTGCTGCTCGGCCCAGTTCGCCAGCGCGGCCTCGCAGGCGTGGTCGAGATGGCGCAGACCACTCACGTCCAGTTCCACGTCCCGGTCGGCGGGCAGCGCCTCCAACTGGTCCAGCAGCCTGGGCAGCCGCAGGAAGGTGGCGTTGCCGACGGCCCGCACCCGGACGGGCCCGGCGGACTCCGGTGTGTGGACCTCCAGTTGGACCTGCGAGGTCTCCCAGGCGGTCTTGGCGACGGCCAGCAGCAGCCCGATCAGCACGCCCTCGAACATGTTCACCGTCACGATGGCGACCGCGGTCACGAACAGCACCACCGCCTCACCGCGGTGCTCCCGCCACAGCGGACGCAGCTCGCGCAGCGGGAGCAACTTCCAGCCGGCGTGCACCAGGACACCGGCCAGCGCGGCGACCGGCACCACACCCAGCGCGGCCGGGAACGCCGCCGCGAACAGCAGTAGCCACACCCCGTGCAGCACCCGCGACGCCCTGGTCCTGGCCCCCGCCTGGACGTTGGCGGCACTGCGGACGATCACCGCCGTCATCGGCAGCGCGCCCAGGATCCCGCACACCGTGTTCCCGGCCCCCTGGGCCATCAGCTCCTTGTCGTAGTCGGTACGGGGCCCGTCGTGCAGCCGGTCCACCGCCGCCGCGCTGAACAGCGACTCCGCCGACGCGATCAGCGCGAAGGCGAGCACCGTGCCCAGTACGCCGACATCGGTCAGCCGGCCGATGTCCGCCAGGCCGGGCGGCTGGATCGCGTCCAGCAGACCGCTGACCCGCACCCGGGCGACCGGCAGATCCAGCGCCCAGACCGCCGTCGTGGCCAGCGCGACCGCGGCCAGCGGCGCCGGCAGCACCCGCGCCGCGCGCCGCCAGCGCGGCCACAGCACCAGCACCGCGATGGTCCCGGCGCCGATCGCGAGCGCGGACAGCGCGGCGCCGGACCGGACGGTGTCGCCGATCAGCCGCGGCAGCGACCCGATGTTGGCGAGGCCGCCGCCCGGCGCCCTGGCGTCCGCGAGCGCGTAGAGCTGCCCGGCGATCAGGACCAGCCCGATGCCGGCCAGCATGCCCTGGACGACGGCGACCGAGATCGCCCGGAACCAGCGCCCCAACCCGAGCGCACCCATGGTCAGTTGGAGCACGCCGGCGGCCAGTACGAGGGCTCCCAGCGCGCCGAGGCCGTACTCCTTGACCGCCTCGAAGACCAGCACCGTCAGTCCGGCGGCCGGGCCGCTGACCTGCAGGCTGCTGCCGGGGAGCAGACCGGTGAGCAGCCCGCCGACGACGCCGGTGATCAGCCCCAGCTCCGCCGGTACGCCGGACGCCACGGCCACCCCCACGCACAGCGGGACGGCGACGAGAAAGACCACGAGGGAGGCGGTGAAGTCCGCCCGGAGGAAGGGGAATCGCTGCATGACGCGGGCACCCGCCTTCACAGCGGGAGGAACGCGTCGGTGGCCGGCTGATGGGCGGACACCGAACCGGTGTGCACCTCGTAGAACCAGCCGTGCAGCCGCACCTCGCCGGCGTCCAGCCGCTCCCGTACGCAGGGGTAGCCGCGCAGCCGCGCCACCTGCTGGGTCACATGCCGCTGGACGGCCGCGGCGGCGGCCGGTTCGCCGTCGGCCGGCAGGTCGTCGGACAACTGGAGCGCCAGCCAGTCCCGTACGGCGGGCGCACCGCTCAGATCCTCGCGGCGGGCCTTGGCGCCGACCGCGCCGCAGTGCGAGTGGCCGCAGACGACGATGTCGGCCACCCGCAGCACCCGCATCGCGTATTCGATGGTGGCGGCCTCCGAACTGGCCGCCATCCCCTCCTGGTAGACGGGCACGGCGTTGCCGGCCGTGCGGAGTTCGAAGAGTTCGCCGGGTCGGGCCCCGGTGATCAGGGACGGTATGACCCGGGAGTCGGAGCAGGTGATGAACAGGGCGAGGGGGGACTGGCCGTCGGCGAGCCGCCCGAAGGTCTCCCGTTCCTCACTGCGGTCGGCGATACGGGCCGTCAGGCCCCGGGCATGCTGGATGAAGGTCTCCACGAGGAGGTCTCCTGCTGATGAGTGATGCCATCGTGGGGATGGCGGGAACGTGCGGCGCGAGGTGGTGGAGCCCGGCGGCGAGACCGGCCACCACGGCCGCCCTCAGCAGCGGAAGACGCAGTGCAGGAGCGGGAGTCGGTCCGGTCTCGATGCCGCCGCGGTGGTGAGGCCGGCGGCCCGAGGGGTCGCGGCGTCGGGGGCGCTCGCCGGATCGGCGCCGTAGCCGGGCCGCGTACGGCGGGTCGGCGCCGCGTCCGCCGAGGACGGCGCGGGGCGCCGCGGTCCGCCGCGCCCGGTCTCGCGCTGGGGGTGCTTCTCCTCTTCGGAACTGGCTTTGGCGGACGGTGCGTTACCCGCGGACTTGAGCGCGGAGCCGGCGGGAAGGGCGGGCCTGGCCGTGCACGGGGAGGCCGCCGCGCCCAACAGGAAGGCCAGGATGACGGCGAGGGCGGTCAGCGGCATACGGAGCCGGGCCGTCAGGCGGGATATCCCCGCCGCTCCGGTGTCCGTCCGCCGCATCGCTCTCCGCCTACTCGCTGCTCGCTACTCGTTCGTCGCCCGTCGGGTGAGGGCCGGCCGTTCACCGTGCCCCAGCCGGGCGGTCGCCCGCTCTCTCACAGTGCAGCATCCAGGTTTCCAGCGGGATAACAGGACATGACGTCATGTTGCGGAGATTCCATGATTTATGCGTGTCGTTGCCGTCCTGGTAGGTGTCACCGCCCGTCCGCGTGCGGCGGGGCGACCGCGGCGAGCACACCGGCGGCCGGCAGCGTCACACCGGACGCGGCGGCCACCGGGTGCCGGCCGTGAACCGGGCGCCGGGCACCCCGGCCGGTCCGGTCGGGCCCGGCATCTCCTGCCCCTCCTGGTGCTCAAGCGGCCGGCGGTTCCAGTGCGGCGATGTCCGCCAGGGACAGCCCCAGGTGCCGGTGGAGGAAGCGGACGATCGTCCAGTGCGGCAGCGCGTCCTGGTCGAACGGCCCGAACTCCCGGCAGTACAAGGGAATCCAGCGCAGCGCCTCGTCCAGCACCTGCTCACGGCCGGGCGCTGCCTGGTAGTCCTCGTAGGCGATGCTCCGGTGCTCGATGAGGAACCGGCCCGGGAGCCGCTCCTCGCACAGGGCCCGGTATTCGCGGGTCTGGAGAATGAGGTAGTGCCAGATCTCGTCGATGTCCTGCTCGACGGGGAGGAAGAGCCCGCTGAGCCGGTCGCGGTGCCGGGAGACGAGAAAGAGATAACGCAGGCATTCCAGCACCTGGCGCTCCACGAACTCCTGTGGTGCATCGCTCTTTTCGGCGAAATGATCCACGACTTCGCGGTACATCTCCGCGCCGAGCAGGTCCGTCAGCTGGTCGGCGGATATCGGCGCGGTGCCGGTCATGCTTCTCCTTGCGCGAGCCAGGCGTATTTGCCCGACTTCCCGATGGGGATGTGCGTACGGTGGTCGAGTCGGCAGAGCCGCCCGGTGAGTTCGGTGAGACCGCGCTCCAGCGCCACGGTGTCGACCGGCCCGAGGGGCCTGCCGTTGAAGGTCGTGTACGCCAGCCGGGCCTCGGTGGCGCCGGTCGGCCGCAGCTGGTGGACGAAGACCTGCGGTGTCACCTCGCTGATGCTCCGGTCCAGGTCGCCCTGGGCGACCGGGCCGTGCCGGGTGTCCAGCAACTCCGTTTGCCGGCCGCAGAACTGGGAGATCCGTTCCGGATCGGGGGAGTCGTCCACCGTCCGTACGAGGTCGCCCGTGCGGTACCGGATCAGGGGCATATGGGGATTGCGCACGCTGGAGACGATGAGCTGGTGGATCGTGCTGTCCGGCGCGATCGGATGGAGTTCGACGCTCATTTTGTCGAGGTGCGGCCGGTAATTCCCCCGGCGGTCGCTGGAGAAGAGATAGCCGAGTTCGGTGCTGCCGAAGAGGTCGATGATCGGGCAGGCGAAGTGCTGGTGCAGAAAGCGCCGTACGTTCACCGGGGTGTATTCGTAGGCGTGAATGATGCTGGCCGGCGGCGCGAAGTCGTCCCACAGCCCCCATTCGCCGACCTTGCGGACCAGATGCGCCAGGTGGTAGCCGGAGCAGTCGAGGTGGTACAGGCCCTGCGGATGCGATTCCCGGGCGGCCTCGATCTCACCGAGCATCCGCACCACGTCGTCGCGCTCCCACCGCGCCGGATCCAGCCGCAGATTGAGGTAGCAGGTCCGGTCGTCGAGCCGACGGTCGGCCGGCGGCGGCACCGGTTCCGGCGGTACGCCGCGCTTGACCGCGTTGATCCGCGCGACGTGCTCCGTCGCCAGCACTGTCGTCAGCGAGACCCGCCGGCAGCCGGATGCCCAGGTGTCGGCGATGTCCGGGTGCTCGCTCCACAGCCGGTAGTAGGAGTGCAGGAGGAAGTACGGGGGCCGGATGAGCTGCATCCGGGCGTGGTGGGTGCCGGTGGAGAGCACGAACTCGGCCTCGCCGGACTCCAGCGCGGCGGCCAGGCGGGGCGTCATCCAGTTGTCGGGGAAGCCGCGCGCGATCTCCGGCTTGTCGAGGATCGGGAAGTGGCCCTTGGCCAGTGACTCGCGGTAGATCGGAATGTCGCGGATCTGCTCGATGACCTCGGCGGTCGGCTGACCTTCCATGGAATCCCTCTGTGCTCGAACGATGGGTGCCGCGTCCCGAATCCGGGCGCGGGGCCCGGCGGCGGGCCCGGCGGCGGGCCCGGCGGCGGGGGGAGTCGCCACC
>NZ_JBNHIN010000004.1:108374-143922 GCF_050054615.1 Streptomyces sp. YGL11-2
CCCGGCGGCGGGGGGAGTCGCCGCCGGACCGCCACGGGCCGCCGGGCCGCCGGGGCCGGCTTCAGGAAATGCAGCCGGCCTTGGGCGCCGCGCTGATGCAACCGGACTTGGGGGCAGCGCTGATACAGCCGTCCTTCGCCGCCTGCCGGGCGGAATTGGCGGCTGTCCAGCTCTGCCAGACGTCGTCCTGGGCCATCTTCTTGATGAGCTGCTCCACGGGAACCTCCGAAGGATGTGGGGAAGGGGAGGCGGCGACCGGTGCCACGCGGACGACCTGCGCCGATGCCGCCACCACCGAAGGTAAAAGGCATGCCAAGTCAATGTCAACGGTGGGCAATGTCGCGCGGCTGGGAAGGGGGCGGGGCGCGCCAACTTTGGCGGGATTCCGTCGAGATGATCGGCTGTGGAACTTTCTGACGGGCGGTCAACTGGACGGGTGGGCCACATCGTCGTATTGCGCGCCACGGCCACCGATGACCGGTTCCGATCGGGTTCGTTCGGGTTTATTCGAGTTCGTTCGGGTGACCTGCCCAGCGGGTCCGAAGCCTCCCGGCCGCGCACGGGGAACGATCACGACCGTCCGCCGACCGAACCGTCCACCCCACCGGGAGTCCGCCGTGCGCATTCTGCTCATCGCGGGCGCGTTCAACAGCCTGACGCAGCGCGCCTACGCCGAACTCACCGACCGCGGACACCGCGTCGCCGTCGAGCTGGTCACCCGCGGGACCCCGCTCGCCGAGGTCGTACCGCGGCACGCGCCCGAGCTGGTCGTGGCCCCGATGCTCAAGACGGCCATCCCCCGGGAGGTGTGGTCCGCCCACCCCTGCCTGATCGTGCACCCCGGCCCGCTCGGCGACCGCGGCCCCTCCTCGGTGGACTGGGCGGTGCACCTCGGCGCGGAACAGTGGGGCGTCACCGTCCTCCAGGCCAACGACGAGATGGATGCCGGCGATGTCTGGGCGACGGCCAACTGCCCCGTCCCCGGCGTGGGCAAGAGCGATCTCTACCGCAACGAGATCGCGGACGCGGCGATGGCGGCCCTGCTGACCGCCGTCGACCGCTTCGCGTCCGGCGGCCACCGCCCGCAGCCCCAGCACGCCCTGGCGGCCGAGCGCGTCATCGGCCGCCCCCGGCCCCCACTGCGCCAGGACACCCGCCGCATCGACTGGTCCACCGACCCGACCGCCACCGTGGTCCGTACCCTCCGCGCCGCCGACTCACAGCCCGGCGTACGGGACGAACTGCTCGGCGAGACCTGGTTCCTGCACGGCGGCCACCCCGAGCACACCCTGACCGGGCGGCCCGGCGACCTGATCGCCACCCGCCACGGCGCCGTCTGCCGGGCGACCGCCGACGGCGCCGTCTGGATCCCCGAACTCCGCCCGCCGCGCACCCCGGGGGAGCCGGCCACCTTCAAACTGCCCGCCACCATGGCGCTCGGCGACCGCCTCCCGCCGCTGCCCGAGGTGCCCGCCCCCCTGGAGCCCGCCGAAGGCACCCGCACCTGGACCGACATCCGCTACCACGAGGACGGACCGGCCGGATTCCTGCGCTTCTCCTTCCCCGGTGGCGCGATGAGCACCGACCACTGCCGGCGGCTGCTCGCCGCCTACGAGTACGCCCGCACCCGGCCGACGTCCCTCCTGGTCCTCGGCGGCCGGCGGGACTTCTTCTCCAACGGCATCCACCTCAACGTCATCGAGGCCGCCGCCGACCCCGCCGCGGAGTCCTGGGCCAACATCAACGCCATCGACGACCTGGTGCACGCCGTCCTGACCACCACCGACCGGCTGGTGGTCGCCGCGCTCGGCGGCAACGCGGCGGCCGGCGGGGCGATGCTGGCGCTCGCCGCCGACGAGGTGTGGTGCCGCTCCGCGGTCGTCCTCAACCCGCACTACCGGCTGATGGGGCTCTACGGCTCGGAGTACTGGACATACACCCTGCCCGGCAGGGTCGGGGCCGAGACCGCGGACCACCTCATGGCGCGGGCCCTGCCGGTCAGCGCCGCGAGCGGGCAGCGGCTCGGGCTGGTCGACCGGGTCATCGACTGCGCCCCGGAGGACTTCGCCGACCGCACCGCGGGACTCGCCCGCCGGCTGGCCGCGGCGCCCGCCAGCCAGGCGCGGATCGCCGCCAAGAAGGCCGACCGGGAGCGGGACGAGGTGCGGCGCCCGCTCGCCGCCTATCGGGACCACGAACTGACCCGCATGCGCCGGACCTTCTTCGACCCCGAGGAGCCGTACCACGCCCTGCGGCGTGCCTTCGTCCGCAAGGAGGCCCCGGTCGGCACCCCGGCCCACCTGAACGCGGTGGCCGCCGGGACATTGGCCGAAACGTTTCGGCAGGGCGTGAGGTGAGACGTCCGGGGCCGGCCGGCGCCTCGCGGCAGGCACGTCCACTGCCGGTCGGCTGACGCGGCGTCAGCGGGCCCGTGGCCGACCTTCCCGTCGGCCACCGGCCCGGACACCCGGCGCCGTCGCTTCACGGCATCGGCAGGTACTTGTACCCGATGCCGAAGACCGTGCTGATGGACTTGCGGCGGCGCGGTCCGAGCCGCCGGCGCAGCCGGGCGATATGGACGTCGACGGTGCGGGCGCTGGACTGGCAGTCCGGCCAGACCGCGTCCATCAGCTGCTGACGGGTGAACGCCCGCTGCGGGTGCAGGACCAGGTGGGCGAGCAGGTCGAATTCCAGCCGGGGGACGTTCAGTTGCCGTCCGTCGATGGAGACCGTCCGGGCGGCCTCGTCGATCTGGATCGGATCCGGCCGGTCGGCGCGGGCCCGGGCGGGCGCGCCGACCGCGGCCCGGCCGGGCGGCGCCTCGCAGGGTGGTGCGAGGATGATGCGGAGCTCGTCCGAGGTCGGTCGGTGCATCGATACAGGCTCCAAATCGTGCAAGGTGAGCTGCCACTTGCCGTCGGGAAGCCGATCGACCGCCAGGGGCGGGCCTTCACCGGCGCCGGCCAATGCCGGCCGGCTGAAGTCGGCCTCCAGTCGCAACGCAAGGGGGGTCGTCGAGGAGTTCAAAAACATGATCTGGGCCCATTCCTCTTGCAAAGCAGGCGTGTTCGGACAGACATGGCGGTGCTCGACGTTCGGGGTGCTGTTCTGCTGCGCAGCGACCGCGGCGCAGCCCACGCACGGTGCCGGGCCGGGGCGCCGGCACTCGTGATGCGGGTGCACCCATCGGGGCAATCGCTCCCAACCTGCTCGGGAGAACGAGTGCACCCATGCCCGTGTTCAGCCATGACGTGATGCGAAGTCACGGCTCCGGTCCGAACGAACGCTACATGTGATCGCGCGCTTCCGGATAGTAGCTTCCGCTAATTACGGTTGCTCTTGAGCCGATTTCATGTTTGTGGAGCTTCGCGCCGGGCGGCGATGTGGTGCACCGGGTCGTGGCCGGTCCGGTGAATTGGTTTAACGAACACCCTTTACTTATCCGGCTCTTAGCCTCCGGCGCGGGCGCGGTGCCGGCGTACCGCGTCGCGGTTGGCGCAGGTGGGGGAGTCGTGGCGCTGCCGACCGGCGCGGCTGAAGTCCGCGTCAGCGTGGCCGCATTCGGCCAGTGCGCAGCGGCCGAGCCGGTGCATCCCCAGGCCGGTCGGATGCGGTGCGGTACCGACGCTGCCCACTGCTCGCGGCACCCCGCCGCGGCTCCGGCCGTCCTCGCGGTCGGGCGGGATGGTGGTGAGCTCGGTCACATGGCGGACCGCGTCCTCCCCGTAAGGGTTCAGCGGGATAAGGGCATTACCTCAGGGTGGGGCCATGGACTCACACCTGGCCGGCCGGGCGCCTGTTACCCACGCCCGCCCCGACACCCTCCGCCCCGTCAGGGGGAAGTGGCTGCCCCTCGTGGCCGCCTGCCTCAGCACCTTTCTGCTGCTGGTGTACACGACGATCGTGACCGTGGCGCTGCCCCGGATGGCCGGCGATCTGCGGGCGGGCTTCGGCGCCCTGCAATGGATCGTCGACGTCTACACGCTCGCCCTCGCCGGGCTGCTCCTGGGCATGGGATCCCTGGGGGACGTGCTCGGCCGCAAGCGCCTCCACGTTCTCGGGCTCGCCGTCTTCACCGCCGCCACCCTCGGCTGCGCGCTGGCCGGGAACGTTCAACTCCTCATCGCCGCACGGGCGGTGCAGGGCATCGCGGGCGCGGCGATGTTCGCCACCCTCGTCCCGCTGATCGGCCTGGCCTATGAAGGACGGGACCGGGCCCGCGCGTTCGCCGTCTGGGGCGCGGTCGCCGGGGCGGCGGCGGGCGTCGGCAACGTCGCCGGCGGCATCCTCACCCAACTCCTGTCCTGGCAGTGGATCTTCTACGGCGCGCTGCCGCTCTGCGCCGTCGCCCTCTGGCTGGCCACCAGGGTGCCGGCCGACCGCGCCGGTACGCCGGCCCCGGTCGACTGGCCGGGAATCGCCACCTTCACCCTCGCCGCGACCGGGATCACCTTCGGTTTCGTGCGCGGCGGCGAGGCCGGGTGGGGTGACGCGGCGACACTGCTCGGGTTCGGGCTCGGTGCGGTGCTGCTGATCGCGTTCGCCGTCGTCGAGCGGGCGTCGGCGCATCCGATGATTCCCCTCGCGCTGTTCCGCAAGCCCGCGTTCGACGGGCTGCTGCTCGCGTCCGGCGCCTACTACCTCGCCGCGTTCGCCTTCCTGCCGGTGCTCTCGCTCTGGCTCCAGAACGGCGTCGGGCTCAGCTCCTTCGCCACCTCGCTCGTCATCACCGTGCAGCCGCTCGCCTTCTTCGCCACCGCCGCACTGGCCGGTGGCGCGCTGCACCGGATGCCCGCCCGGTGGAGCATCGGGGGCGGCACCCTGCTCGTCGGCCTCGGCGATCTGGCGCTGCTGCCGGTGGCCCAACCGGGCTCCTCCTGGCCGGTGTTGCTGCCGGGGCTCGTGGTCACCGGCGTCGGCGCGGGGCTGGTGTCGCCCGTGCTGCCGGCGGTCGCGATGGCCTCCGCCCCGCCGGCGCACACCGGTGTCGCCGCCGCGGCGGCCAACAGCGCCCGGCAGCTCGGACTGGCGCTGGGCGTCGCGCTGTTGGGCACCGTCTTCCACGGCTCGGTGCCGGGGACCGGTGCGGGCGCCTCGGCGGCGGCGTACGCGGACGGGCTGGGTGCGGTGTTCCTCGTGGCGGGCGCGATCGGGGCGGCCGGGGGACTGGTGGCCTGTGTGGTGTGCGGGGCGGAGTGAATATGCCAATCCCCTGTGCGCGGTGGTGGTTTGCCTTTCAATCTCATAGCGGCAAAAAGGTGCGGAACCAGATATTCCAGGCGAGTGTTTTCGAAATGAGGAGGAAATGAGTAGGGTGTGGGCCGCCGCCGTTCGACCAGCGGTGGCGGTCCAGCCGAATTCGGCGCGGGCGGAATGCGCGGAAGCCGCGAGGTGCCTGCGTGGACCGGGAGGGGAACATGCCGGCCGACTCTTTCGAGGGGCACTATGTGTGGAGCCCGGCGGCCAATGACCGGGCGCTGGCGCGCGCCTGTATGGACGTCCGGGCCGGGCGGTACTTCAGCGCCCACGAGGTGCTCAAGGAGGCCCGCCGGGATTTCGAGGTACGGGCCCACCGTTCGCTGGTGCTGGCGTCCGTGGCGGCCGACTCCGATCTGGCCGAGCGCTGGCTCGACGAAGAACCCGGTCCGGAAGCGGCCCTTTTATGGGCCCGGGTGGCGATGCTCCGGGCGCTGCGTATGGCCGACGCCGGTGACCGGCGGGCGGGCGCCCTGGTACGGATAGCGCAGACGGCCTGCGAGCGCGCCGCGAAATCGGCGCCCGAGGACCCCACCCCCTGGGTCGCGCAGCTCGCCCTGGCCCGGCTCGAACGGCAGCAGGATCCCGCTCCCAAAGGGCTGTTGACCTCGCCGATGGGCCCCTGGTACCTCTTCGCGCACATCCTCCGGCTCGACCCGTGGCACCGCGAGGCGCACCACCGCTTCCTCGCGTTCTTCTTCACCCGCCACGGCGGCTCCTCCAGTGCGAGCTGGGACGTCGCCGCCTTCCTGAGCCAGCGGGCCGCCGCGTCCTCGCCGCTCCGGCTGCTGCCACTGGTGGCGCTGGTCGAGGACTACAACCCCGACGCCCTGCTGGCGGACCGCACCTGGGAACAGCCGCAGTGGATCACCACCGCCATGGGGATCTACCACAACTGGTTTCCGCAGGTGGCCGGTTACCGCTTCACCCCGGTGCTCGATCTCGCCTATCTGGCCCATGCGCTCTACATGGCGAAACACGAATTCGAGGCCCGGGAAGTCCTCACCACCATGGGGTGCTATGCCTCCCGCATGCCCTGGAGTGTCTTCGGTGATCCCGAAGAACAGCTCACCAAAGCCCGCCGATCCTGCGGTCTCCCCGTTCCGCACGCTATGTGACGCGCCGACCGACTGTTTCGACGATCCGTCGAATATCCCCCACCAGAAAGGTTGCGGTAGTGCCCGAGCGTACCTCGTCCCCAACTCGCGCGAAAAACCGCTCGAAAATCCCCCACAACGCGGATCCTGTCGCTCTCGACGATGATGCGACGCTGCACGCCATGGGATATCCGCGGAAACTCACCCGGAGATTCCGCGCGTTCGACAATTTCGCCATCTCGTTCACGATCATCAACATCATCTCGGGCATCTTCTCGTCCTTCGGCTTCGGTATGGGCGCCGGCGGTCCGCGCATTCTGGTCTTGGGCTGGATCGGCGTCTCGGTCATGGTGCTGTTCGTGGGTGCCGCGATGGGCGAGATCGCCTCCGCGTACCCGACCAGCGGTGCGCTCTACTTCTCGGCCGGCAAGCTCGCCAAGCGGCACCAGGGCGCCTGGTCCTGGTACACGGGCTGGCTCAACTTCGTCGGCCAGGTCGGCGGCACCGCCGCCACCAACTTCGCCGCGGCCACCTTCATCCAGGCGTTCATCGCCATGCAGTGGCCGTCCTACGCGCCCACCGCACCGCAGACGGTGGCCATCACCGCGGCCATTTTGCTGGTGCAAGCCCTGGCCAACACCTACACCGTGCGGCTGGTCGCCGTACTGAACCGGATTTCGGTGTGGTGGCTGTTGGTCGGCATGGTGGTGATCGTCGGCGCGCTGGCGCTCATTCCGACGCACCATCAATCCCCGTCGTTCGCCCTGCACTTCGCCAACAACACCGGCTTCACCAACGCCATTTACGGCGGAATGCTCGGACTGCTGGTCACCAGCTGGACGTTCACCGGTTTCGACGGCAGCTTCCACATGTCCGAAGAAACGGTGAAGGCGACCGTCAACGCGCCGCGCGGCATCATGCGTGCGATCGCCTACTCCGCGATCACCGGCCTCATCCTCATGCTCGCTCTGGTGTACGCCATCCGCGACTATGACCACGACGCGAAGGCGGACGCCCCGCCGGTGCAGATTCTCGTCGACGCACTCGGCGTGCACACCGCGAAGTTCCTGCTGCTGATCGTTATCGGCGCCATGCTGTTCTGCGGACTCGCCAACATGACCAGCAATACCCGGCAGATCTTCGCCTTCTCCCGCGACGGCGCGATGCCCGGCTCCCGTTGGTGGCATTCGGTCTCCGCGCGCACCCGCACCCCCGTCAAGGCCGTCTGGCTCGCCGCGGCCTGCCCGCTGGTCCTGGTGGTGCCCGGCTGGTGGTCGCACACCGCCTTCACGGCGGTCGTCAGCGTCAACGTCGTCGGGCTCTTCCTCGCCTACGGCGTGCCCATCTTCCTGCGGCTGCGGCTGAACGACTTCCAGGCCGGACCGTGGAACCTGGGCCGCTACGGCAAGCCCGTCGCCGCCGTCGCGGTCCTCTGGATCGTCGTCAGCAACGTGCTCTTCATGCTCCCGCAGGCGTACCCGGTCACCCCGGAATCCTTCAACTACGCCCCGATCGCGCTGGCAGTGGTCCTGCTGATCGCCACCGTCTGGTGGTTCGCCACCGCCCGCCGCCGGTTCCAGGGCCCGGTCAGCTACGGCAGCCCCGACGAAGTCGCGGCCATGGACCTGATCTGACCCCCAGCACCCCACCAGAAGGGACGCACCCCACATGCGACCGCTCAGCGACACCCCGCAGCCGCCCCCGCGGACACCGGGTGAACTCACCGTCACCCCAGCCCCGTTGGACCTCTGGCACGACGTGGTGCAGTGGACCGCCGACGAAGGCTGGAACCCCGGCCGCGGCGACATCGCCTGCTTCCACCCGACCGACCCCGACGGTTTCTTCCTCGGCCGCCGCGACGGGCAGACCCTCTCGGCCGTCTCCGTCGTCAACTACTCGGACCGCTACGCCTTCCTGGGCTACTACCTCGTCGCCCCCGGCCACCGCGGCGAGGGCCACGGCCTGACCACCTGGCGCGCCGCCGTCCCGCACGCCGCCGGTCGCACGGTCGGCCTGGACGCGGTCCCCGCCCAGCACGCCACCTACCGGCGCGCCGGGTTCACCCCCGCCCACGACACCCTCCGCTACACCGGCCGGCCCACCCCCTCCGGCGCGACCCCGCCGGAGGTCGTACCGGTCACCGCCGCCCACCTCGACGCCGTCGCCGCCTACGACCGCCGCTGCTTCCCCGCCGACCGGCGCGGCTTCGTCGCCCGCTGGCTGACGGCCGACGGCCACACCGCCCGGGTCTTCCTGCGGGACGGCGCGGTCGCCGGCTACGGAGTGATCCGGCCCGCCCGGTCCGGCTACCGCATCGGCCCGCTCTTCGCCGACACGCCCCGGGTCGCCGAAGCGCTCTTCGACGCGCTCATCGCCCCGCTCGACCCGTCCGACGAGGTCAGCATGGACATCCCCGAACCCCGCGGCGACGCCCTCGCCCTCGCCACCGCCCGCGGTCTGACCCCCAGGTCGTACACCGTGCGGATGTACACCGGGCGGGTCCCGGCGGCGGACGAGGAGCGCACCTTCGGCGTGACGAGTCTGGAACTGGGTTAGGGCAGAAGCCGGGACCTGCGCCCGCTCAGGCGCCCACGACCCCGTCGACGCCCTCCCGCAGGAAGTCGGCGTGGCCGTTGTGCCGGGCGTACTCGTGAATCATGTGCAGCATCACCAGGCGGAGCGAGACCTCCTCGCCCCACCTGGGCTGGTAGGCGGTCACGTCGAGCGAGGCCGCCGCCTGTTCGATGCGGCGGGCGTGGGCCACCTCGGTCTGCCAGGCTTCGAACGCCTCGGCACGGGTGGCCCCGCTCGCGTCGTACGCCACCTGGTAGTCGCCCTCGGCGGACCAGACGAGCGGGATGTCCTCCCCGTTGATCACCCGGCGGAACCAGGTCCGTTCGACCTCGGCCAGGTGCCGCACCAGGCCGAGCAGCGTGAGCGTCGACGGGGGCATCGAGCGGCTGCGCAACTGCTCGTCGGTGAGGCCGTCGGTCTTCATGGCGAGGGTGGCGCGGTGGAAGTCGAGATAGGCCCGCAGAGTCTCCCGCTCACCGGCGAGCCGGGGCGGATCGATGCGTTCGGTGGTCATGGGAGACGAGCGTAGCGGCGGGCGGACGCGCCGGAACCGCCGGCCGCCGAGCGGCGGCCGGCGCCCGGGCCCCTCCGTGGACGGTCCGCCGCGGCGCCGCAGTCAGGGGAGGTACCGCTCGATGGCGGCGCGCCCCTTCTCGTCGATCAGGCGCTGGGCCCACTCCAGGCTCTGCGGCGTCGGCTCCCGCCCGGACGCCCGCACCAGATCCTCCGCGTCGAAGGGCCGCTCGCTACCGGTGTACAGCTCGGCCGGCCGCCGCTCGGCCGGGGTCTTGCCGCCATTGGTCGTCACAGGTCCTCCTCTGTCCGCGCCCGCCGAGTCGCCGGGACCTCGCTGGTTCCATCATGGGGCGGGCTCCCAGGACCCGCACGGCGTGCGCGGGGCCGCCGGCCGCCGCCGGTCAGCCCCCCGGCCGCGGTGCCCCCGGGTACCCGGGCGGAAACTCCTGCTCGGTCCAGATCGTCTTGCCGAACGGCGTGTACCGCGTGCCCCAGCGCTGGACCAGCCGGGCCACGATGAACAGCCCCCGCCCGCCCTCGTCGTCGCTCGCGCTGTGCCGCAGATGCGGAGCGGTGTGGGCGGTGTCCGACACCTCCGTCAGCAGCGTCAGATCGCGCAGCAGCCGCAGATGCACCGGCCCCGACGCGTGCCGCACCGCGTTGGTGACCAGCTCGCTGACCACCAGCTCGGTGGCGTACGACAGCTCCGCAAGGCCCCACTCCCGCAGCTGCCGGGTGGCCAGCTCCCGGGCCGTGCCCACCGCGGCCGGCTCGGCGGGTAGCTCCCAGGCGGCCACCTGCCGGGCGTCCAGCTCCCGGGTGCGCACCAGCAGCAGCGCCGCGTCGTCCGGCGCCGCCCCGCCCGGCAGCAGCTCCGCCAGCGTCCGGTCGCACAGCTCCTCCAGCGGCCGCCGGTTCTCCCGCAGCACCCCGCCGAGGAGGCCCAGGCCCGCGTCGAAGTCCCGGTCGCGGGTCTGGAGCAGCCCGTCGGTGAACAGGGCGAGCAGACTGCCCACCGGCAGCTCGGTCTCCCAGCACTCGAACGGCAGGCCGCCCAGCCCGAGCGGCGGTCCGGCCGGCAGATCCGGGAAGGTCACCCGGCCGTCGGGGGCCACCACCGCCGGCGGCGGATGCCCCGCGCGCGCCATCGTGCAGCGCCGCGACACCGGGTCGTACACCGCGTACAGGCAGGTCACCCCGGTCGCCATGTCGTCCGGGCCGGGCTCCGCGGCGTCCCCGGCCGCGCGCTCCTCCGGAGTCTGCCCCACCAGGTCGTCCAGCCGGCCGAGGAGTTCGTCCGGCGCCAGGTCCAGCCGCGCCAGCGCCCGTACGGTCGTCCGCAGCCGCCCCATCGTGGCCGCCGCCTGGAGGCCGTGGCCGACCACGTCTCCCACCACCAGGCCGACCCGGGTCCCGGACAGGCCGATGACGTCGAACCAGTCGCCGCCGACCCCGGCCCGGTCGTCGCTCGGCAGATAGCGGTAGGCCATGTCGACCGCCGACTGGGCGGGCAGGCGCTGCGGCAGCAGATTGCGCTGGAGGGTCAGGGCCGCGGCGTGCTCCCGGGCGAAGCGGCGGGCGTTGTCCAGCGACACCGCGGTGCGCAGGACCAGCTCGTCGGCGAGGTCGATCTCGCCGCGGTCGAAGGCCGCGGGGTGCGTGCCGCGGGAGAAGGTGACCAGCCCCATCTGCCGCCCGCCGGTCCGCAGCGGTACGACCATGGTCCGCTCGTCGCGGATCATCCCGCCTGAGGACAGACTCCGGTACTGGAGCGTGCCCGGCCGGTACACCACCGGGTACGGCGCACGCGGCGGCTCGTCCGGCCGGTCGGCCACGGAACGGGCCGCCACCCGCACCAGCGCCGGCACCCCGCTCTCACCCGGCTCCGGGTCCCCGCCTGCCAGCACGGACCGCACCAGGTCGACGGTCACCTCGTCGGCGAACACCGGCACCGCGACCTCGGCGACCTCGCGCGCGGTGACGGTCATGTCGAGCGTGGTGCCGATCCGGCTGCCGGCCTCCACCAGGAGGTTCAGCCGGCGCTGCGCCCGATAGCGGTCGGTGATGTCGAAGGAGTCCTCGCACACCCCCAGCACCCGGCCGTCCGGATCCTGCAGTCGGTAGTACGAGCAGGACCACACGTGCTCGGTCCCCGGGTCGGTCGGCTGCTCGCCCACGAAGTGCAGGTCGACGATCGCCTCACCGGTCGCCAGCACATGGCGCATCACCTCGTCCAGCCCCTGCGGATACCCCTCCGTCACGAACTCGCCCGGATACAGCTCGTCCGCCCGCTTGCCGATCAACTGCCACAGGGGCAGCCCGATCTCCCGCCCGTACGAGGAGTTGAACCACGTCAGCCGCAGATCGCCGTCGTAGATCGCCAGCCCCACCGGCGACCGGGTGGCCAGCCCGTGCAGCATCGCCTGCCGCGACTCCCACTTCCGCAGGTTCTCCAGTGCCGCCGCCACCAGCACCCGGGCCGGCCGCGCCCCGTCGGCGGCGGCCGCGGCGGCCGGCGGGACGTCGTGCAGCGCGCACACCGTGATCGCCACCGGCAGTGCCCGGCCGTCCGCGTGCCGCGCCGTGCGGACCTCGATGTCCCGCCCCGGCAGCGACGACGGCTCGCCGGCCACCCCCGGCGACCCGGACGGCAGGAACGTCGCCAGCGGCCGCCCGACGATGTCCTGCGGCGCATAGCCCAGCAATTCCCGGGCGGCCGGGCTCCACCCGATGACCCGACCCCGGGCGTCCAGAACCGCGGTGGCCGCCCTGGTGACGTCGAGGGGACCACGGAAGTCGGCGCTCTCCGCCGCGTTCCATGTGTTCATGGCATCTGTCCAGCCCGGTTCCGTACCTTCAAGCATCGAGCCGGGGCCGGACCGGCACAACCGGCCCTGCCCCGAGCGGGGGACCACCGGGCCGCGGCCGTCCCTTGGTGCGGGCCGGGCGGGTCGCTGGCACAGTGGGGAGGGGCGCCGGCCCGACGACACGCCGGCCGGTCGGGCAGCACCGAGCAGCTGGAGGCAGATGGCCATGCCGTCCTCACGCTCCACCACTCCGGTACGCGGCGCGCCCTGCTGGGTGAGCCTGATGACCCGCGATCTGCCGGCCGCGCAGGCGTTCTACGGCACCGTGCTGGGCTGGCGGTTCCGGCCGGCCAGCCTGGGGGAGGAGTTCTCGGTCGCGCTGCTGGACGGGGAACCGGTCGCCGGAATGGGCGCGCTGACGCCCAGTTTCCAGGTCGCGGTGGCCTGGACCGCGTACTTCGCCGTGGAGAACGCCGACGACACCGCCGCGCGGATCCGGGAGCGCGGCGGCACCGTGGCGGTCGGGCCCCTGAAGCTCGGACCCGGGCGGGCCGCCCTCGGCGCGGACCGGGACGGTGCCGCCTTCGGCTTCTGGGAGGGCCGGACCGCGGCCTGGTCCGTGGGCCTGGGCAGCGCGCCGGCGGTCCTGGAGCTGCGCACCCGGGACGCGTTCGCCGCCGCCATCTTCTACGCGGAGGTCTTCGACTGGGCGGCCGAGCGGTCCGGCGGCTGCCAGGTGACGTACGAGCACGACCAGGTGGTCGTCCACGACGGCACGCACACCGTCGCGCTGCTGCGCGGCGGCGCTGTCGAGGCGGCGCCGGACCCCCGGGTGCGCCCGCAGTGGCATGTGCACTTCCGGGTGCGGGACATCGGGGCGGTGCGTGATGCGGCGGTGGCCGCCGGCGGGACCGCCACGCCGGTGACCGCCACACGGGACGGCACGGGCAGCCAGGCGTTGATCCGCGACCCCGACGGCGGCCTGTTCACGGTGACGTCCCCCGTGCAGGTTCCGGTCTGAGGGAAGGGGAACCCGACGCCCGGAGCCCGGCACGGGAACCCGGCGCCGGAACCCGGCACCGGACCCGGCACCCGGAACTCCGCGGACACCACCGGGCACTTGGGGGGCCGTCCCGGGGGAGCGGCCCCCGCCGCCCTGGTCATGGCGGGCGGGAGCCGTACCGCGGTGAACTCCCCCTCGGTGTACGTCAGTTCATCGTTCCGCCGCTTCCCGTGCCGGGGTCGGCGCCGCTGCCGGCTCCCGGGTCCTGGGCTCCGGTACCGGGGTCCTGGGCTCCGGTACCCGGGTCCTGGCCGCCGGTACCGGGATCCTGCGTGCCCGCGCCGGCCGTCGAGCCCGGGTCCTGGGTCCCCGCACCGGAGCTGCCGGCCCCGCCGGAGGCGCCCCCCGCGTTGCCGCCTCCCGCGCCGTTGCCGCCTCCCGCGCCGTTGGCGCCTCCGGCCCCGTTGGCGCCTCCTGCGCCGTTGCCGTCGCCGCCCCCGGCGCCGATCTGCGCCCCCGTGGCCTGGAGCGCGGCGGTGACCGGCTGGAAGAACGTCTGACCGCCGCGCTTGCAGTCGCCGCTGCCGCCGGAGGTCAGCCCGACGGCCGCGTCGCCGGCGAACATCGAGCCGCCGCTGTCGCCGGGCTCCGCGCAGACGTCCGTCTGTATGAGGCCGTTGACGATGTCGCCGTTGCCGTAGTTGACCGTCGCGTCCAGGCCGGTGACGGTGCCGTCGTGGAGCCCGCTGGTGGAGCCCGACCGCTGGACCTTCATGCCGACGGCCGCCTCCGCGGCCTTGGTGATCTGCTGGGTGCTGCCGTTGCCCAGGTCGACCGCGCTCTGCGGCTTCGTACCGGGGTCGTTGTAGGTGACCAGGGCGAAGTCGGTCTTCGGGAACTGGGAGTTGCTCACCGTCCCCAGTGGCTGGCCGCCCTGGTCGGCCGACCAGGTCTTGGAGTCGTTGCCGCAGTGACCGGCCGTCAGGAAGGCGGGCGCTCCCTTGACCGTGACGTTGAAGCCAAGGGAACAGCGGGCGTTGCCACCGAAGATGGCGCTGCCGCCGATCGGGCCCGCGGCGCCACCGCCGCCCTGCCCGCCGCCGTTCTGTCCTCCGCCGTTCTGTCCTCCACCATTCTGTCCTGCGCCGCCGTTCTGTCCTGTACCGCCTCCGTTCTGACCGGCGCCACCGTCGCTCTGCCCGGCACCGCCGCCACTCTGTCCGGCACCGCCGTCCGTCGATCCGCCCGCCGAACTCCCCGCCGTGCTCCCCGCGTTGCCGCCTGCCGCGCCACCCGCGTCGCCTCCTGCGCCGCCCGCCGGGCCACCCGTGTTCCCACCGTCGTACCGCTGGAACACCCCCTGGGACCGCTGGATGGTGACCATGCCCGCGCCCATGGCCGCGGTGGCCTTGGAGAGCGTGGCCATCTTTGCGCCGGTGACCGTTCGGTCGGCGGTCACCACGATCTTGTTGGTCTTCGGGTCGATCGACCAGGCCGTGCCCGGCACCGAGGCGGTGTCGCGCAGCGTCTTCGTGCCGGCCTGCAGCGCGGTCATGCTGTTGTGGACGACCTTGGCGACGGCGCCCTTGGCCGTGACGCTCTGCGCGGCGTCCTGGGAGAGGACGTTCACGACGAGGTGGCCGTTCGCGCCGTCCAGATACCAACCGGCGGTCCGGTCCCCGAGGTCCGCCTTGAGCGCTGCCGCCAGCTGGGTGGCCGCGTGGCTGCTGAGCGTCCGCGGGGCCGCCGGCCGGTCCGTGCTCGCATGGGCGTTGGGCAGCAGGACCGCCGCGCCCACGATGGCGGCCGCGGCGGCGCCGGCCATGATGCCGGTCCGCTTGTTCACATGTCGGTGGCTCAATTCACTGACCTCCAGGGACGCACAGGGTGGGGGGACACGGGCTGCCGTGGTGCGTCGAGCCGGCACCCGTGCGTTGCCTCCAGTCCTACGCAGCCCCGCCCGCCCCGGGCCCGTGGCACTCAAGCTGTGATGAATTCCGACGTTCACCGCTGCGAAGCCCTACACTCCCCGGCCCGTCCGCCCGGCCGGGCGTGAAGGGCAGCTGTCGCCGCGCTTAAGAAATCCTCGATGGACCGCACGCCCGCCGTAGGGGAGATTTCTGGCCGGGGAACGGGCGGCCGGATCGGGCCCCCGCGACGGCACGGCACCTCTTCACGTACGGGAGCTCTAACGGTGAAGGCACTGGTCAAGCAGAAGGCGGAGCCGGGTCTGTGGCTCACGGACGTGCCGGAGCCCGCGATCGGCGCGGGGGACGTGCTGATCAAGGTGCTGCGCACCGGCATCTGCGGCACGGACCTGCACATCCGGTCGTGGGACGGGTGGGCCCAGCAGTCGATCAGCGCCCCGCTGACAATCGGCCACGAATTCGTCGGTGAGGTCGTCGAGACCGGCCGGGACGTGGCCGAGATACGCGCCGGGGACCTGGTCAGCGGCGAGGGCCATCTGGTCTGCGGCAAGTGCCGCAACTGCCTGGCCGGGCGCCGCCACCTGTGCCGGGCCACGGTCGGGCTCGGCGTCGGCCGGGACGGCGCCTTCGCCGAGTACGTGGCGCTGCCGGCGGCCAACGTGTGGGTGCACCGGGTCCCGGTCGACCTCGACATCGCCGCGGTCTTCGACCCCTTCGGCAACGCCGTGCACACCGCGCTCTCCTTCCCCCTGGTCGGCGAGGACGTACTGATCACCGGGGCCGGGCCGATCGGGATCATGGCGGCGGCGGTCGCCCGGCACGCCGGCGCCCGCAACGTGATGATCACCGACGTCAGCGAGCAGCGCCTCGAACTGGCCCGGAAGGTCGGCGTCAGCCTCGCCCTCGACGTCGGGCGGTCCTCGATCGCGGACGGCCAGCGCCAACTGGGCCTGCGCGAGGGCTTCGACGTCGGCCTGGAGATGTCCGGCCGCCCCGAGGCGCTGCGCGACATGATCGGCAACATGACGCACGGCGGCCGGATCGCCGTACTGGGCCTGCCGTCCCAGGAGTTCCCGGTCGACTGGTCCCGGATCGTCACCTCCATGATCACCATCAAGGGCATCTACGGCCGGGAGATGTTCGAGACCTGGTACGCGATGTCGGTCCTGCTGGAAGGCGGCCTCGACCTCGCACCGGTGATCACCGGCCGCTATCCGTACCAGGAGTTCGACGCCGCCTTCGCCGACGCGGCCGGCGGCCAGGGCGGCAAGGTCATCCTCGACTGGGCCGCCTGATCCCCGGCCCGGTCCCCCCAACGCACCCCTAAGGAAGGCCCATGTTCGACTCCGTACGCGAGGACCTGCGCACCACCCTCGACGAGATCCGCGCCGCCGGGCTGCACAAGCCGGAGCGGGTCATCGGAACCCCGCAGTCCGCCACCGTCGCGGTCACCGCCGGCGGCCGTCCGGGCGAGGTCCTCAACTTCTGCGCCAACAACTACCTGGGCCTGGCCGACCACCCCGAGGTCGTCGCCGCCGCCCACGAAGCGCTCGACCGCTGGGGCTACGGCCTGGCCTCGGTCCGCTTCATCTGCGGTACGCAGGAGGTCCACAAGGAGCTGGAGCGGCGGATCTCCGGATTCCTCGGCCAGGAGGACACCATCCTCTACTCCTCCTGCTTCGACGCCAACGGCGGTGTCTTCGAGACCCTGCTCGGCCCGGACGACGCGGTCATCTCCGACGCCCTCAACCACGCCTCCATCATCGACGGCATCCGGCTCTCCAAGGCCCGCCGCCTGCGCTACGCCAACCGCGACATGGCCGACCTGGAGCGCCAGTTGAAGGAGGCCGAGGGCGCCCGCCGCACCCTCGTCGTCACCGACGGCGTCTTCTCCATGGACGGCTACCTGGCGCCGCTGGCCGAGATCTGCGACCTGGCCGACCGCTACGGCGCGATGGTGATGGTCGACGACTCGCACGCGGTCGGCTTCGTCGGCCCCGGCGGGCGCGGCACACCCGAGCTGCACGGCGTGATGGACCGCGTCGACATCATCACCGGCACCCTCGGCAAGGCGCTCGGCGGCGCCTCCGGCGGCTATGTCGCCGCCCGCGCCGAGATCGTCGCCCTGCTGCGCCAGCGCTCCCGCCCGTACCTCTTCTCCAACTCGCTGGCGCCGGTGATCGCGGCGGCCTCCCTCAAGGTGCTCGACCTGCTGGAGTCCGCCGGCGACCTGCGCGAGCGGCTGCACGCCAACACCGCGCTGTTCCGCTCCCGGATGACCGAGGAGGGCTTCGAGATCCTGCCCGGCGAGCACGCCATCGCCCCGGTGATGATCGGCGACGCGGCCGAGGCGGGCCGGATGGCGGAGCTGCTGCTGGAGCGCGGGGTGTACGTCATCGGGTTCTCGTACCCGGTCGTCCCCCAGGGGCAGGCGCGGATCCGCGTCCAGCTGTCCGCGGCGCACTCCACCGACGACGTGCACCGCGCGGTGGACGCCTTCGTGGCCGCCCGCGCCGCGCTGGCCCACTGAAGCGACCCGTCCGCAAGGGAACAACCGGCCACACCCTGCGAGACTGGAAGCATGATCGAAGCACGCCGGCTGCACATCCTCCGCGCGCTGGCCGACCACCGTACGGTCACCGCCGCGGCAGCCGCGCTCTATCTCACGCCCTCGGCGGTCTCCCAGCAGTTGGCGGCCCTGGAGCAGGAGACCGGCCACCGCCTTGTGGAGCGCGGCGCCCGCGGTGTCCGGCTGACCGCCGCGGGCGACATCCTGCTGGGCCACGCCAATGCCGTCCTGGCCCAGCTGGAGCGCGCCGAGTCGGAGCTCGCCGCCTACGAGGCGGGGGAGGCGGGCACGGTGACGGTGGCGGCGTTCGCGACCGGCATCGGGCTGGTGCTCGCCCCGGCCATCACCGAGCTGGCCCGGTCCGCGCCCGGCATCCGCGTCCGCGTCCAGGACGCCGAGGGCGACGCCAGCCTGCTGATGGTGCTGGACCGGCAGGTCGATGTCGCGGTCGCGGTGGAGTACCGCGGCGCGCCGGGCGAGGACGATCCGCGGCTGACCCGTGTCCCGCTGTACGCCGAGCCGTTCGACGCGGTGCTGTCGCCCGGCCACCCGCTGGCCGGCGCGGAGCGGGTGCCGCTGGCCGATCTGGCCAAGGACCCGTGGATCGGCCCGTACTCCGGCAACCCCTGCCATGACGTGGTCGTCCTGGCCTGCGAGTACGCCGGTTTCGAGCCGCGCCTGGAGCATTCCTCGGACGACTTCCGGGCGGTGGTGGCGCTCGCCTCCGCGGGGGCCGGCGTCGCGCTGGTGCCGCGCTCGGCGCTGCGCGGGATGGATCTGACGGATGCGGTGGTCCGCCCGGTCGACGGGGTCGCCCCCACCCGCCGGGTCTTCGCCGCCGTCCGCCGCGGCGCCGAGGACCACCCGCTGCTGCGCCCGGTGCTCACGGCGCTGCGGACGGCGGCGGCCGCCCAGGGCTGACCGGGGCGGGACGTCGGCCGGCGGCCCGGCCCGGTGCCCGGCCGGTGCGGGTCCAGGCCACCAGCCCGCTGGCCGTCCAGGTGGTGATGACCCGCTCCGCCGGGACACCGCACTCCTCGGCGCGGGCGCAGCCGTAGATCTGCCAGTCCAGCTGGCCGGGCGCGTGCGCGTCGCTGTCGATCGCGAAGAGGGTGCCGGCGTCGAGCGCCTGCCGCAGCAGCCGGCGCGGCGGATCGAACCGGTCCGGGCGGCAGTTGATCTCCACGGCCGTGCGGTGCTCGGCGCACGCCGCGAAGACCTCCTCGGCGTCGAACTCCGACTCCGGGCGCGGCTTGCCGGTGATCTGCCGCCCGGTGCAGTGGCCCAACACGTCCACCAGCGGGTTGCGTACGGCCGCCAGCATCCGGCGGGTCATCGGGCCCTTCGCCATCCGCAGCTTGGAGTGGACCGAGGCGACCACCACGTCGAGTGCGTCCAGCAGCTCTGACTCCTGGTCGAGCGAGCCGTCGTCGAGGATGTCGCACTCGATGCCGGTCAGCAGCCGGAACGGCGCCAGTTGCGCGTTCACCACCGCCACCAGCGCCAGTTGCCGCCGCAGCCGCTCGGCGGTCAGCCCGTGGGCGACGGTGAGGCGGGGGGAGTGGTCGGTCAGCACGCACCAGTCGTGGCCGAGGTCGCGGGCGGTCCTGGCCATCGCCTCGACGGGGCTGCCGCCGTCCGACCAGTCCGAGTGCAGATGGCAGTCCCCGCGCAGCGCCCGCAACAGCGCCCGCCCTTGCTCCCCTTCGACCAGCGGGCCGCCGGCCTCCTCCGCCAGCCGCGCCAGATAGGCGGGCCGCCGCCCGGCGAGGGCCTCTTCGACGACCCGGGTGGTTTTCGGGCCGAGCCCTCTGAGGCGGCCCAGCGTCCCGTTCGCCGCCCGCTCGCGCAGTTCCTCCGTGGGCAGTTCGCCGACGACCGACGCCGCCGTACGGAACGCCTGCACGCGGTAGGTGACCGCGCCCTGCCGCTCCAGCAGGAACGCGATCCGCTCCAGCGCCGCCACGGGATCCACCTCCCCACCGTGCACCGGCGGTGGGCCGGCTGCCACCGCGGGCGGTGCGGCGAACCGCCCCTATCGCAGTTATGCGAATATGTCCGTTCTCCGGATGGTCGATCCGTTTCCATCGGAATGGCGCGGCGATAGCAGTGGTCATTTCGGTCATTACCGCAGGGGAAGTCGCGGAGAATCATGCGCGGTTAAAGCCTCCGCAACATCCCGGACGAGTGTCCGAAACGCTGGCTGGACTTCCGGTCGGGGTGTCGCGCTGCGGAGGCGTAAAGATCGGCGGCCTTCGGTAAATCTGCACACCGAATGCGCAGTCGGCACACGCCCGATAGTTTTCCGCCTTGGTCCTGACCTGCGGATCGGCGGGTTGGTGCGGGATTGTCCAGTTCGCTACGGAGCGCAACGGCGGGTCGACGGAAAGGAAACCGGAGGGGATGTGAAGAAGCTGCCACCAACCCATGGACGCATGTACACGTCCGGTAATTCGACGGAGCGTTCGCGTCCGGATCGGCGGATGTCCGATTAGCAGGGCAACCGGCCTGCGTGCTTTGATCCTTCACATCACGGGAGTCGCCGGGTTTCCCGAATTCGGGACCCTGACTACCGTTGCCGCGGCCGGGTCAACCCCACCGGACGGCCCGTTTGCGTGCTTTTTCTTGATATTGATCCGAAGGGAAACATCATGAACAACGCCCAGGTTCAGACCCAGGAAATCTCCGACGCCGACCTGGACAACGTGTCCGGTGGCCTCGTCGGCGGCGCGCTGAGCACCGTCACCACCACCGTTGACTCCATCGGCCCGGTCGCCGGCACCCTCACCACCGTCACCGGCCTGGTCCAGGGCGCCACCGGCCTGGACGCGCAGGGTGTCGCGGGCGGCCTGACCACCGGTCTCTGAGCCCCTGTGCCGCTGAGCGGCACATCCGGCATCGAGCGGAGGTAACGGCAGGTCGGCGTCCCCTCCTTGCCGACATGCCGGGCCGAGTGCCCCGGACAGCCCGGTTCCGACCGGGCCCCGGGGCGCCTGGCCGTTCGCCGCCCGGACATACCGCCGGCCGTCCGCGCCGTGCCATGATGTCCCGTACCACATCGTGCAGTTGAGGGAAGAGTGACGTGCAGTTCCGCCAACAGGCCCTTTCCAAGCTGCAGTCGCCCGAGGAACTGGACCTGCCGGTGCGCTTCGCCCGGCCGCAGGGCTGGCTCGTCCTGATCGTCACGGTCCTCGTCATGGCCGGCGCCGCCGTCTGGGCGTTCGCCGGCACCGTCTCCTCGACCCTCGGTGCCCCCGCGATCCTCACCCACGGCCAGGGCAGCTACATACTCCAGAGCCCCGTCGCCGGCCAGGTGACCGCGGTGCTCGCCGAGGAAGGCAAGCAGGTCGCCGCCGAAGCGCCCGTCGTGAAGGTCCGTACGGCGCAGGGCACCACCACCGTCGTCCGCGCCATCGCCGCGGGACGGCTGACGACCCTGTCCGCCACCATCGGCTCGGTCGTCACGACCGGCGCGGACCTCGCCTCCGTCGAGAAGACCGCCGGCGCCGGGGACCGGCTGACCGCGACCCTCTACGTCCCCGCCGAAAGCGCCGCCACCCTCCCCCTCGGCGCCGCCGTCGACCTCAGCGTCCAGTCCGCGCCGACCCAGCAGTACGGCGTACTGCGCGGCAAGATCACGGCCATCGGCCGCAACACCCAGACCCGCCAGCGGATTTCCGCCTTCCTCGGCAGCGACCAGCTCGGCCAGCAGTTCTCCCAGCACGGCCAGCCGGTCGCGGTCCTGGTGACGCTCGACACCGCGCACACCGCCTCCGGCTACGCCTGGTCCACCTCGGACGGCCCGCCCTTCGCGCTGGACTCGATGACCCAGGCCACCGGCGCCGTCCACCTGGCCGCGCAGCACCCGATCGATTGGCTGCTCCCGTGACCGCACCGAACGACTCCGCGGCACCTCCGCAGCACCTGCCGCCGGCCGGCCGCGGCCGGCACCGTCCCGAGCCCGCGCCGGCCGCCCGCCGACGCAAGGGGCCGCCGCCCGCCGCCAAGGCCGGGAAGGCCGGGAAATCCGTCCGCACGCCCACCGTGCTCCAGATGGAGGCCGTGGAGTGCGGCGCCGCCTCCCTGGCCATGGTGCTCGCCCACTACGGGCGCCACGTCCCCCTGGAGGAGCTGCGGATAGCCTGCGGCGTCTCCCGCGACGGCTCGCGCGCCAGCAACCTGCTGAAGGCCGCCCGCAGTTACGGCCTCCAGGCCAAGGGCATGCAGATGGAACCGGCCGCGCTCGCCGAGGTCTCGGCGCCGGCCATCCTCTTCTGGGAGTTCAACCACTACGTCGTCTACGACGGCATGGGCCGCCGCCTCGGCCGCCGCGGTGTGTACATCAACGACCCCGACAAGGGCCGCCGCTTCGTGGCGATGGAGGACTTCGACACCAGCTTCACCGGCGTCGCCCTGGTCTTCGAACCCACCGACGCCTTCCGCAAGGGGGGCCGCAAACCGAGCGTGCTCAGCGCCCTGCCCGCCCGGCTGCGCGGCACCACCGGCACCCTGCTCGCCGCGCTGCTCGCCAGCCTGCTGCTGGTCGGCGTCGGCGCCGCGGTACCCGCGCTCAGCCGTACGTACATCGACATGTTCCTGATCGGCAACCAGACCTCGCTGCTGGGGCCGCTGTTCGCCGCGATGACCGCGATGGTGGCGCTCACCGCCGTCCTGACCGGCCTGCAACAGGCCAACCTGCTGCGCGGCCGGATCATCTCCTCCACCCTCAGCAGCGCCCGCTTCCTGCGCCACCTCCTGCGGCTGCCGGTCACCTTCTTCGCCCAGCGCTCGCCCGCCGACCTCGTCCAACGGCTCCAGTCCAACGACGCGGTGGCCGAGACCCTCGCCCGGGACCTCGCCGCGGCAGCCGTGGACGGCGTCGTCGTGGTCCTCTACGCGCTGCTGCTGTGGACGTACGACCCCCAACTCACCGTCATCGGCGTGCTGATCGCGCTGCTCAACGTCGTCGCGATGCGGATCGTCGTCCGGCTGCGCGCCACGCACGTCCAGAAGCTGCGCGCCGACACCGCCCGGCTGACCAACACCTCGTACACCGGCCTCCAGCTCATCGAGACCATGAAGGCCACCGGCGGCGAGAGCGGCTACTTCCGGCGCTGGGCCGGCCAGCACGCCACCACCCTGGAGGAACAGCAGCGGCTCGGCGTTCCCAGCGCCTGGCTGGCGGTCGTCGCCCCCACCCTCGCCACCCTCAACAGCGCCCTGATCCTGTGGATCGGCGGGCTGCGCGCGGTCGAGGGCCATATCTCCATCGGTCTGCTGGTCGCCTTCCAGGCCCTGGTGACGCGCTTCACCGCGCCCGTCACCCGGCTCAACGGCGTCGCCGGCCGCATACAGGACTTCGCCGCCGACGTCGCCCGCCTCAAGGACGTCGAGAGCTTCCCCGCCGACACCCTCTACTCCCGCCCGGAAGCGGACGCCGGCACCCGCCGCCTCAAAGGCCATGTGACGCTGGAGGACATCACCTTCGGCTACAGCCCGCTCGACAAGCCGCTGCTCAGCGGCTTCTCCCTGGCCGTCGGCCCCGGCCGCCAGGTCGCCCTGGTCGGCGGCTCCGGCAGCGGCAAGTCCACCGTCTCCCGGCTGATCTCCGGCCTCTACGCCCCCTGGGAAGGCACCATCCGCATCGACGGACAGCGCCTGGAGGACATCCCCCGCAGCGTGCTGGCCGCCTCGGTCTCCTTCGTCGACCAGGACATCTTCCTCTTCGAGGGCACCGTCCGGGACAACGTCGCCCTGTGGGACCCCTCGATCCCGGACGACGCGGTCATCGCCGCCCTCCAGGACGCCGCCCTCTACGACGACGTCATCGCCCGCCGCCCCGACGGCATCCACAGCCGCGTCGAACAGGACGGCCGCAACTTCTCCGGCGGCCAGCGGCAGCGCCTGGAAATCGCCCGCGCACTGGTACGGCGCCCCAGCATCCTGGTCCTCGACGAGGTCACCAGCGCCCTGGACGCCGAGACCGAGGCGATCATCATGGACAACCTGCGGCGGCGCGGCTGTGCCTGCGTCGTCATCGCCCACCGGCTGAGCACCGTCCGCGACAGCGACGAGATCGTGGTCCTCGACCACGGCGTGGTCGTCGAACGCGGTCGGCACCAGGACCTGGTCGCCGCCGGAGGCGCGTACGCCGAGCTGGTCAAGGAGCACTGACGTGGCATCCGTACACCCGTCCCCGGGCGTGGGACCCGCCGCGGGATCCGCCGGCGGACCGGGCGAGAGCGACGCGGTGACGCACGCCCTGGGCGGCCTCGGCACCCCCGTCGACTGCACCGGGCTGCGCAACGTCCCCCTGGAGGGGCCGCACGTCCTGTGGCTGGTCACCGGCGGCTTCCTGGACCTCTTCGCCGTCGACGCCGCCCAGGAGGGCCACTGGCACTTCCTCGGCCGCCTCGAAACCGGCGCCCTGCTGCTCGGCCCCGTCGACGGCCCCCAGCACACCCTCTTCGGCCGCCCCTCCCAGGACTGCGGGCTGCGCCGGATCGCGCTGCGCGAACTGCCCCGCCCCGACTACGCCGGCTACGGCGAGCAGGGCGAGTACGCGTACGGCTACGACGACACCTACGGCGGGCAGGCGCCCTCCGCGCTGGAGCACGCCTTCGCGCTCGGCACCGCCCGCAGCCTGGGCGTGCTGTTCGAGGCACCGCTGGACGGCCGGCCCACCGACGAGGCGGTGGCCGACGACGACATCCTCTGGATGCCGGTACCGCCCGGCAGCGTCCAGTACGGCGCCTCCTACAGCGCCGAGGCCGCCGCCGACCTGCTCGTCGACCCCGCGCTGTGGCAGCAGATGGTCAACCAGCAGTACCGGCTGCTGTCCGCCGTCGACCGCTGGATCGAGCAGCTGGAGCGCGCCCACGAGGACCGCACCGCCGCCGGCATCAAGGCGGGCGAGGCCGTCCGCGAACGCGCCGACCAGGCGCTGCTCGCCTCCATCGGCAAGGACCGCTCGGGACGCTCCGCCGCGGGCCGCGACCGGGCCGGCGACGACGCCACCTTCGCGGTCTGCCGCCAGGTCGCCGAAGCCGCTGGGATCACCCTCACCGAGCCCCCCAAGGGCGCCGCGGCCAACGACCGGATCAGCCCCGTCGAACGCATCGCGGTCAGCTCCCGGATCCGCACCCGCGCCGTACGCCTCGACGGGCGCTGGTGGCGCACCGACGCCGGCCCCCTGGTCGGCATGCGCGCCAAATCCGGCGCGCCCGTGGCGCTGCTGTGGCGCCGCGGGGGCTACGAGGCGGTCAACCCCGCCTCCGGCCTGCGGATCCGTATCGGCAAGGACAACGCCGACGAGTTCGGGCAGCGCGCGGTGATGTTCTACCGGCCGCTGCCGGACCGCCCGATGAGCATGTGGCGCCTGATGCGCTTCAGCCTCCGCGGCACCCGCATGGACGTGCGCAATCTCGCCCTCGGCGGACTGGTGACGGTCGGCCTCGGCGCGCTCGTCCCGATCGCCACCGGCAAGGTCCTCGGCGTCTACGTACCGGCCGCCGAACGCAGCCTGATCGTCCAGGTCGCCCTCGCCGTGATCGTCTCCGGCGTGGTGTCCGCCGCCTTCATGCTGCTCCAGAACCTCACCGTGCTCCGCATGGAAGGCCGCATCGAGAGCACCCTCCAACCCGCCGTCTGGGACCGGCTGCTGCGCCTTCCGACGAAGTTCTTCGCCGAGCGTTCCACCGGCGAACTGGCCAGCGCCGCGATGGGCATCAGCGCCATCCGCCGGGTGCTGGCCGGCGTCGGGCCGGTCGCGGTGCAGGCCACCACGGTCGGCGCCATGAACCTCGTCCTGCTGCTGCTCTACAGCGTCCCGCTCGCCCTCGCCGCGGTCGCCATGCTGCTGGTGATCGGCGCGGTGTTCCTGGTCATGGGGCTGTGGGAACTGCGCTGGCAGCGCCGGCTGGTGAAGCTCGGCAACAAGCTCAACAACCAGGCGTTCCAGACCCTGCGCGGCCTGCCCAAGCTGCGGGTCGCGGCGGCCGAGAGCTTCGCGTACGCGGCCTGGGCCCGCGAGTTCGCCCGTTCCCGGGAACTCCAGCAGAAGGCCGGCCGCATCAAGAACCTCACCACCGTCCTCAACACGGTCTACCTCCCGCTCTGCTCCCTGGTCTTCTTCCTGCTGCTGGCCGGCCCCGCCCGTGGCAGCATGTCGGCCGGCTCCTTCCTGACGTTCAACACCTCGGTGACCATGCTGCTCACCTCGGTCACCCAGATCACCGGCGCGTTCGTCTCGGCCGCCGCCGCGCTCCCGATGTTCGAGCAGATCAAGCCGGTGCTGGACGAGGCCCCGGAGGTCCGCGGCGGTAGCGCCCAGCCCGGCCTCCTCTCCGGCGGCATCGCGGCGCGCAAGCTCTCCTTCCGCTACACCGACGACGGCCCCCTGGTCCTCGACGACGTCTCCCTCCAGGTCGAACCCGGCGAGTTCGTCGCCATCGTCGGCCCCAGCGGCTGTGGCAAGTCGACCCTGCTCCGTCTCCTCATCGGCTTCGACAAGCCCTCCTCGGGCAGCGTCCTCTACGACGGCCAGGACCTCGCCGCGCTCGACCAGGCGGCCGTGCGCCGGCAGTGCGGTGTGGTCCTGCAGAACGCCCAGCCGCTCACCGGCTCCCTCCTCGACTGCATCAGCGGCACCGAGGCGTTCACCCAGGAAGAGGTCTGGGCGGCGGCCGAAATGGCGGGCCTGGCCGAGGACATCAAGCGGATGCCGATGGGGCTGCACACCATGATCTCCGGCGGTGGCGCGATATCCGGCGGCCAGCGCCAGCGGCTGATGATCGCCCAGGCACTGGTCCGCCGCCCCCGCATCCTCTTCTTCGACGAGGCCACCAGCGCCCTCGACAACGAAACCCAGCGCATCGTCATCGACAGCACCCGCAAGCTCAGCGCCAGCCGCCTGGTCATCGCCCACCGGCTCTCCACCGTCATGGACGCCGACCGCGTCATCGTCATGGCCGACGGCCGGGTCGTCGAGCAGGGCGCCCCGGCGGACCTGCTCGCGGACACCGGCGGCCGGCTGCACGATCTGGTGCGGCGCCAGTTGGCGTGAGGGGCGGGCCTTCCCGTAATCCTCCCGAACCGCCGCATAGGGTGCACGGCAGTGCCTGCGCGGAGTGCCGGCGGCGGATGGAGGACGAGATGCCCACGGTCAAGCACCTGTTCGATGCGATGCCCCCCGACCGGCGCCGGCGGCTGACCGAAATCGCCCAGGAGGTGTCCTTCCCCCGCGCCAACCGCATCTTCGAGGAGGGCCGCCGGGCCGACCGCTTCTGGATCATCCGCAGTGGCCGGGTCGCCCTCGACCAGCGCGTCCCCGGCCGGCAGGCCGCCGTCGTGGAGACCCTCGGCCGCGACGAACTCCTCGGCTGGTCCTGGCTGTTCCCGCCCTACCTCTGGCACCTCGGAGCGGAGACCCTGAGCGCCGTGGAGGCCGTCGAGTTCGACGCCACCGTCGTCCGCGCCCTGTGCGAGTCCGACCCGGTGCTGGGCCGGGCGATGTACCTCTACGTCGCCGAAACCGTCGCCCAACGGCTGCACGGCACCCGCGTGCGGCTGCTGGAGCTCTACGGGCCCCAGAGCGGCGGGACGGAGCAGATGGAGCTCTAGGTGCGCTGTCCCGGGAGAGACCCCGGGGGCCGGGAACCGGACGTGTGATCCGGCCGACTACCTGTGCCGGGTCGCGGGCGTGACCCCGCGCGTCGGCCGTCGCCTGGAAGCGGGGGCGGAGCGCCTCGACGCGCTGCGGGGCGAAGGCGTCGATGATCATCGGGCGCAGCGCGGTGTGCCGGGGCGGTCCTGATGGAGCAGATGCACCTGGAGCTGGGAGTGCCGCGGCTCCGGCATGATCGAAGCGCGGGCTCGCCAAGCCGCGTTGCCGCGCGAGTGGAGCTTGCCCAGGCGGGGGTCGGTCAGTGCCTGCTGCGCGGCGTCGTACCCCGTGACCAGCCAGGCGCACACCCCGCTGGGGAACCGCACCCGGTGCACCGGGCCGCGCGCCCGCAACTCGGCGTAGAGGGGATACGGGTCGCGCTTGTAGTCGGCGCCGTAGAGGTCGGTGGGGTGGGGCGGTGGGGCCGGGCGGCCTGGTCTGGGCATGGGCGTCTCCTACGGGGCGTCTCCTTGGGGGCGGGCCGGAACGGCTCGGCGTGTGAGAGGTCGGGCGGGAGGCGGACCGGGTTCCCGCCGAACCGGGAAAATTCCCCCGCCCGGGGAAGGGGCGGGACGGGCGGAGCGGGGCCCGGGCGCCTCACGGGCCCGTCCGGGGCTGCACCGGTCGGAACAGGGCCGCCGCACCGGTCCGAACAGGGCCGCGCCGGTCCGAACGGCGCCGCGGGCAAACCCAGTTAGTCGTTCCGCGACGGCCCTGAGTTCCCCTCCGGGAGCGGGAGGAACCTCACGTCGCGAACACCCCCCGATCGTCCGCCCACCTCCGCTCCCACCTGCCACGATGACGCGATGACCACCCCCGCGACGTCCCCCGCGCCACCCCACCGCGAGCAGCGGACGGCCTCCCCCGTCGCCCGGACACCGGCACGTCCCCCGTCCCCCGCACGGTTCCTGCCCGCCCGTCCGGTCGTCGGCTTCCTCGCCCTCCTGGCGCTGCTGTTCGCCCTCTCGTACGCGGTGGGAACCGCCGTCGGCCCCGTGGCACCCGGCCTGCACCCCGCCGACCGCCCCCGCACCGGCACCACCGAACCGACCGGCGATGGAGGCATGGGCGGCATGCCCGGCATGGGCTCCATGGGAGCCCCGTCCCCCGCCCCGGTGACCACGGGAGAGCTGCGATGACACCGGACCCCCACCCCCGCCGGACCCCGCCCGCACCACCCCAACTCACCGCCACCGACGCCGAATCCACCACCTCGACCCTCACCATCGGGGGCATGACCTGCGCCGCCTGCGTGGGGCGGGTCGAGAGGAAGCTCGGGCGGATGGACGGCGTGACCGCGTCGGTGAACCTGGCGACGGGGCGGGCGCGGATCACCCACCCCGCGGCGGTCTCCGTCGGCGAACTCATCGCCACCGTGGAGGCCGCCGGGTTCACGGCACGGCTTCCCGAACCCGTCGCACCGGAGCCCGACGGCACCCGGCGGCCGCCCGAGGACACCGGCCGCCACGACGACGGATCGCGCGCCGAGCGGCAGCGGCTGCTGCTGACCGCCCTGCTGTCCGTGCCGGTACTGGTGCTGTCGATGGTGCCGGGCTGGCAGTTCCGCAACTGGCAGTGGCTGTGCTTCGTGCTTGCCGCACCGGTCGCCGTATGGGGCGCCGCGCCCTTCCACCTCCGCGCGCTGCGGGGCCTGCGCCACGGCGCCGCGACCATGGACACCCTGGTCTCCCTCGGCGTCGCCGCGTCGTTCACCTGGTCCACCTACGCGCTCTTCCTCGGCGGAGCCGGCACGCCCGGCATGACGATGCCGTTCAGCCTGCTGCCCGGCGCCGGTGACGGGACCGCGCACCTGTATCTCGAAGCGGCCGTCGGCGTACCGCTGTTCGTCCTGGCCGGACGCCGGATGGAAGCCGGGGCCCGGCGGGGCACCGGCGCCGCGCTCCGCTCGCTGGCCGAACTCGCCGCGAAGGAGGTGGCGGTACGTGGCGAGGACGGCGGCGAGCGCCGTATCCCGGCCGATCGGCTGCGGGTCGGGGACCGGTTCCTGGTACGGCCGGGGGAGCGGGTCGCCACGGACGGCACCGTCGTCGCCGGCGGCTCGGCACTGGACCTCTCGCTGATCAGCGGTGAGAGCCACCCGGTCGAGGTCGGGCCGGGCTCCGAGGTGGTCGGTGGCGCGGTCAACTCCGGCGGTCTGCTGGAAGTCCGGGCGGACGCCGTGGGCGGCGACACCCAACTCGCCAGGATCACCCGGCTCGTCGAGGACGCCCAGACCGGCAAGACCCGGGCGCAGCGCCTCGCCGACGCGGTGGCCGCGGTCTTCGTGCCCGCCGTGCTGACCGTGTCGGTCACCGTTCTGGGCTTCTGGCTCGGCGCCGGGGCCGATCCGCAGGCGGCCGTCACCGCGGCGGTGGCGGTACTCGTCGTCGCCTGCCCGTGTGCGCTGGGCCTGGCCACCCCGACCGCGCTGCTGGCCGCCACCGGACGCGGCGCCCAGCTCGGAATCCTCGTCAGCGGGCCACGCGCCCTGGAACGACTGCGCCGCATCGACACCGTCGTCCTCGACAAGACCGGCACCCTCACCACGGGGCGGATGACGGTCGGCGCCCTGACACCGCGGGCCGGCGGCCTCGCTCCGGAGGACGCACTCCGGCTCGCCGCCACCGTCGAGCAGGGCTCCGAGCACCCCGTGGCGCGCGCCGTCACCGCGTACGCCCGCGACCGCACCGCGGACCGCCCCCTGCAACCGGCCGACTCCGTACGCGACTTCACCGCCACCCCCGGCCTCGGCGTACGCGGTACGGTGGACGGGCACGAGGTGACGGTCGTCCGGCCGCCGGACGACCCCGGCGACCTCCCGGCTCCGCTGCCGGACGCGGTGCGGGCGGCCGAAACCGCCGGCCGCACGGCGGTCCTCGTCACCGTCGACGGAGTCCCGGAAGCGGTCATCGCCGTCGGCGACACCCTGCGCCCCGACGGATACCGCGCGGTCGACCATCTGCGCCGCCTGGGCCTGCGGCCCGTCCTGGCCACCGGCGACCGCGCGGCCACCGCCCGCACGGTCGCCGGAGCGCTCGCCATCACCGAGATCCACGCCCAGGCCGCCCCCCAGGACAAGGCCGCGCTGGTCACGACCCTCAAGGAGCAGGGCGGCCGGGTCGCCGTGGTCGGCGACGGCGTCAACGACGCGGCGGCCCTCGCGCTCGCCGACCTCGGCATCGCCATGGGCAGCGGCACCGACGCGGCGATCGGCGCCGCGGACGTGACCCTGGTACGCGAGGACCTCCAGGCCATCGCCGACGCCGTACGCCTCGCCCGCCGTACGCTCGGCACCATCCGCGGCAACCTCCTCTGGGCCTTCGGCTACAACCTGGTCACCGTGCCGCTCGCCGCGGTCGGCCTGCTCAACCCGATGCTCGCGGCAGCCGCGATGTCCGCCAGCTCCCTGCTCGTCGTCGGCAACAGCCTGCGCCTGTGCGCCTGGCGGCCCCCGGGCGCCGCACGCTCCGCCCGGCGCACCGACTCACCTCGCGACAAGGCCACTTGGGAGACCTCATGAACCGCCCGCGCCTGGTGGCGGTCGCCGTACCGCTCCTCACCTGCCTGGCGACCCTCGGTACGCTCACGGCCTGGGCCGCGACCGGTAACGCGGGCACCCCCGCCCGGCTGACGGCCGCCGAGGGGCGCGTGCTGATCCCCGCCGGCGACGACGCCACCGCCGCGTTCTTCACCCTGCGCAACACCGGCACCGCGGACGACGTCCTGACCTCGGTCACCGGCCCGGCGGGTCACCGGACCATGCTCAGCCGTGACGTCCCCGCCGGCCGCAACGCCCGCACCATGGCGATGGTCCCCTCCGCGACCGTCCCGGCCGGCGGCTCGCTGACCATGACGCCCGCGACCCTCGACGTCATGATCAGCCCGCCGCCCCGGCTCACCCCTGGCGACCGCCTCACCTTCACCTTTCACTTCCGTGACAGCCCCCCGTTGACCGTGCGGGCCCGTGCGGTTCGCCCCGGTGAGCAGTAGGCGCTTCGCCCCGGCGAGCGGGAGGGGGAGCAGAAGGCGGAGCGGCAGGCGCTCCCGATCACACGGAAGACCTGCCGCTCCGGGCTCCGAAGAGCCGCTCGTCGCCGGGAAGTTCACGGACGGGCCACCGCCCGACCGTGATCCCGCCGCGGCGCCGGGCCGCGGACCGTCAGGCCACGGCGCCGGCGAGATCGCGCGGCTGCCGGTCACCCGTGCCCGGTCTTCCGAACGCCACGCTCCCCGAGGGGGACGCCCGAAGCGCGCCCCCGCCGTCCGCGCCCCGCTGTCCGGTCTCCGTCTCGGTCCCGGCCGCGCTCCCCGCCTCGGCGTCCGCCAGCAGTGCGATCAGCGTCTCCCGGGCACGGGCCACCCGGGACCGCACCGTTCCCACCGGGCAGCCCATCACCCCGGCAGCCGCCGCGTACGGGAGCCCCAGCTGCTGCGTCAGCACGAACGCCTCCCGCCGCTGCGGGGTCAGCGCCGCAAGCAGTTCGGCCAGCGCGATCCCCTCGTCGAAGCCCGGAACCCCGCGCGGCTGCACCCGTTCCGCCGCCGTCTGCCAGTCGTCGGTCGCGGCCAGCCGCGGCCGTACCGCATGGGAGCGGATGCGATCCGCCACCACCCGCCGGGCGATCGCCAGCAGCCAGGTCCGCGCCGACGACCGGCCCTCGAACCGCGGCAGAGCGCGCAACGCGCGTACGTAGGTGTCCTGCACCAAGTCGTCGGCCGCCTGCGCCTCCCCGCTGAGATGCGTCACATAACGCCGCACATCGAGCTGCGTGGCCTTCACGAACTGCTCGACGGCCCGCTCGTCACCGGTGCGGGCGGCCAGCGCCCAGCCGGTCACCGACTCGTCGTCCCGCACACCGTTCCGTGCTCCGTCACGCATACCGGGACCGCCCCTCACCGCGCATGGTGGCGTGATGGAGGATGGGCGCATGCTCTGCTCGCGCATCCGTACGGCACTCTCCGCCCGCCTCGACGGCGAGGAGCTGCCCCCTGGGATCACCGCCCGCGGCCTCGACGGCCATCTCGCGGACTGTCCGGACTGCCGCGCATGGGACGCCCAGGCGCGAGCGCTGACGGCGGCCATCGACCGCGCCGCCGCGCGTGCGGAAGGAGGCGGCCTCCGCACGCGCACCGGCGGCGCCGCGCCATCCGACGCGGGCGCGCCGCCCTCCGACGGACGGGCACCCTCGGCCGGCGGGACCGTGGTTCCGCTCGGCGACCCGGCGGCCGTCGAGGCGCTGCTCGCCCGTGTGCGGCCGGCGCCCGCACCAGACGCCGCACCGGTGGACACGGCCGGTGTACGGACGGACTGACCGACCGGCAGACCCACCGGCCGGTCCCTCGGCGGGTGCCGGATACCCGCTCTCGCCCACCCCTGGGCCGCAAGGCGAAACGGCTACGGCTACGGATCCGGCTACGGATATGGAGAGGGATGCGGGCGGCGGAACCGCCGGCATCCGGACAGGATTCGTCATCGGGAGTCCTCTGGAGTCCTTCGCGTGATCCGGTCATCGCGCATACGGCGCGGACGACCGGTGAAGTCGAAGCCGGACGTCGGGGCACGCGGCGACGGCCTCCGAGGGCGAACGCCCCCGGGGCAACGGCCCTTCAGGGCGAGCCGTTTCGCAGGAGCGGCCGTTGTCCACCCCTGTGTGCGCCTGCGTGTCTCCGTGTCGGTCCGGCCGGGAAGTTCGACCGTGCTGTCAGACGACAGCCGGCTCACGCGGCGGGCCCCGCAAGGACATCGCATGGGCGAGCAGCAACCGGCGTACCGCACACCGCGGCTCCTGCCGGGCGGGGCGCGGGGCCGGTTCCGCATCGGGCAGTACGACCCGCAACACCAGTACCAGGGGCGCGAACAGCCGGGCCGACACGCTCCGTACGAGCCGGAACGCCGCCCGCTCACCGCCCCACAGCCACCACGCACTGAGCAGGGCGACCAGCAGGTGCGCGGCGAGCATGCCGCCGGCGCTGCCGCCGTGCATGCCCGGATGCCCCGACGCCATGCCCGCCATCCCCGGCATGCCGCCCATGGCGTCCATCGCTCCCGGGGAATGCGCCGACCCCATGGGGCCCGTCGACCCCATCTGCCCCATCTGCGACGCCATCCGCGCCGCGTCGATGTCGGCGACCGACAGCCCCTGCCCGCCGCAGAGCCAGGTGTTCGCCCAGTCCCGCGCCAGCGAGGCCCGTTGCCCGTCGGTGGGGGCGGCAAGTGCCTGCCCGAACGAGAACGCGCTGTGCAGCCCCGCCTGGGTGGCCACGGTCAGCAATCCGACCAGTACCGGCCCGCGTTCCCGGCCGGCGAGGCACCATGCCCCGGCCGCCGTCGGCAGACCGGCCGCGAGCAGCATCCAGCCGGGCACCGCGGTTTCCGACATCACCACGTGCCCCAGCGCAGCCAGGAGCACACAGACCGTCGCGAACACCGCGGCGCGCAGCCCCCTCAGAACCCGCCCCGCATCCATGACAGCCCCATCGTCGCACCCCGCCTCCGCGCGGGTCTCCGCACCCCCGTCGCAGGCGCTGTTCGCCGAGTTCGCGCGGGTGCCGGCCCTGGGCGGACATCTGCTGCTCGCCCGGGCCCGCGGGCGTATCCGCCGGTCACCCGTCAGAGGTCCCCGGCGATGCGCTCCCAGCGGTCGGCCAGGGATGACAGCAGGCGCATCAGGTCGGCGCGCTGCACGGGGTCGTACGGCTCCAGCAGCCGTTCGTCGAGCCGGCGGGCCCGTTCGTGGGCGCCGTGGAGGGTCCGCCTGCCCTCCTCGGTGAGATACAGCAGCTTGCGCCGTCCGTCCGCGGCGTCGGCGCGGCGGACTATCAGGCCCCGGCTCTCCAGCCGCCGGGCCACATCCGCCATCGTGGAGGTGTCCAGCGCCACGGCCGAGGCCATCGACCGCTGATCGCGCCCCGGCGCCGCGTCCACGGCCGTCAGCACCGCGAACTGTGGGCCGGTGAGCGTCGGATCGACCGCGCGCGCCCACACCGCGAGATACGCCTGGTAGAGCCGGCGCACCTGGTACCCGGGGGCGGCCGTCAGGGCGTGCGGAATCATGGATTCCGGTGCGCTGGACGCCGGTCCGTCGGGCGCGGACGCGGGGGATGTGGGCACGTGGGGCGCGGTCTCGTCAGCCATGGAGCCACTCAATCACGGTGAACCGGGCCGGCCACCGTGGACCGGCATCGCCATGCTCACATCACCATCATTCACGCCAGCATCGCCCAACTCCGCGCCACCGGCGCGCTCCGCCGGCGCCGCGGCATGGCGCCTCGCCGACGGCGCTCACCCGTGCATCGGGCGCAGCGCCGCCCGCAGTGCCGCCAGTGGCGCCGGGGGGTGTGTCCCAGAAGATCCGGTGGCCCGACTCCGGCACCGCGGTGGGCGAGGCCGACGGCAGCAGCGCCCGTGCCTCCGCGGCCCCGCCGTCGTGACCACGGGGCTGTCCGCGCCGTACAGCAGCGTGGTGGGGCGCGGGCACCCGGGCCACCAGTCGAAGAAGTCCGCCGTCTCGAACCGTGATGGGTGGCGACGACCGCCCGCCGCTCGCAGCCGGACGGCCGGCGGGCCCGCAACTCCTGCTCCCGGCGCGGCCGGCGCGGCCACGACCGGGCCACCTCATCGGCATCCGTACCGCGCTCGGCCGGCGTCAGCTGTCCGAAAGAAGGTGTCCAGGGAGGGTGGGGTACGGCCCGCGGCCGGGGCCGCGGATCGGCGGATCGGCGGATCGGCCGGCACGCTGCCACCGGTCGCCGCCTTGCCGCGCGCCGCGACGACCGCCGCGATCCGCGCGCCCGTCGAATGCCCGAAAAGCACCGGCCGGCCCGGCGCGAGTGCCGCGATGACCGCCTCGGTGTCCTCGGCGTACGCCGCCGGCCCGTAGCCGCCCCCGCCACCCGGGCCCGGGGCCGCGCCGTCCGACAGCCCCCGGCCGCGCACGTCCACCACCAACGGCCGCACCAGGTCGGTGAGTTCCCGTGCGGCGAAGTCCATGAAGTCCATGGCCGCGGCCGGACCGGTGATTCCCGGCAGAGGGGCGTGCCGCGTTGGCCCGTTGCTTTCCTGATGGCCCCTCAGCGGCCGGGCGGCGCGCCCGGTTGCGTCCGGACCGGCCGCCGCACGCACGGCGGGGGGGGG
>NZ_JBNHIN010000004.1:144048-170804 GCF_050054615.1 Streptomyces sp. YGL11-2
CCGGCCGCGCCCCGCCGTCTTCGCGGGTCCGCCCTACGGCCGCGGCCCGATCACCCGCCCCTCGCCGTCCCGGACCGTGATGGCCATCGCCGGACACACCTCCGCCGCGTTCAACGCGCGCTCGTCCGCTGCGATGTCCGTATGCACCGGCCGGGAATGCGCGCCGTCCAGCACGAACAGCTCCGGCGCGATCCCGGCGCAGGCGCCCGAGGCGATGCAGAGCCGCGGATCGATCTCCACCTGCCAGGCCACCGCGCTCACCACCCCACCGGCATGACGCGCGGCCCGCGCACCAGCATCTCGGTCTTCCACACCACGTCCCCGGCCAGATGGAGTTCCGGGAACCGGGTCACCAGGGCCAGGATCGCCTCCTGGAGCTCCAGCCGGGCCAGCGGCGCCCCCAGGCAGTGGTGGACCCCGTGGCCGAAGCCGAGGTGCTGGTTGCCGGCCCGCGCGATGTCCAGTGTCCCCGGTGTGTCGAACCGCAGCGCGTCCCGGTTGGCCGCGCCCACCGCGACCAGGACGGGCGAGCCGGCCCGGACCAGCGTGCCGCCGACATCGATGTCTTCCTTGGCGTAACGCGGCTGGCTCGCCCCGCTGCCGAGCGGTACGAAGCGCAGTAACTCCTCCACCGCGGTCCCGATCAGCTCCGGGCGCTCCCGCAGCCGCCCGAGCTGCCCGGGGTGGTCCAGCAGCGCCAGGACGAAGTTGGGAATCTGCGTGGCGGTGGTCTCGTGCCCGGCGACCAGGATCCCCACGCACAGATCGACCAGTTCGAGTTCCGACAGCCGGTCGTCGACATCCCGGGCATCGATCAGCGCCGTCATCAGGTCGTCCTGCGGCGCCCGCCGGTGCTCCTCGATCAACCCCCGCATATACGCGCGGAGTTCCTCCTGGTTCGCATCGAACTCCTCGGCGGTCAGCGAGCTGGTCGACAGCGCCGCGTCGCTCCACCGACGGAACAGCGGCCGGTCCTCCGTCGGCACCCCCAGCAGCCGGCAGATCACCGCCACCGGGATCGGCAGCGCATAGCGGTCGACCAGGTCCGCCGGCGGCCCGGCGGCCTCCAGCTCGTCGAGCAGCTCCCGGGTCAGCTCCTTGACCTGCGGGCGGAGCTTCTCGACCTGACGGACCGTGAACGCCTTCGCCACCAAGGAGCGCAGCCGGGTGTGGTCGGGCGGATCCATGCCCAGGATGCCGCTGTCCCGGCGCCCCTCGGACGCCCGCGGTTCATCGTGCAACGCTCCCTCGGCCCGGCTGAACCGCTGGTCGCCGAGGACCAGGCGGGCCTCGGCGTACCGCGTGACGAGCCAGGCCGGCTCGCCGTATGCCATCCGGACCCTCAGCAGCCCGGGGCGGTTGCGGGCCCGCTCGTACTCCGCCGAAAGGTCGAGGTTCTCAGGGGTGTTGAAGGGATAGGTGAGTGGTGCCGTATCGGCTGTGGTCACGGTGACCTCCCTTGTGTAAGCACCTGCTTACATCACCGTAGGACGGTCTCCCGCGGCGGTCAACGATCATTTGTGGCCGTCATCGTGACGGGCTGTGGGATGTTGGGCACCGCGGTCCAGCGCGGATCATGGCGGGGTCAGGTCGGACGATGGCGGCCCGGGGCGGGCGGCGGAAAGGGGAGTGGCACGTGGCGATGGGGGAGACGATGGCGGAGTCCTCGCGCGGCGGCGCCGGAGGTGAGCACCGCAGGGACGCACGGGGCACCCGGCGGCTGCTGCTCGAAGCCGCTTCGGACCTGTTCGCGGAACGGGGCTACGAGCGCGCGACGGTACGCGACATCGCGGCCCGTGCGGGAGTCAACCAGGCCCTGCTGTTCCGCTACTTCGGCTCGAAAAAGGCCCTGTTCGGCGAGGTCATGGCGCGCGGTGGCCACGAGCAGCTCCGCACCACCCCCGCGGAGCGGCTGTTCGAGGTCGCGCTGCGCGGCATGCTCGGCGAGGGCCGCGGGCCCGGCGCCGACCGCTCGCTGGAGGTCTGCCTGCGCTCGATCGGCGGCAGCGACGAGATTTCCGAGGCCCTCAAGGGCCTCGGTGACGAGTACGCCGATGTGCTGGCCACCCTCTCCAAGGCCGACAACGGCGATCTGCGCGGCGACCTGGCGGTGTCCTGGCTGCTGGGCATCGGTCTGATGCGGGTGGTGGTCGGCAAGGAGCCGCTGGCCGGCGCCGACCCGGACACGGTCTGCCGGCTGGTGGTGGGCGCGCTGGGCACCCTGCTGGAGGGGCTGCCGGCGGACGGCGCGGCGGACGGCGCGGGGGGCGGCGAGGGGGAGGGGGCGGCGGGAACGGGCGGCTGACGGCGCGCCAGACCCCCGCGCCGCAACGGCCGCGGGTTCTCCCGCCCCCTGTCCCAATCCATGCCGCGTTCCAGTGATCCTCCGGCGGGTCGCCGCACCTGTTGTCCATGTTCCGCCTTAATTGTCCCGTATGCAGAGAATGCTCTTTCTTCTGCACATACAGCCGAGAAAAGGTGGAAGAATGCTTCGTTCGATTCCTCGCGGGCTCGCGGTGGCCGGCCTGACCGCGGCTGCCTTGGCGGTGCCGATGACCGGCGCCGCGACCGCGGCCCCCCACGACCACGCGCACACCGCCATGTGCCACGCGCACAGCACGCACGCCCGCTGCCACCACACCCAGGGCCGCCACCACGGCCACGGCGGCAGCAGCGGCGAGAGCCGGCGCGATCACCTCCGCCGCGACGACGACTACGGCCGCCGTGGCGACCACCGCCGCTACGACGACGATGACCACGGCAGCCGTGGTGACGACGGGGGCCGCCGCAGTGACGACGAGGGCCGCCGTGGCGGTGACGACGAGGGCCGCGGCGGCGAAGACGAGGGCCGCGGCAACGACCGCGGCAGCGACCGCGGCCACCGCGAGGACCTCGCCCGCCCCGAAGCGGCCGAAGGCAACGGTCTCGGCCGGGACGGCCTCCTCGGCCTCGGTGTCCTCGGCGTCCTCTAGCCGTCCCGTCGCGTCGTCGCGTCTGTGGGCTCGGGTCGACGACCCGAGCCCACAGGCATGACCGGGCTCCCCGCCCCGTCGCTCATCGGCGCCTCCGCCGTCGTACGAGCCCCGCCCTCCGGCCCGGACGCCCCGCCGGGTGCGGCCGCGCCCGCCGCCCCCGCGCCCCGCTCCGTCCCCGTGACCGTCTTCAGGCTGCCCAGAATGGCCAGCCCCTGGCCGACGATCCCCGAGACGATGTCGTTCACCCCGTCCGTCCCGTTCAGCACCGTCAGCCGGGACCCGGAGATCCCCTTCGCCGCCGCCTCGGCCAGCGCCGGCAGATTCTCGACCGTGCGGTTCGCGGCGATCAGCTCCTGGTTGCCGTCCCGCAGCGAAGCCGCCAGCGCACTGTTCGCGTCCGCGCGCGCCCGGGCGACCTCCCGTTCCGTGTACGCACGGGCATCCGCCTCGAACCGCACCCGGTCCCGCTGCGCCTCGGCCAGCGTGCGCAGCCGGTACGCCTCCGCGTCCGCCGGCCGCCGTATCTCGGCCTCCAGCCGCCGGGCGGCCAACGCCGCCTGCCGCTCCGCCAGTGCCGTCTGCTCCTCGATGACCTCGTGCGAGGCCCTGGCCTGCGCCAACGGACCGGCCTGCGCCGCCCGCGCGTTGTACTGCTCGGTCTCCGCCAGGAACCCGGCCCGCTTGATCGCGGTGTCCCGCTCGTACTGCGCCTTCAGCGCCGCTGCCTGCTGCTCCCGCTCGGTCGCCTCCTGATCCGCCTTGGCCTGTGCGATCCGCGCGGCGCTGGCCACCGCCGCGGCATGCGGCGCGGCGAGATTGGTGATGTAGCCGGAGGTGTCGCCGATCTCCTGGATCTGCAGCGCGTCGACGACGATCCCGAGCTTCTCCATCTCCGAGTGGCTGCCCTCCTTGACCTCCTGCGCGACCCGGTCGCGCTCGCGGATGATCTGCTCGACGGTCAGTCCGCCGACGATCGAGCGCAGATGGCCGGCGAAGATCCGCCCCACCAGTTCCTCCATGCTCCGCTGCTCGTCCAGGAACCGCCGGGCGGCATTGGCGATGGACGCCTGATCGTCACCGACCTTGAACACGGCAACCGCCCGTACCGCGAGCCGGATCCCCTGCTGGGTGACGCAGTCCTCGGAGATCTCCGACTCCCGCAACGACAGTGACAGCACGCTGGCCTTCTGCTTGACGGGCATCACCCAGCACCCATGGCCGGTGACGATACGGAATTGCGCGTCCCCGGCCCGGCGCTTCGAACCGGAGATCAACAGCGCCTCATTGGGCGCCGGTACATGCCAGAACAACATCGCAAGGCTCCTGGTCTCGTCGGACCGGCCTCGGTCGGGGCGGGTGCACGGGGCGGCGCGGAAGGGCGGATGCCGCGCGCAGGGCGGTCAGGCGGCGGGCAGCGGCACGACGATCACCGACCGCGCCGAGGTCCGGTCCGTCACGATCACCTGTGTGTGCCGGGCGATGGGCCGGCCGCCGGACCAGGCCGCGAACGCCTCGCTCCCGCCCCTTACGGGCAGCAGCACCTCGCCCGGTCCGTCGCTCGGGATCGAGACGGTCACCCGACCGATCACCCCGATCGGATTGAAGTCCACCTCATCCGTCGCGCTCACCCGAGGTCTCCGTTCTCGCCCGAAACCGCGACCATGACGCGAACCCGTCCCCGGCGCGGAAACCGGCCGTTTCCACCCTTCAACGGTACTCCGGCCGGGCCCCGCGCAGGCCCGGCCGGACGGCGTCCCGACGCTGCGCCGTGGCCCTCCCGGAGCGGGCGACGATCACGGACACCGGCGGTCCCCGGCCGTGCACCGCGGTGGCCTGCGTGATCACCGCCCGCCGTTCGCCGAGCGCGCGCGGCGGCACCGCACCGCGGCCGGCGGTCCCGCCGACGCACCGTCAATGGTGGACGACCGGCCGCAACGGGCCGCGCGGCGCCGAGAGTTCGATGGAGAGGGACGGACCGGGCATCGGCCGGCGGGGCGGCAGCACATCCGGCGCCCGGTGCGGACGCAGCGCCGCCAGCGCGGTCTCCGTCTCCTCCATCAGCGCGCGGTAGGAGACCAGCCGCTGCCACTCCGGATCGGCGACTCCGGGCACCGTGGCGGACCGCTCCGCCCAGATCTTCACCAGGCCCGCGTACACGGGCGTCTGTCTCAGGACTTCCGCGTTGATCCGCACTTCCGCGGTGATCCGCGGCGGTACGGGGACGGGACCCGGAGCCGGGAGCGTCGGGTGGTGCATCACGGGGCTGGGGACGAAGGCGGTCTGACCGTGACCGGCGACAGTGACGGACGAGGGAGCACTCATGGCCGTAGAAACGATTCACTCCATCAGATGGTCACTGCATACGCCCTGGAGCACCTTCGGATGCTTCCCCGCATAACATCCCAAAGCCCCGTCCCCTTTGCAGGGAATATCACCTCTTACAGTGATCTCTCGTCGATAACCGGACCAACATCGGCTATAAAACGTTGTCGCTGACATGGAACCGAGGGAGTTGTGGGAGCGCCACGCGGTACTCGCCCAGGCGTTTTGCAGCAGCGATGACGAGGTCCGCCGGACGCAAGGACTCCTCGACGAGGCCGAGGCGCGCCGCTCGCGGACCCTGGCCGCCTTCGCGGTGACCGTGGGCAGCGACGAGGTGGTGGCCGACCTGCTCGGACTCGACGCCCGCGAAGTACGCCTGGCCCGCCGCACGGTCGGCAAGGACGACGCCCGCGCCGTGGCCAAGAGCCTGCTGGAGGAGTCCGCCCGCGAACGCCGCCCCGCCCCACCGGCCGAAGCTCCACAACCGGAGCCGGTGCTGTCCGCCGCGACGAGCGCCGCCGCATCCGCCCCCAGCTCCGCAGCCGCCACCGCCAGAAGAGTCATGGCGGGTGCCGCAAGCGGCAGCCGCACGGGAACGTTCGCCGCAGGCCCGCCCTCCGCCCCGCCCACCCCCGCCGACTCCGCCTCCTACGTCCCGCCCCGCCCAGCCCAGCAGCCGTACGCCGCCCCCACGCACCCCCCCGCCGCGGAACCGTCCTGGTCGCCCGCCCTGGACGCGGTCCTCGTGAACAGCCGGTACAACGGCGTGGACCTCGGCGCGCTCGCCGCCGAACTCGGCCTGGACGTCTCCATCCTGGCCGCCCGCGCCCATCAACTCGCCTCCGAGCCACGCCTGCACCACCGTCCGCCGTCGGACCGCATCGGCCGCCACCGCCGGATGACCGACGTCCCGCCCGTCCAGCAGCCCGACACCACCTCGCTGCCCCGCCAGGAACACCCGCCACTCCCGCCCTACGAGCCGCAGACCCCCTGGATGCCGCAGCAGCACACCGCCCCCTGGACACCGCACGATCCGCATGCCGCGTGGACACCCCAGCCGGCGCCGGTGCCCTCGCCCCCCACCTGGGATCCCAGCGCCGTCACGGTCACCCAGCACGACTGGGACGGCATCCTCAGCCAGTGGGAGGCCGCCAGCACGCCGTATCCCTCGACCCCCGGCCAGCCCGGCCCCTGACGGCGGCGGGGGCGCCGTGCCCCGCCGCACCGCCTTCGAACCGCGGCCGCCCATCGCCTACAGTGGTCCCGAGCCGTGACTGGCGCTTGGGTGGAGTACCACCGGGGAGCGGCTCGGCCTCCGTGGTCCCTGCCGTGCGCCTGGGCGATTTCCCGCGACGCTCAGGAGCAGCCCATGCCGCAGACCACCGCATCCACCGCTCGCCTGATGGACGGCAGCGCACTCGCCCGCCGGATGGTCGAGCAGGCCGCCGAGCGCGCCGCGGCCCTCACCCGGCAGACCGGCCAGGCCCCGTGTCTGGCCACCGTGCTGGTCGGTGAGGATCCGGCCTCCGTGACCTATGTGCGGATGAAGCGCGCCCGCTGCGAGAAGGCCGGCATCCGCTCCCGGCACATCGCGCTGCCGGCCGTCACCACGACGGCCCAGCTGGTCGACACGATCGGCGAGTTGTCCGACGACCCCGGCGTCCACGGGATCCTGCTCCAGCACCCGGCCGGCCCGCACATCGACGAGCGCGCCGCCTTCGAGGCGATCGCCCCCGCCAAGGACGTCGACGGCGTGACCTTCCACTCCTTCGCCGGGATGAGCTTCGGCCTGGAGGGCTTCGCGTCCTGCACACCCGGCGGCATCCTGCGGCTCCTGGACCACTACGACGTCGACCTGACCGGCAAGCACGCCGTCGTGGTCGGCCGCAGCGCGATCCTCGGCAAGCCTGTGGGAATGCTGCTGCTCGGCCGCGACGCCACCGTCACCTACTGCCACTCCCGCACCACCGACCTCGCCGCCGTCACGCGGGAGGCCGATGTGCTGATCGCTGCGGTGGGCCGCCCCCGCTTTCTCCACGGGGACCACATCAAGCCCGGCGCGGTCGTCATCGACGCCGGCTACAACCCCGGCAACGTCGGCGACGTCGACTTCGATTCGGCGGTCACCCGCGCGAGCCTGCTCACGCCGGTCCCCGGCGGCGTCGGCCCGATGACCATCGCCACCCTCCTCACCCAGACCGTCGACGCGGCGGCCCGGCAACTGGGGGCGTCGGCCTCTGACAGGTCCTGACAAGGAGCGGGCGACGGGGCTCGCGGGGGCGGCGACGCCCCGGCGCCGTGGGTTCCGGGCCCGCGGCGGGGATACCGGCCGCTCGGGGCGCAACCGGCCTTGCGTCAGGACACCTTGACCGTCACCCGCCAGGTGACGACCACGTGCGGGCAGACGTGCCCGTGACCGGCGCGGCAGGTGCGCCGCGCGCCGAGCCCGGCCGTGCCGCGGTGGCCGGCGCGGAAACGGCCGCCGGCGTCGCCGGTCGGTGTCGTGCCCCCGTCGGTCTGTCGCAGGACCGCGGAGTTGCCGGACCTCGGGGCGCTCCAGGAGAACGTGACGCCATGGGCGCGGCGGCCGTTGAGCCGGACGGTGACCGTCTCCCCGGGGCGCACGGTGACGGTGCGGCCGTTGTCGGCGCCGGTCAGCACTCTGCCCCTGCCGATGGGGACGGGGGCCTGGTGCGGTGGCCGTGCGGTGGTGGAGCCGGTGGCCGCGGGAGCCGCGGCGGCTCCCGCGGCCAGCGCCGGTCCCGCGCCGAGCGCCAGTCCCGCGACGCAGGAGGCGGCCAGATATCGCACGGTCTTCATAGCTCTCCCAATGTCCCTGCACTGCCTGTGACTTGAGCGGAGTCATGCTGCCATCACGGGACGAACCTTCGCTATCAGTGAAAAGAGTGAAACGGGAGGGAATCGGGCGGGAATCGGGAGGCGTCGGCCGGATCCGACAACGGGGCACCGAAGCCATGACCCGGACGACGAGGGCATGTTGTGGCAACTGCGGCCCGCGGCATCTCCCTGCGCGGGCTGAGTGCGCAGGTCATGGGCGAGGTGGATACGATGCGCTGCCGCTGCCGGCCCATGTCGAAGTCTCCCGGGGGTTTGTTTTCACGTGTTCGGAATCGTCAGGCCCTGTGCCCACCGCCTGTCCCAAGGGCTCAAGGCGGAGTGGATGGCCCATCTGTGCGGTCTCTGCCTCGCGCTGCGTGGTGATCACGGGCAGTTCGCCCGCATCGTCACGAACTACGACGGACTGATCGTCTCCGTGCTGACGGACGCTCAGTCCGGCCCGGCGGACCTCCGGCGCCGTACCGCCGGGCCCTGCCCGCTGCGCGGCATGCGGACCGCGTCGGTGGCGAAGGGGGAGGGTGCGCGGCTGGCGGCGTCGGTCTCCCTCGTCCTCGCCTCGGCGAAGATACGCGACCACGTCGCCGACGGGAACGGAGTGCTGCGCCGTCGCCCGATGGCGGCCGCGGCGCGCCGGGTCGCCGCCGGATGGGACCGGGCCGGGGCGCGCACCGGCGCCACGCTCGGTTTCGACACCGCCGTACTCGTGGACGCGGTCGACCGGCAGGTGGGCATCGAGGAACTGGCCGGGCCGGGCACGCCGCTCACGGTCGTCACCGAGCCCACCGAGACGGCGACCGCCGCGGCCTTCGCGCACACCGCGGTGCTGGCCGGCCGGCCGGGCAACGCCGCGCCGCTGGCCGAGGCGGGGCGGCTCTTCGGGCGGCTGGCGCACCTCCTCGACGCCGTGGAAGACCGAACGTCCGACGCCGCCGAGGGCGCCTGGAACCCGATCACCGCCACCGGCGCCGACCTCGCGGAGGCCCGCCGGCTGTGCGACGACGCGCTGCACGGCATCCGACTGGCCCTGCGCGACGTGGAGTTCACCGACTCCAAGCTGGTGCATGTCCTGCTGGTGCACGAGCTGCGCCGGTCGGTGGACCGCGCCTTCGGCACGGCCGGCTGCTCCCACCAGGGGTACGGGGCGCCGGGCCCGTACGACGGCCAGGGCGGCAACCCGAACCCGTACGGCAACCCCGGGAATCCCTACGAGAACCCGTACGGCAACGGGAACGGATACGGCCAGCCGCCCCAGTACGGCCAGCCGCCGGCCGGTGGCCCGTACGACGGCCAGCAGAACCCGTACAACGGAGGAGGCCCCGTGCCGCCCGGTGGCCAGGGCGGCGGCTACGGCGGCGGACCGGGTGGCGGGGGCGGCGGGATGCCGCACATTCCGCAGGAGCCGAAGAAGCCCCGCGGCTTCTGGGAGGGCTGTGCGCTCGCCATCGGACTCTGCTGCACCTGCAAGGTGTGCTGCTCCTCGGAGTTCGAGGGGCCGTGGTCGCGGAAGACGCGCGAGGGGTGCTGCCACGCCTGTGACTGCTGTGACACCTGTTGCAGCACCAGTAACTGCAACAGTTGCAGCTGCTGCTGTGAATGCGCCAACGGCGGATGTGATTGCTGCGACTGCTGCAGCTGCTGCGACTGCTGACCGGCAGCCGGTCGGCCCCACGGCGCTCCGGCGCTACCGCACGTCCCAGGTGACGGGGAGCCGCTGGACGCCGTGAAGGGTGATGTCGGTGCGCAGCGGGACCTCCTCGGGCGGGACGGCGAGCCGGAGTGTCGGGAACCGGGTGAAGAGGGCCGGGAAGGCGACGCGCATCTCCACGCGGGCCAGTTGCTGCCCCAGGCACTGGTGGATGCCGTGGCCGAAGCCAAGATGGCCGGTGGCCTTGCGGTGCAGGTCGAGGGTGTCGGGGTCGGGGAAGCGGTGCGGGTCGCGGTTGGCCGCCTGGATCGAGAGGGTGACCGACTCGCCGGCCCTGATCAACTGGCCGTCCACCTCGACGTCTTCGAGCGCTGCCCGTAGGCCGGTGTGGGTGATGGTGAGGTAGCGCATCAGCTCCTCGACCGCCTGGTCGGCCAGGCCCGGATCGGCGCGCAGGGCTTCGGCCTGCTCCGGGTTGGTCAGCAGCGCGAAGGTGCCGAGCCCGATCATGTTCGAGGTGGTGTCGAGACCGGCGCCGAGGAGGAAGCTGCCGACACCGGACAGCTCGTCGTCGGTGAGGTCGGTGGTGGTCAGATCGCTGAGCAGGTCGTCGGTGGGCTCGGCGCGCTTCGCCACGACCAGCCCGCGGACGAACTCCTGAAGTGCGGCCAGCGCGGCGTACTGGTCGTCCACGGACCCGTCCGTGGTGGTCGCCGCCCTCGCGTGGTGCTGGAAGGAATCGCGGTCGGCGTAGGGCACGCCGAGCAGTTCGCAGATCATCAGCGCCGGGACGGGGTGCGCATACGCCTCCACGAGGTCCACCGAGTCCGCCGTCGCGCGGCGGCGCTCCATGGCGTCCAGATGCTCGGCGGTGATCTCCTCGACGCGGGTGGTGAGTTCGCGCATCCGCCGGACCGTGAACTTGCCCATGAGCAGCCGCCGGTAGCGGGTGTGCTCGGGCGCGTCGATCCCGGTGAGGTCGCCGACCGGCGCCGGGGGCAGGGTGACGCCTTCCGCTCCCGGGAAGGGGAGGTGCATGAGCTCGTAGCGCGAGCTGAAGCGGGTGTCGGCGGCTATCGCTCGGGCGACGGAGTGGCCGGTGGCCAGCCAGCCAAGGTGCCCGTCCGGGTAGCGCATGCGGCGGAGCGGCTGCTCCTCGCGCAGGCGAGCCAGCTCGGCGGGCGGATCGAAGGGGCATCCGGTGGGGCGGGTCACCGGCATCTCGGCGAGCGGGGCCGGGTCGGGATGCGGTGCCGGGGCGGTCGCCGGAGCTGCCTGGGGGTTCGTCTCGGGCGAGGGTTCGTGGTCCATGGTGTCCTCCGGTGCGTCGTGCAGGTGTGCAGGGATGCCGGCGTGCGGAGTGCAGGCGGGCGCGGGGCGGCGACGTACGGCGAGCCGGGTGGTGCCGTGGCGGTGCCAAGTGGCCGCCTTGTGGGCGTCGTTCAGTGCTCTGCCGTGCGGCGGAAGGTCGTCAGTGCCCAGACGTGGCCGACCCGGGCGAGGCTGGCCGGGGTCCGGATGGCGCAGTTCGTGCCGGAGGTCGGCGACATATATGGCGTGAGGTCCATGACGCCATGATGGCACATGTGTGGCGCCATTGTTAGTGCCGTGGTGGTGTTACGTGGTCCCGCGTGTGGCGCTGACGGTCCGTCATGACCGGTGGAGCGCCGGTGACCTGCGGATTCTTCAGCTGTCCCGCTCCTTCAAGTGCCCCTGCTGCCCTACTTCCTTCGGCGCCCCGCTTCCTTAAGCGCCCCGCGCCGGCCTCCGGTTGATGGGGTGCGACCGGGCCCACGGTGCCGGTGGCATTCCGCCCAGGCAGGCGCCCGTCGGCTCGCCCGACGGGCCACCGCCCGTCGGGCAGCGCTCAGCCCTCGGGGTAGAAGACGAACAGCGTGCAGCCGGTCGTCGTCTGCGGGATGTGCCAGGAACCCGCCGGTGCGTGGAGGAACGACCCGGCCGGGTAGCCCCGTTCGCCGTCGTGGAAGACTCCCGAGATCACGTAGACCTCCTCGGGCCCGGGTTCGTGGACGTCGATGCCCTCCCAGCAGGTGTGCGGGTCCATCTCCAGCACCTGGGCCTTCGCGCCGTCGTCCCCGGTCCACAGCGGACGGACGCGGATGCCGGGGAAGATCTCCCGTACCTGGGCGTCCTGTACGGCGGACCACACGTAGCCGGGCACCTGCTCCCGTGTCCGCTCCGCCGTCCGTCCGGACGCCCCTTCCGCGGCCGGCCGCTGTGCGGGGTGCGGTGTCTTCTGCTGCTGCGTCTGCTGGTTCGTCTGCTGGTTCGTCATGAGGACCAGCCTGGCGGGCCGTCGTCGACCCGCCGAGTGTCAGAAATGACATCCTGAGGTACTTTCCTGCCATGCATCATGTGGTCGCGCTCGTCCACCCACCGCAGTCGACCTTCGAACTCGGCTGCGCGGCCGAGGTGTTCGGGATCGCCCGGCGGGGAATCCCGGCCCGGTACGCCTTCGGGGTGTGTACGGAACACCCCGGCCCGGTGCCGACCCTCGCCGGGTACGACATGCTCGTGACCGACGGGCTGGACGCCCTCGACCGGGCGGACACCGTCGTCATCCCCGGGTGGCTGCCCACGGAGCAGCCGCCCTCGCCCCCGGTCGTCGCGGCCCTGCGCCGCGCACACGGGCGCGGAGCGCGGGTGGTCAGCATCTGCTCCGGCGCCTTCGCGCTGGGCCACGCCGGGCTGTTGGACGGGCGACGGGCGACCACGCACTGGGCGCGGGCGGGCCAACTCGCCGACCGGTTCCCGGCCGTGCGGGTGGACCCGGACGTGCTGTACGTGGACGACGGTGACGTGGCCACCAGCGCGGGCTCCGGTGCGGGCATCGACCTCTGCCTGCATCTCGTCCGCGCGGACCACGGCGCCGGGTACGCCGCGCAGGTGGCCCGCAGCATGGTCATGCCGCCGCACCGGGAGGGCGGGCAGCTCCAGTACTCGGCGCCGCCGCACCCCGCCCAGATCGACGGTACGCTCGCGCCCCTGCTGGAGTGGATGACCGGACGGCTCGACGAGCCGCTCACCGTCGAGGAACTGGCCGCGCACGCAGGGGTGTCGGCCCGTACCCTCGCCCGCCGGTTCGCCGATCAGCTCGGCGCCAGTCCGGGGCAGTGGCTGCTCGCGCAGCGCATCGCCACCGCCCGCGAACTGCTGGAATCCACCGACCTCCCCCTGGAGGCCGTCGCGCGTCGCGTCGGCCTCTCCTCGGCCGTCAATCTCCGCAGGCGCTTTCTGCGCGCCCTGGGGACGACGCCGGGCGCCTACCGGCGCGCGTTCCGCGCCGAGCCGTAACGGCGGCAGAGGGGCAAGGGGCAGGGGGAGGTCGGTCTTCTATGGACGAGGCGGGCCGTCAACCGGGCAGGTTCGCCAGCCACTTGGTCAGCAGCTGGTCGACCTCGTCGCGGCGCTCCTGCTGGATCCAGTGACCGCAGCCTTCGAGGAGGTGCGAGGCGACCAGACCCGGCATGGTGGTGGGGAACGCCGTGATCGCGTCGGCCAGCCAGCCGAGGGTGGCGTCCTGGCTGCCGCCGATGAACAGGGACGGCTGGGTGAGCGGGGCGCCGGCGAGGTCGGCGAGGTCCTCCCAGTCCCGGTCCATGTTCCGGTAGCGGTTGAGGGCCCCGCTCATGCCCGTACGCTCGAACTCCCCCGCGTAGAAGTCGAGATCGTCGTCGCTGAGCCAGGCGGGCCGCCGGTCGGCGGGGAAGCGGTCCCGGAGCTTTCCGCCCGGGCTCACGAGGAACGGGGGCGGGGCGTCGGGCGCCGGCATGGTGTCGGCGGACAGGGCGGCGTAGATGCCGGCCAGCCAGCCGCGGACGTCCGGTTCGATTTCGGCCTCGGCCCGGCCCGGGTCCTGGAAGTAGCTCACATAGAACTCGTCGTCCCCACCGATCCGGGCGAAGACCTCGCTGGGCCGGTGGCCGCCGCGGGGCGTGTAGGGCACGCTGAGCAGCCCGACCGCGCGGAAGACGTCCGGCCGCAGCAGCGCGGAGTGGGCGGCGATCGGCGAGCCCCAGTCGTGCCCGACGACCACCGCGGTCCGCTCGCCGAGGGCGTGCACCACGGCGACGTTGTCCTCGACGAGGTTGCGCATACGGTAGGCGTCCACGTTCGCGGGCCTGGACGAACGCCCGTAGCCGCGCACGTCGATGGCGACCGCGCGGTACCCGGCGGCGGCCAGCGCCGCCATCTGGTGGCGCCACGAGTACCACGACTCCGGGAACCCGTGCACCAGCAGGACGAGCGGTCCGCTGCCCTGCTCCACGAGATGGATCCGGCCCGCGGGGGAGGGGACCAGACGATGGGTGCGGCCGGCGGCCTGGGTGGCGGACTGGGACATGCATCCTCCTGGGTCGGGACGAGCGTGCACCGGCGGCGGGGCGGGCGGCGGTCGGGCCGTGCCCCGGCGTCGGTATCCGTGCGGTGGTGGGCGGTTGGGGTCGGTCGCGGGCGGTTCGGGGCGGCGGGACGCGCTGCGGCGCAGGACGGCCGGGGCACCCTTCCGTCCTGCGCCGGACCGGCGCCCGTTCCTCAGCCGCCGGTCAGCACCATCCGGAACCGCGCCGCCCCCGCCAGCATCTTCCCGTATGCCTCGTTCGCGTGCTCCAGCGGCATGGTCTCCGTCATCGGGCGGATGCCGTGCAGCACACTGAACTCCATGGTTTCCTGGACGTCTTGTGCGGTACCGGACGGGTGGCCGCGGACGACGCGGGCGCGCATGAGGAGCTGGGTGGGGTTGATCCCCAGGGGTTCGGTGTCCGCGCCGATGACCACCAACTCGCCGCGGTGGGCCAGCCCGTCCACGGTCGCCGTGATGGCACTGGAGTTGGCGGCCGTCGCCAGTACGACCTTGGCGCCGCCGAGGGACTGCAGCGCGTCCGCGACGCCGGTGCTCGCCGTGCTGTCGATGTAGTGGTGTGCGCCCAACTGCTTGGCCAGGTCCCCCTTGTCGGCGCCGCGGGCGATCGCCACGACCTCGAAGCCCATCGCGACCGCGTAGCGCACGCCCAGGTGGCCCAGGCCGCCGATGCCGAGCACGGCGACCAGGTCGCCCGGCCGCCCCGAACTGCGCCGCAGCCCGTTGTACGTGGTGACCCCGGCGCACGCCATCGGCCCGGCGTCGGGTGCCGCCAGCCCGTCGGGGATCCGGGCCAGCGCGTCGGCCGGCGCGACCATCATCTCCGCGAAACCGCCGTCGTACGCCCACCCCGGCACCTTCAGCTGCGGGCACACGATGAAGTCGCCCTGCCGGCAGGGCGTGCAGTGCCCGCAGCTGCCGCCGAACCATCCGACCGCGACCCGGTCGCCCACCCGCCAGCCGCTGTACGTCCCCTCACCGACCGCGTCGATACGCCCGGCGATCTCGTGCCCGGGGACCACCGGGAACCGGATGCCCGGCATCATGGCTCCCACGAACATGGCGTCGCTGTGGCAGACCCCGCAGGCGTCCACGGCGATCCGTACGTGGCCGGGGCCCGGCTCCGGCACCTCCCGCTCGACGATCTCGAACGGCGCGCCCACGGCGCCGGCCTGCGCGACTCGGTAGCTGCTCATCTGGATCTCTCCCCGGATCTGGATCTCCCGCTACGGACTTCCCCCACCAGAAGAGCAGCTGCGGCCGGATCCCGCGCGCCGAACGGGGGTGCGGCCGCGCTCGCCCGGCGCCCGGTCGCCCGCGGTGCGACGGCACGACCGGGACGACCGGGATGAGGGGGACGCGGCGCGGGAACGAGCGCACGCTCGGCGATCCGGCGATGCCCCTCCGTGGCGATCACCGCGTGATTCCGCTCCGTCACGTCGTGTGGTGCGGGGCGGAGGAATCGGGCGACGTGGCCTGATGGCGCCGCAGGTGCGCCCGTGGCCCGGCGGTGTCCGTTGCCCGCACAGTGAAAGCCGTTACCCTGGCCGCCGCGCGTGGACCGGCCGGGCCGGGCGGGAGGGTCGGCCTGGCCGGTCGCCGCTGCAAGGTTCGGCACGTACCGGGAAGAGGACACGCTCACCATGCCACTCAAGCGACCCCACCAGCACCGCGACGCCAGCCCCCATCTCACCGTGAACCCGGTCTTCAGCCGGCAGCCGATCAAGGTTCCCCGGTTCGAGCTGCCGGGGGAGGGGATGGACCCGGACACCGCGTATCAGATCGTCCATGACGAGTTGATGCTGGACGGGAACGCCCGGCTGAACCTGGCCACCTTCGTCAGCACCTGGGCCGAGCCGCAGGCGCAGCAGCTGATGGCCGAGTGCGCCGAGAAGAACATGATCGACAAGGACGAGTACCCGCAGACCGCCGAGATCGAGGCGCGCTGTGTCCATATGCTCGCCGACCTCTGGAACGCCCCCGACTCGCATGCGGCGGTGGGCTGTTCGACCACCGGATCCAGCGAAGCGGCGATGCTGGCCGGACTGGCGCTCAAGCGCCGCTGGCAGCACCGCCGGCGCGCCGAGGGCAAGTCCACCGAGCGCCCCAACATGGTGATGGGCATCAACGTCCAGATCTGCTGGGAGAAGTTCGCCGACTACTTCGAGGTCGAGCCGCGGTACGTCCCGATGGAGGGCAACCGCTTCATCCTCTCCGCGGAGGAGGCCGTCAAGCTCTGCGACGAGAACACCATCGGTGTCGTCGCGGTCCTCGGCTCGACCTTCGACGGCGCCTACGAGCCGGTGGCCGAGATCGCCGCGGCGCTCGACGACCTTCAGGAGCGCACCGGCATCGACGTGCCCGTCCACGTGGACGGCGCCTCCGGCGCGATGATCGCCCCGTTCCTCGACCCCGACCTGGCCTGGGACTTCCGGCTGCCGCGCGTCGCCTCCATCAACACCTCCGGCCACAAGTACGGGCTGGTCATGCCCGGCGTGGGCTGGGCCCTGTGGCGGGACGCCGCGGCGCTGCCCAAGGACCTGGTCTTCCACGTCAACTACCTGGGCGGCGACATGCCGACCTTCGCGCTGAACTTCTCCCGCCCCGGCGCCCAGGTGATCGCCCAGTACTACAACTTCCTGCGGCTGGGCTTCGACGGCTACCAGGTCGTCCAGCAGACCTGCCGGGACGTCGCCACCCGGCTCGCCGCGGAGATCGCCAAGCTCGGGCCGTTCACCCTGATCACCGACGGCAGCGAACTCCCCGTCTTCGCCTTCCGGGTCAGCGACGACATCACCAACTTCACCGTCTTCGACGTCTCCGCCGCACTGCGCGAGCGCGGCTGGCTGGTGCCGGCGTACACCTTCCCCGCCAACCGCACCGACCTGGCGGCGCTGCGCGTCGTGATCCGCAACGGCTTCGGCCACGACCTCGGCGACCTGTTCCTGGAGGACCTGCGCCGTGTCCTGCCGCGCCTCCAGGCCCAGCAGCAGCCGCACCGCGACGCGGACGACGCCGGTTCCTTCGCGCACGGCGCCGAGACCAAGACCGCCGGCCGCCCGGCCATCCCGGAGCAGGTGGCGCGCGGATAGCGGCTCGCCGCCCCGTACCACGGGTGCCCCGTCCCGCCCACGCGCGCGACGGGGCACCCACCGCATGGACGGGCCGCCCCCGATGAGCGTGCTCACCGCGGGTGCACCCGCACCGCACGGTGAGCGCACAGCGCCTGCCTGAGGTACCTGCCCGGTGCCGTCTCCCGTGCGGGCGCGCCGGCGGGCCGCGGCCGAAGAGCCCGGCAGGAATGGGCCGAACAGCCCTGGTCGGCCCGCGGCGTTCTGGTCAGGCTGGGAAGTGCCGTTCCCTCTGCCGGGAAGGAGCTGACCGTCATGGCAACGCTCGCGGAGGAGTGCCGGCCGGTGCGCATCGAGGCGGAGCTGGACGAGCCGCTGTCGCGCTGGCTCTGGTCGGTGAAATGGCTGCTGCTCGTGCCGCACCACATCGCGCTGACCGTGCTGGGCATCCTGTTCCTGGCCGCGAGCGCGCTCGCGTTCGTCTCCCTGCTCTTCACCGGGCGCTATCCGCGTGTGCTGTTCCGCTTCACCACGGGGGTGCTGCGGTGGGTGTGGCGGGTGTCCTACTACTCCTACGGGGCGCTGGCCACGGACCGCTATCCGCCCTTCAGTCTGGGCGCCGTCCCCGACTACCCGACCCGTCTGTACATCGACGGTCCGCCCCGGATGCCGCGCGGCTGGCGGCTGGTGGCGTCGTGGCTGCGCGCCCTTCCGGTGTACCTCCTGCTCGTGCTGTTCGCCCTGGTCGTCCGGCTGGTGTGGTGGCTCGGCGGGCTCTCGGCGCTGCTGATGGTGGCCGCCGTGGTGGCCCTGGTGTTCACCTCTCCCGCGGGCATGCTGGTGTGGACCGGCCACTATCCGCGGCGCCAGTTCCGCGGGCTGATGGTGTGCTACCGCTGGCTGGCGCACGTCCTCGCGTTCTTCTTCTTCCTCACCGACGTGCTTCCGCCGATGCGTCCGGAGAAGTCCGGCAGGCGGCTGCAGTTCCACCGGCACCGCCGCGCCTCGTCCGGCCCGCGCCACGGGGTGCGTACGCGTCCCGGCACGTGACGGCGCCGGGGCGGACGGGCAACTTCCGCCGCCGGATCGCCACTTGGCCCGAGGCGTGGCCCGCCGGTGGGCCACGGCCGCGTGATCCCGGCCCCACCCGCTCCCCTCTCCCGGCTCCGCACCTCACTTGAACGCGTTCAAAAACAGGTCTACAGTCGTCACCGTCAACGTTTTTGAACACGTTCAAGAAGGAGTCGGGACGTGGACCTCTCCGTCGTCGCCTACGCCATCTATCTGCTCGTCAGCATCGGCCTGACCATCTGGGTCGCCCGCACCCTCAGTCGCAACGGGCGGATCTTCCTGGCGGACGTACTGCACGGGAACGAGAAACTGGCGGAAGCCGTCAACCACCTGCTCGTGGTCGGGTTCTACCTCGTGAACCTCGGCTTCGTCGCGCTGTACCTCCAGGCCGACGGCACCATCGACACCTCCCGGCAGGTGTTCGAGGCGCTGTCGCGCAAACTCGGCGTGGTGCTGCTGGTGCTCGGGCTGATGCACCTCGGCAACGTCTTCGCGCTCAACAAGTTCCGCCGGCGCGGAATCATGGACCGTGAGCAGACTCCGCCGGTGGCGCCGCAGGCGTACACCCGGCCGGCGCCCGCCGGGCAGGTGCAGGGATGACGGCCACCTCCGTCTCCGCGGACCGGGGCGCCACCGGCGTCCCGGTCCGCCGGCTCACCGTGCTGTACGACGCGCGGTGTCCCCTCTGCGCCTTCCTCCGCGACTGGCTCGGCCGGCAGCGTCAGCTGGTGCCGCTGGAGCTGGTGCCGGCCGGTACGCAGGAGACCCGGCGGCGCCTGCCGGAGCTGGACCACACCGCCACACTGGAGGAGATCACCGTCGTCGGGGACGGCGGGCAGGTGTACCGCGGCCCAGCCGCCTGGGTCGTGTGCCTGTGGGCGCTGGACAAGTACCGGCCACTCGCCCACAAGCTCAGCACCCCCTCCGGACTCCGTTTCGCGCGTGGCGCGGTGCTCGCCGCGGCCAGGTACCGCGAGTCGCACCGGAGCCCCCGGCCCGCCGGCCGGGCGGCGCACGCCCCCGGCAACGGCTGGGCCGCCCCGGCGGATTCCGCCGCCCCGCAGGGCTGCCGCAGCGGCTGCGCGGTGCCCGATTAGGCTCTGACCGTGCCAGCAGAGAACCCGCCCCGACCGGCCAAGAGCGAGCAGACCCGCACCCTGATCCTGGAGACGGCCATGCGGCTGTTCCAGGAACGGGGCTACGACAAGACCACCATGCGGGCCATCGCCAAGGAGGCCGGGGTCTCGGTCGGCAACGCGTACTACTACTTCGCGGGCAAGGAGCACCTGATCCAGGGCTTCTACGACCGGATCGCCGCCGAGCACCAGGCGGCGGTCCGCGACGTACTGGACCGGGAGACGGAGCTGGAGGCGCGGCTCGCCGGGGTGCTGCGCGCATGGCTGGACATCGCCGCGCCGTACCACGAGTTCGCGGCCCAGTTCTTCAAGAACGCCGCGGACCCGGACAGTCCCCTCAGCCCCTTCTCAGCCGACTCCCGGCACGCCCGCGAAGCGGCCGTCGACGTGCACCGCGAAGTGCTGGCGGGCTCCAAGGCCAAGGTCCCGGCCGAACTCGCCGACGTGCTGCCCGAGTTGATGTGGCTGTCGCAGATGGGACTCGTCCTGTACTGGGTCTTCGACCGCTCGCCCGGCCGTGAGCGCAGCCGTCAACTGGCCGGCCGCGGCGCCCGGCTGACCGCCCGCGGGGTGTCACTGGCCCGCTTCCGGGTCCTGCGCCCGCTGGTCCACGAAGTGCACGAGCTGTTCGCCGACTTCCTGCCCGGTATGGCCCAGACGGCGGTCGGGCGCAAGAAGGCAGCGGATCCGGGGCCGACCGGCGCCGGATCCTGACAGCCCCGGTCCCCGGCGGGCATGTCGTGTGAGGCGCTCGCCGGCCGTGGGGCGCGCCGGTGTCAGCCCGTGGCGATGCGCGCGGCCACGCAGGGGTCCTCGTTGCGGTAGCCGAGGCGGGTATAGAGCCGCTCGGCGGGGGCGTTGTCGGCCAACTGCCACAGGGTGCAGAAGCCGTGGTGGCGGATCGCGTAGCGGGTCAGCCAGGAGGTCAGTGCCGCGCCGAGCCCCTGGCCGCGCTGTGCGGCGTCGGTCGCGACCGACGCCATCAGCGGGGCGCCGCTGTCGCGCAGACTGCTCAGCGCACCGCACGCCACCAGCCGCCCGTCCGTGCCGCGGATCCCGGCCCAGAGGCTGACCGCCGACGAGCCGGGGCCGGTCGAGTGGGCCGGGCTGTGTTCGGTGAGGAAGGCGAGCAGCTCGTCGTGGTGCGCCTCGCCGAGGACCACCACCCGCTCCTCGGCCCGGTGGACGGGGGGCTCCTGGACCGTCCAGCGGAAGACCCAGGCGACGGGGTCGGTCACCGGCAGGTGCCGACCGAGCAGCGTATCGGTCCCTCGGGGACCGGTGAACTCCGTGACACAACCCGGAAGTTGGTGCGCGGCGCGCAGCACGAGCCCGGCGGCGGCGGTGGCGTCGCCGACGCTCCACACATGGCCGCGCGGCTCGTCGAGCCAGGCGGCGGCACCGTCGCCGGACCAGCTGATCCGGTGGTCCGGACGCTGCCGCGCGGCGCCGAAGCGCAGCAGGGCCGAGCCGGCCCGGCGCTCCAGGCCCTGGTCGAAGAGGTCCGCGGTCCGGGGGACAAGAGTCGTTGCCTGCATCGCTCTCTGGGGAAGGACGTGAGGGGACGGGGACAATCCGGGCGTGCGCAGGGCGCGGCCGGGCCGTTGTACGGGGTATGAGGTATGGGGATCCCGACGGGTCCTGTGCGCGCGGACGCGCCCGGCCGGCCGGGTGGCCCACTGTGGCATACCGCCCCCGGCCCGGGGCAAATCTGTGGCGCGGGCTGGAGCGGACGCCCCGCGACCAGGGACGAATGGTGACGGGCGGGGCACGATCCGTGAGTAGAACGAGAAGGCGATCGGCGTGGGTCACCCGGGTGGGATCCACGCCGTCCGTACCGGCTCCGCGCCCCGCCTCCGGGTGACGAACCGGGCCCGGCCGGGCGGCGGCCGCACCGCCCGGTGGGTGCCGATCAGCGGTCCCTCCGCACCGTCGCCGGACAGCGGCAGGCCCTGCTTGCCCAGCTCGACGGTGCGCTGGATCACCGGCTCGAAGACCGCGCGCCCGGCCCCCGGGGTGCTGCGGGCGATGATCAGGCGCAGGCCCGGATCGCGGGCGAACGGCACAGGATCCCAGCGGCGGCGGCAGCCTCCTGCGGGAGGTGATGCGTGCCAACGGGGGTGCTGCACGGGCGAGTTCGGCGGTGTGCCGGCTGACCGCCGTCCCGCGAGGGGGTCAAGCGCGCTCCCGTCCTCAGCTGGAACGCATCCCCTCCAGGTCGGGGAAGAGCACCTCTTGCGCGTCGTCCACGGTGATCAGGCGGTTCAGGCCCTCGCCGCAGGCTTTGGCGTGCTCGGCGGAGCGGGGGAGCATGACGTCCTCGTAGGCGCGGACGGCGCTGTCGAGGGTCGGTTCGGTGACGAGGACCCGGGCGAGCTCGGCGCCGTCGAGCAGGGCGAGGTTGGCGCCGACGCCGAGCGGGGGCATCAGGTGGGCGGCGTCGCCGAGCAGGGTGACGCCGGGGACGTGGTCCCAGGTGTGCGGTACGGGCAGGGCGTACAGGGGGCGGTGGACGAAACCGCCGTCGTTGTCGCGGAGGAGGGCCAGCAGGCTCTCGTCCCAGCCGTCGTAGCGGCCGAGCAGATGGGCGCGTACCGCCGCACCGTCGGTGAGGTCGAGGGCGGTGTGCCAGTCCTCCGGCGCACGGAAGGCGCTGTAGACGCGGATGTGGCCGTTGCTGTTGCGCTGGGCGGTCAGGGTCTTGCGGCTGCCCTTCGCCGCCATGCTGCCGTGCCCGACGAGCCGGGCGATTTCGGGGTGGTGGGTGTCGCAGTCGTCGAAGGAGGACTCGACGAACGTGACGCCCGTGTAGCGGGGGCGGGCGGCGGAGAGCGCCGAGCGGACCCGTGACCAGGCACCGTCGGCGCCGATGACCAGGTCGAAGTCGTCGGTGGCGCCTCCGGTGAAGTGGACGCGGCAGGTGCCGTCGTCGAGCGGAGCGACCGAGTCGACGCCGGCGCCCCATCGGACGGTGCCCGGGGCGAGGGAGTCCAGGAGGAGGCCGCGGAGCTGGCCGCGGTCGATCTCCGGCCGGTCGGCCTCGCCCTCGGGCAGGAAGCGGCGCACCACGGTGGCGGTGTGGTCGAGCATGCGGATCTCCTGGCCCTCCGGCCGGGCCAGGGCGCTGAATGCGTCGAACAGGCCGGCGGCCTGCAGCGCTTGCTGGCCGGTGCCGGCGTGGATGTCGAGGGTGCCGCCCTGCGACCGGGCCTCGGATGAGGGCTCGCGCTCGTAGACGGTCACGGTGCGGCCGTGACGTTGCAAAACGCGGGCGCAGACGAGGCCGCCGAGACCGCCGCCGACGATCGCGATACGGGGGCTGCGGCGGTCGGCTTGGGTGTGCGTCAAGTGCTGTGCGGACATGGCGGATCGCTCCTTGGTGGAGGGTGCGGTCGGGAGGGCGGAAGGGACGGTGCGGCGGTGCCGGCGGACTGTCCTGCCTCACCAAGAAAAGCACAGCGGCTAAATAAGTGCAACGGCTCAACTTTCATATCCGGTCAACCATCGCGGTAGAGTGGACGGCATGACCGAAACGATGGGGCGTCGCGAACGCAAGAAGGCCCAGACGCGCAGGGCGCTGGCGGACGCCGCGCTACGGCTCTTCCTGGAGCGCGGTTACGACGCCGTCGGCGTCAGGGAGGTCGCGGAGGCGGCCGACGTGTCGGTGACCACGCTGTTCAAGCACTTCCCCAGCAAGGAGGCCCTGGTCTTCGACGAGGACCAGGACCACGAGGCCGCCCTCGTCGCGGCGGTACGCGACCGGGCTGCCGGCCAGTCCGTCCTCCACGCTCTGCGCGATCACCTGGTGCGCATGCGGGTCGCGTTCCGCGGCGACGAACCGGAATTCCGCGCCTTCCGGCAGATGGTGGAATCGACCCCCGCCCTCCAGGAGTACCAGCACCGCATGTGGCTCCGGTACGAGACCGCCCTGGCCGCCGCCATCGCCGAGGCGACCGGGGCGCCCGAGGGGGACCTCAAGTCCGCCGCGCTGGCTCGCTTCACTCTGGAGAGCCGGAATCTGCCGGGCACCCACGAGGACCCTGAGCGCGCCTTCCGCGAGATCTTCGACCTGCTGGAACACGGCTGGGGCCTGGCCCTGGGGCGGTAGGCCCCCGGGGTCAGCTCAACCAGCCGTCGTAGTCCGGCAGTTTGAAGCCCTTCTCGAAATGACCGCCCTGGAGATCCGTATCGCGGTTGCCGATGTCGGCGGTCAGCGTGAACCCCTTCTTCTCGTAACCGATCCGGCAGTTGCGCTTCACCTCCGCCTTTCCCGCCGAACTGCCGTCCGGCCTGAGACAGGGGCCGCGTCCTCCGGCCCTTACGGGATCCCCCCTACCTCGCGTACGGGGCAGCCCCGACCGGTCCCTGAGGCAGGCTCACTCCGGGTCTCGTCCGCGGGGGCGACGTAGGGGCGGCGATCGGGCCGGATGCTGGGAGCAGCCGTCCGGACAGGGCGGTGCCACCGCTTCGACCGCAGCCGCGGCCCGCATCGCCAAGGAGAAGACCAGCATGAACGCCCGGAGCCCGCGCCCTGCCGCGCTGTCCGAGGAAGACCTCCAGCATCCGCGCAGCCAGGCCGCGTTCCGCAGGACGAAGTGGCTCGCCGGCGGCTACCTCGGCATCAGTGTGCTCACCCTCGTCGCCATCGTCGCGCTGCGCAACGACGCCGCGGTCGTGAACGAAGCGGTGTGGGCGCGTGGCGCCGTCGTCGTCGCCAGCGCGCTGCTGACGTTCGCGTTCGCCGTCCGGACGGCCCGCGGCTCACGCGGGGCGTACCGCAGGCTGCGGATCGTCTCCGCCGTCATGATCGTGGCCATTGCGGCCATCATCGCGCTGCCGGGCACCTTCCCGATATGGCTGAAGGTCGAGCAGGGCGTCTGCGGGCTCGCGCTGCTCGGGGTCGCCGTGCTCGTCAACGGGAAGCAGCTGCGGTCGGTGTTCGCCGCCCGGCGGCTCGGCCGGACCGGGCTCTGAACGGGCCCCTCGCCGCACGCGCCGCCGGCTTCCGGGAACTCCTCCCCGGAAGCCGGCGGCGTACCGCGTGCGGTGAGCCGGTCCGCGGCCCGGCTCAGGCCGACATCACCCGCTGGACCTTTATCGATTGCAGCAGGCCGATGGCGACCCACCCCGCGAACATCGACGACCCGCCGTAGCTCACGAACGGCAGTGGCAGTCCGGTCACCGGCATGATGCCGAGGTTCATGCCGATGTTCTCGAACGCCTGGAACGCCAGCCAGCCGACGATCCCGGCCGCGACCACCGTCCCGTACAGGTCGGGGCAGCTGCGGGCGATACGGCAGGCGCGCCAGAGCACCACGCCGATGAGGGCGATGATCAGGCCCGCACCCAGGAAGCCCAGTTCCTCGCCGGCGACCGAGAAGACGAAGTCGGTCTGCTGCTCGGGGACGAACTGGCCGTTGGTCTGGGCCCCCTGGAAGAGGCCCGACCCGGTCAGCCCGCCGGCGCCGATCGCGATCCGCGCCTGGCTGGTGTTGTAGCCGACGCCGGAGGGGTCGAGCGCGGGATCGGCGAACGCCGCGAACCGGTTGATCTGGTACTGGTCCAGTAGATGGAACTGCCATACCGCCAGAGCGCCCACCACCCCGGTCCCCACCAGCCCCAGGACCCACCGCTTCGGCGCGCCCGCCGCGATCAGCATGCACAGCACGATCGCCACGATCCCGAGCACCTGCCCGAGGTCCGGGGTGAGCAGGATCAGCAGCGCGGGGAAGCCGCCCAGGGCCAGCGCCCGGATGATGCCGCGCTGGTCCGGGCCGGCCAGGTCGCCCGCGTCCACTCTGGCGGTGAGGACCACCGCCATCGCGATGATGACCGAGACCTTGACGAACTCCGCGGGCTGGATGGACAGCCCGCCGCCGATCACGATCCACCGCCGGGAGCCGTTGATCGTCGCGCCGACCGGTGTCAGTACCAGCGCGACCAGCACCACCGTGAGGACGTAGAGGATGGCCGCGGTGTCCCGCAGCCGCCGGTGGCCGTACCAGAGGGTGAGGGCCCCGAGGGCGAGGCCGATCCCGGTGTTGATGATGTGCCGCAGCACGAAGAAGTACGGGTCGCCCTGGTTCAGCTCCATACGGCCGCGGGTCGCGGAGTACACGAGCACCGCGCCGATGGCCGAGAGGGCGAAGGCCGATCCGAACAGCATCCAGTCCAGCCGCCGGATGATCGAGCCCCGCCCGAGGACTCTGCCCCAGGCCGACTTCGCACGAGTGGTCCCGCGCACGGGGTAGCTGACTGCGCTCACCTCGGCCTCCCGCCTGTACCGAGCCATGACACGCAGACAGTACCTTCAATGTTGCGCAACCTCTAAAGCTATCTGCGTGTCGGGATGCGTTGCGGTAGAACCGCGGCATATTTGGCCGACTCCTGTGATCCGCCCGGCGAAGGTTGGTTCGTGGACTGGGCCACCGGGGGTCGCCGGGCGATCGCCCGGGCCCCGATCCCGGCCCGTGCGGCGACGTTCCGGGCCTCCTCCTCGAAGGAGGCGATGGCCGCGTCGTCATCCTTCCGGGTGAGCGGCTTGTCGCGCCGGCTCTCCCGCTCGCCGCCCGAACCGGCCGCCGGCGCCCGGTGCGGCCCGTCCTTGTGGCCCCTGCCGCCCAGCGCCTGCCGCCGAGCGCGTGGTGGCGCCGGGCATCGGGGACGGCCGGATACGCGGCGCGTGCGGCGGCCCGGTTCCCGTTCGTACGGTCGGTGGGCAGCGTCAACGGAGGCCAGGAGGCGGCCGGTTGAGGGGGCGCGCTGCGCACTGCGGAAGGGCCTCACCGACCGGTGGCGTCGTGCCGGAACAGGGCCGTCCAGAGGAACGGTTCGCCGTAGCGGCCGGAGTCGGGGGATTCGTCGTGCATGCGGCGGAGTTCGAGCTCGGTGAGGCCGGCGAAGATGTGGCGCAGCGACTCGGGGGTGTAGGCCAGGCCGCCGTGGAGGCGGGACTGGCGGTAGAAGTCGGCGTCGGGGAGTTCGGATCCCATGCCCTGGTCACCGGCCGCGAAGCAGACGAGGGCGAGATGGCCGCCGGGGGCCAGGGCGCGGTCGAGGAGGTCCAGGTAGCTGATGCGGCGGTGCGGCGGCAGATGGTGGAAGCAGCCGGAATCGTAGATCAGGTCGTAGGGGCCGCCGAGTTCGGTGCCGACGAGGTCGAAGGCGTCGCCGCAGTGGAACCGGACCCCGGCCTGTGCCTCGCGGGCCCGGTCGGCGGCCCAGGCCACGGCCGTGGGGGAGAGGTCGACGGCGTCCACGGTGAAGCCCCGTGCGTCGAGGTGGAGGGCGTTGGGG
>NZ_JBNHIN010000004.1:170915-253947 GCF_050054615.1 Streptomyces sp. YGL11-2
CCCGGGCCGCAGCCCAGGTCGAGGGCGCGACCGGCGGTGATCAGACCGCGGTCGAGGTACGAGACCAGGTTCTCGTCGGGCTTCGCGACGAAGAACGGCACGTCTTTGGTGCGGTCCGCGTAGAACCCGTCCCACCAGGAGGCCCCGGTCTCCGTCCAGCGGTCGGCGTCCGGACTGAACAGGCCGTCCAGGAGCCTGAGTACGTCGTCCACGGTGCGGATGTCGCGGTCCATCCGGTCCCCCTTCGCGGATCTTCCCCGTTCGGGTGATTCTATGATCCCGAGGGCGGTTTCGCACTCATCGTCCGGTCACCACCTCCACGGACCCGATGTACTCCTGCGTCTGGGGGGCCGGCAGTCGCACGGAGTGCGCCCAGAAGTAGATGACCAGGCTGAACACCGTGATGAGGGCGATGTCCCACCACAAGGGGAGGGCGTCCGTCGCGCCGCAGGAGACCTTCGACGCCGGGCCCGTACTGCAGAAGCCGCCCTGCCAGGAGATGACGCCCATCCCCACCAGGTACACCGGCAGCCACTGCGCGTTCCGCCAGTTCGGCTGCGGGGCCCTGGGGTTGAGCCGGAACAGCGCCGAGCCGCCGAGCAGCAGGTAGCCGAGCACGATCGCCACGCCGAGGCGCCACAGGGTGTCCCAGCCGGTCCAGTAGATGATCAGGTTCGCGACGACGAAGGCCACCGGGGCCCAGAACAGGCCGCCGGGCAGGCGGTACGGACGCGGCCGGTCCGGGTCCTGCTTGCGCAGGCAGCCGAAGGCGAGCGGGGCGCCCGCGTACATCAGCACGCTGGCGGAGGTGACGAAGCCGACCAGCTTCTGCCAGGTGGGGAACGGCAGGAAGACGATCAGCCCGATGGCGAACGCGAAGAGCAGGCCGAACCACGGGACACCGCGCTTGCTGGTGCGCTCGAAGATCTCCGGCACATAGCCGTTGCGGGAGAGGCCGTACGAGATGCGGGAGGTGGCGGTCGTGTAGATCAGGCCGGTGCCGCTGGGGGAGATGACCGCGTCCACGTACAGGAGGGTGGCCAACCAGCCGAGGCCGATGGAGCCGGCGAGTCCGGCGAACGGGCCCGCCTTGCCGCTGAACGAGAGGTCGGCCCAGCCGCCGTGGGCGAACGCGCTGTGCGGGAGGGCGCCGATGAACACCACCTGGAGGGCCATGTAGATGAGGACGCCGATCAGGATCGAGCCGATGACCGCGCGGGGGATGTCGTGGGCCGGATTCCGGCTCTCGCCCGCCAGTTGGTCGGCCTGCTCGAAGCCGAGGAGGGCGAAGATGACGCCGCTGGTGCTGATCGCGGAGAGCACGCCCTTGGCGCCGAACGGGGAGAAACCCTGGTAACCGAAGTTGCCGGCCCGGAAGGTGGCGGCGGCCATCACCACGATGGTGACGACCGGGACCGCCACCTTCCACCACGTCGCCACGCTGTTGGTGTGCGCCAGCCACCTGACGCCGAAGAAGTTGACGACGACGAAGAACGCCATGAAGGCGACGGCGAGACCGTAACCGGCGCCGGTGAGATGGTTCTTCTCGGTCTGGACCCAGGGGACGTGCACGCTCAGGTAGTTCAGCGACGCCATGACCTCGATGGGCGCCACGGCGACCGCCTGCAACCACGAGAACCAGCCGAAGGACGCCCCGGCCGCGCTGCCGAACGCGTAGTGCGGAAAGCGCGCGGTGCCGCCCGCGACCGGGTACATCGCCCCCAGCTCGGCGTGCACGAACGCCAGGATGATGATGGCGACGGCGCCGATGCCCCAGGAGACCAGCGCCGCGGTGCCGGCCGCCTGCGCGGCGAACAGGGCGCCGAACAGCCACCCGGATCCGATGATGGACCCCTCCGAGGCCCAGATCAGGCCGATCAGTCCGATGTCCCGCCTGAGGCCGGGGTTCCTGGGCGCGGCCGGGGCGGCCGGCTGGTGCATCTCCATGGTGCGGGCCCTTGTTCTGCTGGGGATGGGTGCGACGGGCGCAGTGAGCTATGCGCGGTTGTGGGAGGTTTGCCCCCATACTTCAGGAAGGACGCGGGGAGAACGGCAGCGCCGCGCCGGGGTGTCGGCGCGCGGTCCCCGGTGACGCACGCGCGAGGGGCGCGGGCCACCGGGGGCCCGGGATGGGGCGGCGGTCAGTCGCCGGGCCGGGCGAGCAGGTCGGTGATGGCCTGGAGTACCGCGTCCGGGCGCTCCTCGTGCAGGAAGCCGTGGCCGGCGTCGTCGAGGACGCGGTGTGCGCCGCGCGGTACGGACGCGGCCAGTTGGGCGTGCAGGGCGCACTTGCCCCTGTTGATCTCGCGGAGGGTTTCCTCGGACCAGAGCTGGGACTGGGTGGCGTCGTAGCCGGTCGCGCTGAGCACGATCAGCGGGACGTCGGGGAGGGTGGGGGCGTGCCGGAGCTCGTCGGCGACCTCGTCGTAGACGTTCCTGCCCTCGCGCAATGCGGTCCGCCAGGCCGTGAGGTGGTAGTCGACGAGCGGTTCGCGCACGGTGTCCGGCCATGCGGCGAAGAGCGGCGCGATCTGGGTGCGGGCGGCGTCGAGCTGCTCCCGGGTGGGCTCCGGCGGCTCCTCCTGGCCGGTCATCAGGGCGAGCTTCTCCCGGACTTCGCGGGGTGCGCGGTCGTGGATGTCCTCGTGGAAGGGGTCGAGGAGGAGCAGGCCGGCGACCTCGTCGGGGAAGCGCTGGGCGAAGTGGCGCGCATAGGCCCCGCCGAGGGAGTGGCCGACCAGGACGTACGGGCCGGGGACCGCGGCGGTACGCAGGAGACCGTGCAGCTCGCCGACGACGTCGGCGGCGGTGCGGGGAAGGTCGACCGGTGAACTCCAGCCGGTGCCGGCCCGGTCGTAGAGCACGCTCGTGGTCAACTCGGCCACCCGGTCGTGGGTGTTGAGGAAGTCCAGGCCGACGAGACCGGCACCGGGCAGGAAGACCACGGTGGGTCCGCCGGTGCCGGAGCGGTGCAGCATCAGCCGGCGGCCGGGCGCGACCTCGTAGAGGTGGCCCAGGGGCGGCTCGGTGGTGGAGGTGACGGCGGTTCCGGGGCGGCCGTCGGTCGGCTGGAGTGGCATGGGGGCTCCCTCGTCGAATGTTCTCAAGTTTGAGAAACGTATCTGATGTGAGAACATTCGTCCATGGACAGCGTCGAACTGCTTCTGCACCCGGTGCGGCTGCGCATCGTGCACGCCATGTCCGGCGGGCGGACGCTCACCACGTCTGAGCTGTGCGGACTGCTGCCCGACGTGTCCAAGGCCACCGTCTACCGGCACGTCGGCACGCTGGCCGACGGCGGCCTCCTCGAAGTGGTCGGCGAACAGCGGGTGCGCGGCTCGGTCGAGCGCCGCTACCGGCTCCAGCGGGCGCGGGCGGTGGTCGACGCGGAGACCGCGGCCGCGGTGCCCGTGGAGGACCACCGCCGGATCTTCGCGGTGGCGATGGCCGCGCTGCTGGCCGAGTTCGACGCCTACCTCGACCGGGACGGGGCCGACCCGACCGCCGACTCCGTGGGCTACCGGCAGCACGCGGTCTGGCTCAGCGAGGAGGAACTGGCCACGCTGATCGGCCAGATGCGCGCGGCGATCCTCGGGCAGCTGGCGAACGAGCCGTCGCCGGACCGCAGGCGGTATCTGCTCAGCCCGATCCTGTTCCCGGCGGAGCAGGTGCCGACCGCTGCGCCCGATGCGCCTGACGGCCCGCGGCGGGACGATCCTCAGGAGCAGGGGAAGTAGGGCGGGTTCGGTGGCGCGCCGCCGGACCTCGCCGCCGACCCACCCGCCCGAACCCGTAACGGAGTTGATGACGATGAGCACCAGCGGTCCGCGCAGAAGAGCCGAACTGTTCGTCGACGAGGAGCGGGACGACCGGCTCGACGCACCGACCACCGGCGACGAACGCGCCGTGCTCGCCGGCTTCCTGCGCGCTCAGCGCAGGACCCTGGAACTGAAGTGCTCCGGCCTGGAATCGGAGCTGGCGCGCCGCTCCGTCGCACCCTCCACGCTCTCGCTGCTCGGGCTGGTGCGGCATCTCGCCGACGTCGAACGCCGCTGGTTCCGGCACGTCCTGGCCGGGCAGGAGGCACCGCGGCTCTTCTCCTCCACGGCGCACCCGGACGGCGACTTCGACGGCGCCGTGGCCGACCCCGCGGTCATCGCCGCGGCATGGGAAGCCTGGCGCGCCGAGGTGGCGTTCGCCGACGCCTTCGTCGCCGCGGCGCCCGGACTGGACGTCGCGGGCGACGACGGCTGGCGCGGTCGGGTGTCGCTGCGGTGGGTGCTCATCCACATGATCGAGGAGTACGCCCGGCACAACGGGCACGCCGATCTGCTCCGTGAACGCATCGACGGGGCGATCGGCGTGTGACCGGGCGCGGGAGTACGGGAGCCGCCGAGGGGCGTCAGGGCCGCGGGCCCAGGACGACGCCGCGGCCCGCGTAGACCCGGTCGAAGGTCTCCCAGGGCACGCGGGCGAACTCCTGCGAGTGCGCCGGGAGTCCGGAGGGGTTGTGGACGACGAGATGGTCGTCCGTGCTGCCGACGGCCAGCACCAGGTGACCTCCCCGGTGCGGCGGCCGGGGGTCGGCATCCCGGATGGACGGATGCACCGAGAGCAGCGGCAGCCTGCCGGCGGCGACGAGTTCGGGGATCTCGTTCCGTGGGAGAGCGGGCCGGGACTGCGCGGTCAGGCCCCAGCGGCGTTCGACGTAGGCGGCGAACGGCGCGTAGATCAGACCGTGCAGGCCCTCGTCGTGCCGCACATAGGCACCGGCCTCAAGGCACTCGGCGGCCAGCTCCATCGCGGTCGGAGCGGCGTCCCGCCAGTACGCGAGCGCCATCCGCAGGCACGCCACACCGCACAGCCGCCAGGACCACCACGCGTACTCCTCGGGGCTCCGGGCCCCGTACGCCGACCAGCGCGGATCCTCCTCCGCCGACATCGCCCCGCCGAGGATCGCGGGAACGAGCTCGGGGGACGCCCACTGCGAGTGGTACGGGACCGGGTGCACGAGTGCGGAGGTGCGGTTGGTGGCCATGCCCCGCAGTCTGCCGCAACGGCCGCGGCGGGGCGGGCCCGGACGTGCCGCGGGGCGCGGTCCGGGCGGCCGCCCCTGACCTTGTCAGTCCCCCCCGGAACCGCCGGACCGGCCCTAGCTGAAGGAGTGCGGCGAGAGCGCCGTGAACCAGAGCAGCACGACGGTGGCGACGCCCATGATCGGGGTGAGTATCTCCGTCTCCAGCTTGTTGCCGCTGTGCTTGATGATGACGATCTCGTAGCGCGTCTTCAGCGGCCAGAGCCACGGTGCGCCCTGCTTGGTGATGGAGTCCCCGAGCAGGTGGGCCAGACAGCCGAGCCCGATCGCGTACGGCAGCCAGCCGGGGGCCGAGGGGATGAACTTGGCGATGACGCCGGTGCCGATGCCGGCCATGGCGACGATCGTGCTCCAGGCGGAGAAGCCGTGGCCGGGCGGGCAGAGGTTGAGGGCGCGCACCGCGAGGGCCAGCAGGAAGAAGGTCATGACGAGCGTGAAGGGCCGGCCCAGGTACGTCACCCCGGCCCAGGTGCCGGCCGTCATCAGGGCGATGAAGAACAGCGAGTGGGTGGCGTGCCGGTGGCCGCCGGAGATCCACGCGACGAAGCGGCACAGGATCTTGGAGACCGGGCCGAGGAAGTTGGCGATGGTGCCGTCGTGGTGGTCCAGGTCGGGCAGCAGAGCGGCACCGGCGCACAGCACCGTGCCCATCAGGATCTCCTGCGGCGTCAGGTGAGCGTGCATCAGCAGCGGCGGCAGAAAAGGTGCGGTGCCCGCGAAGAGCAGGGCGCCGCTCACCGCGTGCGAGTGGCCCATCATGGTGGGTGTGTCCTCCCCGTTCGGTGGCATGCCGGTGACATGCCCTCAACATCGGCGGAGACGCTATCAGCGTGATCGCATCAGGTGGGCGGGGGGCCGGTGGTCCCGGCCACGGTGAGCGGACCGCGGAACGGTACGGAGGAGACGCGGACGCGGACGCCGGCGCATCCGAATCGCGGCGTCCGCCGCCGCGGGGACGGCGGGGCGGGATGCGAGACTCGCCCGAGACGGTCGCCGCTCACCGAGACAGGGAGGCCACCCCCATGCAAGGACCGCGCCGACTGGTCGTCCTCCGGCACGCCAAGTCCGCCTGGCCGCCGGACGTCGCCGACCATGACCGCCCGCTGGCCGGGCGGGGCCGGCGGGACGCGCCGGCCGCGGGACGCTGGCTGCGCGACGCCGACTGCGTACCCGACCTGGTGGTCTGCTCCACCGCCGCCCGCGCCCGCCAGACGTGGGAACTCGCCGCCGCGCAGCTCCCGGCCCCGCCGCCGGTCCGCCACGACCCCCGCCTCTACGCCGCGGAGCCCGCCGACGTCATCGCCGTCGTCCGGGAAACCCCGGACGACGTAGGGACGTTGCTGCTGGTCGGCCACAACCCGGCCGTCCAGGACGTGGTGCTGCGGTGTGCCGCCCAGGCCCTGGGCGACGCCCTGGACCGTGCCCGGGAGAAGTTCCCGACCAGCGCGATCGCGGTCCTCGCGCAGCGCGGCACCTGGTCGGCGGCCGGCCCGCGGACGGCTCTGCTCACCGACTTCGCCGTGCCCCGCGGGGAACGGTCACCTGACGCCGGGTAGCGCGTCCGGCCCGTGGCGGAAGCGGGAGTTGCCGATGGGGAAGACGGGTCGGAAGCAAGGGGCGGGAGTGGACACCGGGCGGCGCACGGCCGCAATAGGCTGATAACCATGCAGCAGCGTCAGCTTTCCTCGCACCGTGGCCACCCCGCGCTCTCGTACGTCGACTACGGCGGCAGCGGAACACCGCTGCTGCTGCTCCACGGCACCTTCGGCAGGGGGGCGATCTTCGCGGAGCTGGCGCGGGGGCTCGTGGCGCACGCCCGGGTCATCGCCCCGGACCAGCGCGGCCACGGTCTGAGCGACCGCACCGACGGCTATACGCGCGAGGACTTCGTCGAGGACGCCGCGCATCTGCTGCGGACGCTGGGGCTGGGGCCCGCGGTGGTCCTCGGGCACTCGTCGGGTGGTGTGACGGCTTTTCAACTCGCCACGCACCACCCAGATTTGGTACGCGCGCTGGTCATCGAGGACGCCGGTCCGCTGATGCGCCGACCGGAGATCGCCCATCCCGTGCTGGACGTGCGGGGCTGGCCCGCCTCCGCCCCCACGAAGGAGGAACTCGCCCGGCAGGTGTCGGAGGCGGCCGGCATCGCCGACGTCGGCTACTTCCTCCAGAGCGCGGTCCGGGACGAGGAACGGGGCCGGTGGCGCTTCCTGTTCGACTGGGACGACATGATGGCCGTCCAGGAGGGCAACACGGGGGAGTGGTGGGCCGACTGGCTCGGCTCGACCTGCCCCGCCCTGGTGCTCCGCGGGGGCGGCAGCACCATGCTGCCCGCCGACCTGGCCCGGGAGATGGTCGACCGCCGGGCCGATACGCACCTGGTCACCCTGCCGGACGCCGGGCACTGGATTCACGACGACGATCCGGCGGGCGTCGCCGCCGCGGTGACGGAGTTCCTGCGCCGGGTGGGGTGAGTGGTGGCAGGTGGCGCAACTGTCTTACTGGGACCTGTCGTTGCCTGCGGTCATTGTGCGCGCTGTTTGGCGGTGGGCGGCCGGTGTGCCGGCCGTAGGGCCACCTCGGCGAACCATTCCCGGCCGAGCAGCAGCCCGAAGAGCGGGGCGGGGAGGCGGATCAGCGTCCGCATCACCGGCGCCAGCCGGCCGTTTCCGGTGACCTGGGAGCGGTGTGCGGCCAGTGCCGCCTGCTTCTGCCGGGCGAAGCGCCGGACGCCGAGGGTGTGGGTGATGGCGGAGCGCGGGCTGTAGGCGGTGCGCAGCGCTTCCGGGTCGTAGCGGAACGGGATCCGCAGGACGCGGATCAGGCGCACCGTGCGCGCGATGGTCTCGCGCGGCATGGTGGCCTCCAACAGGCGTGGCGTACCCGCCAGTTCGGCGGCGCGCCGGGCCACCTGGTGCACCTTGACGTGGTCGCGGTGGCCGTAGCCGCCGTTGGCGTCGTAGCCCAGGAGCAGGTCGGCGTCCTCCTCGCGCAGCAGGGCGGCGAGGCGTTCGGCGGCCTCCTCCGTGTCCGCCCGTGCGAAGCGCGTCCGGCCCGGCGGGTCGGGGTGGAGCACCGGGCCGTGGCCGCTGTCCGCGTATCCCAGGTGGACGACCCGGTGCGCGCCGAGCACCTCGGCGCTCGCCCGGAGTTCGCGCAGCCGGGGCGACTCGGTGTGCGGGCCGGCGGCCATGTGGTCGGTGGCGACCGCGATCACCACCCGGTGGCCTTCGGCGGCGGCCCGGGCGAGCGTGCCGCCGGTCATCAGCACTTCGTCGTCGGGGTGTGCGTGGAACGCGAGGACGGTTGCCATGGGGCCATTGTGCGGGAGGCGTCCGGGCGCGCCCGCTCAGGAGGACGCGGGCGGGAACGGGATTCCGGCCCCGGTGCGGTTGTCGTCGTAGATGACGTGGGTACTGGCCGAGCCCTTGCTCAGGACCAGGAGGCCGATGAGACAGACGACGGTGACGACCACGAGCACCATGGTGGCGATGAGGGCCTTGCGGCGGTAGGCGCGGCGGCGCCAGTGGGCCTGGCCCTTGCGGTACGCCTGGGGAGGGGCCGATACGGAACAGGCGAGTTCGTCGAAGGCCCGGCGGAGCCAGTCCTCTTCCTCGTCCATCGCGGGCTTCGCCTTCTCGCTTGCGGGATGTGCCTTGTCGATCACCGGAGGGCACCCCGCAGCACGCTCTTGAGCTTGGTCATGCCGCGTGCGGTGTGCGACTTCACGGCCCCGGGCGAGATGCCCATGGTCGCGCTGATCTCCGATTCGCTCAGGTCCAGCCAGTACTTGAGGACGAGTGCCTGGCGCTGGCGTGCGGAGAGCGAGCGCAGTGCCGCGACGAGGGCGTGGTGGTCGTCTTGGAGGAGTACCTGGTGCTCGGCCGAGCTGACGTGTTCGTCGACCTCGCGGTGGGCGTGGCGGCGGGCGACGCGCAGGTGCCGGATCCGCATCCGGGTGAGGTTGCAGACGATGGAGCGGAGATAGCCGGCCGCGGCCTCCGGGGTCTTCAACCTGGGCCAGCGGCGGTGCAGTTGGTAGAACGCCTCGGAGACGATGTCCTCGGCGTCGGCGTCCGCGCCGAGGAGCACCGCCAGTCGCAGCAGTTGGGTGTAGTGGGTGTCGAAGAGATGGGCGATGGCGGCCTGCCGGTCGGCGTCGCTCAGGTCGAGGGCGAGCGGGGTGAGGCGGGCCGGCGGGGCGGTGCCGACCGGGGCGGGGCCGGGCTGCGGTGCGGGAGGGGTCTTCGTGGTGGTGTCGCATGTCATGGTGGTGGCGTCCTTGGTCAGTCGACGATGACGGTGTATTTGGAGCCGCGTCGTTCCAGGGGCGGGCCGGAGAGGGTGGAGTCGCTGTTGCGGGGGATGCCGAGGCGGTCCAGCACGGGCGTGAGCACCGCGGAGACGGCCAGGTTGAGGGCGAGGGCCGTCAGCGCCGCGTAGACGGAGGCGTGCAGCGGGCCGAGGGAGAGGTTCACGACGGACGAGAAGTCGTGCAGGCACAGGAGCGCGGTGCCGGCCGCCATCCCGGCGGCCCAGCCGGCGATCAGGGCACGGTGGTGGAACCAGCGGGTGAAGAGCGAGATCGCCACGGCGGGCAGGGTCTGCAGGATCCAGACGCCGCCGAGGAGATGGAGGTTGACCGCGTCCTGCGGGTGCAGGACGAGGGCGAAGAGCACCGCGCCGGCCATGATGCACAGGGAGCTGGTGCGGGCGATCCGCACCTCGTGCTTGGGGGTGGCGGTGGGGTTGAGGTATTCGGTGTAGATGTTCCGGACGAGCAGTGTGGCCATGCTCATGGACATCACGCAGGCGGGCAGCAGGGCGCCGACCGCGAGGGCGCCGAAGAGGAGCCCGGTCAGCCAGTCGGGGGTCAGGGTGCGGATCAGGAGGGGGACGGCGAGTTCGGCGTGGCCGGGCCGGGCCCGTACGCCCGCGGCCAGGGCGGCGACGCCCAGCAGGGCGGTCAGGGCGAGCGAGGCGGCCCAGAGGGGGAGTGCGGCGGTGGCGGCGTGCAGCCGACGGCGGTCGCCGGCGGCCAGCGCGACCGTCACGATCTGCGGGTACATCGGCTGGGCGAGCGCCGTGCCGAGGGCGAGGGTGGCGTAAGCGAACGCGGACTGCGGCGGGACGACCAGGGCCAGTCCTTCGCCGGAGAGCCGGTGGCCGGCGGCGGCGAAGACCGCGCCGGGGCCGCCGAGGCGGGTGATGGCGAGGACGAGGGTGACGGCGAGCGCGGTGGTGGTCAGCAGCGCTTTGACGGGGGCGATCCGGGCGGTGGCGCGCAGTCCGGCCGGCTGGGTGGCCGCGGCGCAGAACCCGAAGAGCAGTGCCAGGCCGAGGCAACCGGCGGCGGTGCCGGCCGGGAGGCCCATCGCGTCCAGCAGGGTGGCCATGCCGATGACCTGGAGGGCCAGGTACGGCATGGTCGCGAGGATTCCGGTGAGGGCCACGGCCAGCGCCAGCGCGTGCGATCCGTGCCGGGCGCGTACGTAGTCGGCCGCGGTCACCATGCCGTGCCGGGCCGCGACGCGGTGGAGCCGAGGCAGTACCAGCGTGATCAGCGGGGTGAGCAGGAGGAGGTAGGTGAGTGCGTAGAGCGCCAGCCCGCCCGCGCCGAACATCAGCCCCGGGATGGCCACATAGGTGTAGGCGGTGATGACCGTGCCGCCCATGAGGAAGCCGGTGGGCAGCGTGCCCAGTCGTCCGCCACCCAGTGCCCAGCCTCTGGGGTGCGGAAGTTCTCGGGACGGCCGGCCGGCGACCCCGACCAGCACCGCCCCGCACACGACGAGCGCGAACGGGACGAACAGTGCCGCGTTGATGACTACCCCCTCGATCGGCGGGCGGTCCCTCTCCGTGGCGGCCCCGGCGGACGGGCGGGCGGCGACGGGGCAGGCGAGAGACCCCCACTCCCACCTTCATATTCCGTAATGTGGAATATGAATTCCATGCACTGATACCCTAGGGATTGCCCCACGGGCCGTCAAGGCTCTTCCGCCCTCACTGCGGGCGGCCGGCCCGGGAGATGAAATGGCCCCTTTCTGAAGGCAGTTATGCGGAGGTCTGTGTGAGTGAAGAACGCGTTGCCCTCATCACCGGTTCGTCCTCGGGAATCGGCGCCGCCGTCGCGCGCCGTATGGCGGACGCCGGACTGCGCGTGGTGGTGAATTCGGCCTCGTCGGTCCGTGCCGGTGAAGAACTCGCCGCCGCGCTGCCGGACGCGGTCTACGTCCAGGGCGATATCTCCGACCCGGCCGACGCCCGGCGTATCGTCGAGACCGCGGTCGAGGCGTTCGGCCGGCTCGACATTCTGGTCAACAACGCCGGCCGCACCCGGTTCATCCCGCTGGGCGACCTGCCGGCCGCCGGACCCGCGGTCTGGCGCGACATCTTCGACGTCAACGTCTTCGGCACCTGGCAGGTGATCACCGAGGCCGTGCCGCACCTGAAGGCGACCGGGGCCGGATCGATCGTCAACATCTCCTCGGTCTCCGGCAGCCGGGCGATGGGCAGTTCGATCCCCTACGCCGTGAGCAAGGCCGCCGTCGACCACATGACGCGGCTGCTCGCCGCCACCCTCGGCCCGGACGTCAGGGTCAACGCGGTAGCGCCCGGCCTGGTCGACACCGCCTGGTACGACGGGGCCCAGGAGGTGTGGGAGGGCTCGCGGGACTGGATCACCGCCAACACCCCGCAGCGCCGGGTCGGTACGCCCGAGGACGTCGCCGAGGCGGTCCACGCGGTGGCCCACGCCGCGTACACCACGGGCGAGGTGCTGCTGGTGGACGGTGGCCGGCATCTGGTGTGAGCGAACGGTTCACGCCTGAGTCGGGGTGTCCGGATCGCGTCGGCCGGAGAGCGGGTCGGTCCCTGGGGCCGGCCCGTTCGCGTTTTGGCGCGCGGTACGGAGTGGCGCAGGTCACTCCACGAGGTGCGGCCGGGGCGTAAACCAAACGGGATTCCCGCGCAACTCATGACTGAAAGCCACCGGCGATCGCACGGTGAGAGGACGGCGCAAGCGCGATGGGGCGCCTGCGCGCATTTTCCTCTGGGGCGTCCACGTCTTCTTTCGATGCCGGTTTTCCAGTTTCGCGGGGCGGGGGTTTCCTTCGGCTGCGGTCGCATTCGGCCGCCGGTGTGGTGCACGCGCCGGCGCCGCGCGATTCCGCATGCCCGGGTGCCGGGACGGATATTTTCCCGCGCCTCATTCCCCTTACCAGCGCGGCGGTTGCCGTGCGGCGGTCCGGCATGCCATGCCGGAAGCCGTGGTGTGCCCGCGCGGACCGCGTTCCACGAATTCGACCTGAGGAATTGACCCATGGGTATGTATGCGCACGCTGCCGCCCCCCGGGCCGGTGCGCGCGGGGTGCACCACATCGTCGCCGACCGCGTCCGGGAGTACCCCGACGCCTGTGCCGTACGCGAGCCCGGCGGCCCCGAATTGACCTACCGTCAGCTGTGGTGGCGGGCCGGCCGGCTGGCCGCCGCCCTGGCCGCACACGGCGTGCGGGCGGGCGAACCGGTCGCCGTCGACCTCGCCCGCGGCGCCGACCTCATCGTCGCCCTGCTCGGCATCGCGCGGGCCGGCGCCGCTTACGTGCCGCTCGACGCCCAGGCGCCCGCCGGACGCGTGGCGACGATCCTGGCCGACGCACGGGTCCGCACCCTCGTCGCCGACGGGAACGACACCGCACGGGCCGGCCGCACGGCCGCGGTCGACGGGCTGCGGCGGCTGTCCGTGCCCGCAGGCGAGGGCGAGGGCGAGGGCGAGGACGGGGCGGAGGCCGGCGAGGCCGCGGTCCCGGAATCGGCGGTGACGGACGACAGTCCCCTGTACGTCGGCTACACCTCGGGGTCCACCGGCGCACCCAAGGGCGTCGTCGTACCGCACCGCGCCGTACGCCGGCTGGTCACCGACGCCACCTTCTGCACCATCGCACCCGGCGACCGGGTCGGGCAGGCCGCCAACCCCGCCTTCGACGCCACCACCTTCGAGGTCTGGGGCGCGCTCACCGCGGGCGCCACCCTCGTCGTCCTGCCGACCGTCGTCGACCTCGCCCTGGACCGCTGGGCCGCCCTCCTGCGGGACGAGGGCATCACCACCCTCTTCCTGACCACCTCGCTCTTCCACCTGGTCGCCCGCAGCAGCCCCGGCGCACTCGCGTCGCTGCGCACCCTCGTCGTCGGTGGCGAGCAGCTGGAACCGGCCGCGGTGCGCGCGGTGCTGGCCGCCGGCGCCCCCGGGCGGCTGGTCAACGGCTACGGGCCGACCGAGACCACCGTGTTCGCCACCTTCTTCGACTGCACCGACGCTTCGCTCGCCGGACGCGACAGGGTCCCCATCGGCCGAGCCATCCAGCAGACCCGGCTCGCCGTGCTGGACGAGGCGCTGCGGCCGGTGCCACCCGGGCAGCCCGGCGAACTGTGCATCGGCGGCCCCGGCGTGGCGCTCGGCTACCTGGGCCGGCCGGAGCGGACGGCCCGCTCCTTCGTCCCCGAGCCGGGCACCGGCGCACTGATGTACCGCACCGGCGACCTCGTACGCCAACTCCCTAATGGCGAGCTGGAGTTGATCGGTCGGGCGGATCGCCAGGTCAAGCTGCGCGGCTTCCGCGTCGAGCTGGAGGAGATCGAGCGCGCGGCGGTCGCCACCGGCCGCACCGAGGCCGCCTTCGTGGTGAAGGTGGGGGAGGGGCCGGCGGCCCGGCTGGCCGGGGCGTTCCTGGCGTCCGGTCCGCCCGCCGGCGCGGACGAGCAGATCGCCGCGCTCACCGCCGAGTTGGCCGCGTCGCTCCCGGCGTACATGCTGCCCGGCCGCTGGACGCCCCTGGAGAGCCTGCCGCTGCACTCCACCGGGAAGGCCGACCGGCGGAGCATAGAAGCCCTGATCGCCGCGGACGCGGAGTCCGCCGGTACGGACCCGGTCCCCGCGGGGGAGGAGGCCGCGGGCACCGAACTCGCCGATGTCCTGCGCGGCGTCTGGGCCGAGCTGCTCGGCGTCCGCGTCATCGGCCCCGCCGACGACTTCCTCTCGCTCGGCGGCACCTCGCTGCTGGCCACCCAGGCCGCGTCCCGGATCCGCGAACTGCTCGCCGTCGACCTCGAACCGTACGACGTCCTGCTCGTCGCCGGGATCGACGAACTCGCCGAGCGCGTCGCGGAGTCGGCGCCGAGCCTGCCATGACCGCCGGCCGTCGGAGCCGGGCCGTCCCGGCGCCCGCCCCGCTGCCGTTCCCGTTCCCCGTCCCCACGCCCCTGCCACCGCTCCCGCTCCCGGGAGGTCGCCGAAACCCGGGCGCAGCCCGAGAAACGTCCGAGACACGGCCCGCGAAAGGGCCCGAGAACGACCCGAGAAAGGGGTCCTGATGGCGCGGCTCCCCTCGCCCCCGCTGACCCGTCGCCACGCCGCCACCGCGCCGCTGTCCCGCGCGCAGGAGCGGCTGTGGTTCATCGACGCCGCGGCGCCCGGATCGGCCGCCTACAACGTCCCGCTCCTCACCCGCTGGTACGAGCCGCTCGACCCCCGCGCGCTGGCGTCGGCGCTGGCCGCCGTCGTCGAACGCCACGAGATCCTGCGCACCACCTACGGACTGCGCGACGGCCGCCCCGTCCAGCACGTCGGCGCGCCGAATCCGGAGCCCCTGGAGGTGACGGCCCGGCCGCCGGAAGGGGACGAGGAACTGGCCCGGCACGCCCGTGCGCCGTTCGACCTGGCGGCGGGGCCGCCGCTGCGCTGCGCCGTGTGGCAGGGCGGCCCGGACGGCGATCTGATGCTGCTGGTGGTGCACCACATCGCGGTGGACGGCTGGTCGCTCGGCGCGCTGTACGAGGACCTGGCCGCGGCGTACGGCCAGGCGCTCGGCGGCGGCGTCCCGCGGCTGCCGGAACTACCGCTCCAGTACACCGACTTCGCCGAGTGGGACCGGGAGGTCTCGGCCCCGTCGGCGATGGCCGAGCGGATCGGCGCCCGGCTCGCGCAGCTGCGCGGTGCCTCCGGCGACCTGGCGCTGGGCAGCTGCCCGCCCCGCCCCCAGGTCCCGGAGGGGGACCGCCGGGGAGCCCAGCACCTCTTCACCGTGCCCGGCGAACTGTCCACCGCGGCCGAGGAGTTGGCGGCGGGGCTGCGGGCCACCCCGTTCGTCGTCCTCTTCGCCGCCTTCCAGGCCGTGGTGCAGCGCTGGACCGGCCGGGAGGAGTTCCTGCTCGGGACCGTCGCCGCCAACCGTGCGCACCCGGCCGTCGAAGGGCTGATCGGGTTCTTCGTGAACACCGTGCCGCTGGTCTGCCGGCCCGAGCCGGGCCGGCCGTTCGCGCGGCTGTGCACCGAGGTGCGCGGCGAGGCGTTCCGGTCGCTGTCCCATCAGCGGCTGCCGTACGAGCAGTTGGCGGCCGCGGCGGGCGCGGACCGCCTCCGTGAACCGGGCCCGCTGGTCAGCGTCGGCTTCGTCCTCCAGAACGCGCCCGCGCCGCGGCTCGGCGACCGGCCCCGGTTCGGCCCGCCCCGACTGCTGCCGACCGGCACCACCAAGCTCGATGTCACATTCACGCTGGAGTACGGCGACGACGGGCTGCTCGGCACCGTCGAGTACGACCTCGACCGTTACGGCGAGGCCACCGCCCGGCAGCTCGCCGGGAACTTCACCACGCTGCTCGCGGCGGCGGTCGCCGCTCCGGGTACCGCGCTGCGCGCGCTGCCCCTCACCGAGCGGACCGCCGGCCGGCGGCCGGTGACCGTACTCGACGGCGGGCGGCGGGACCTGGCCGCGCACTACCGGCAGCGGATCGGCGCCGTGACCGGCGGCCGGGACGTCTCACGAGGGGGAGAGGCATGAGGAGTACACCGGCCGTGAACGGTCCGGGCGCAACCGCGATGGAGCTGCTGGAGCTGCGGTTCGCCGCCGAGGAGGTCGCCGACGGCGGTACCCGCACCGCGGTGCGATGCGCCGGGACCGACCTGAGCTGGCGGGAGCTGGACGACTGGTCGTGCCGGGTGGCCCGGCACCTGGTGGCGCACGGTGCGGGCCCCGGCTCCTTCGTGCCGGTGCTGGCCGCCCGCGGCGGGGCCCTGGTGGCGGGCTGGCTGGGCGTACTGCGCGCCGGAGCCGCGTTCGTACCGCTGGCGATGGACACTCCGCCGGCCCGCATCGGCTACGTCCTGGAGGAGACCGGGGCCGCCTCGGTGCTGGTGGACGAGGCGGGCGCGGAGCTGCTTCGCGGGCTGGACACCGCGGCGAAGCCGGTCGCGCTGGAGGAGATCCGGGCGCTGTGGGAGGCTCCGGTCTCCGGGGCCGCGGTGGAGCCCCTCGACGCCGGGCGCCCCGGTCCGGAGGACCCGGCCGTGGTGATCTACACCTCCGGAACCACCGGGCGCCCGAAGGGCGTCCTGGTCCCGCACCGCGGTCTGCTCAACACCGCCCTGTGGTGGGCCGACGACTGCGCGCTGGACACCGCCGACCGGCTGCTGGTGACCGCGGGTACCGCCTTCGACCCCGCCGCCTTCAACGTCGTCCAAGGGCTGCTCGCCGGGGCCCGGATCGTCCTCGCCGACGATGTCGAACGCCGCGATCCGGCCGCGCTGCTGCGGCTGATCCACGGCCCGGAGGGCGCCACGGTGGCCGGTTCGGTCACCCCCAGCCTGCTGCACGCGATGCTCGAAGCGGCTGCTGCGGCGGATGCCGACGGGGCGGGCCCGGGTGGCCCGTCCTCGCTGCGGGTCGTCTACTCCGGCGGTGAGGCGCTGCCGCGGTCCCTGGCCACCGCCTGCACCCGCCGGTGGGGCGCCGAGGTGCGCAACGTCTACGGCCCCGCCGAGGCGTCCTGCAACAGCACCCGCGCGGTGGCCGACCCCGGCGACGACCGTGCCCCGGCCATCGGCCGGCCGCTCCCCAACACCCGTGCCTACGTGCTGGGTCCGCACGGCGAGGAACTGCCCGCCGCGGTGCCCGGTGAGCTGTACGTCGCGGGCACCGGGGTGGCGCTCGGCTACCTCGGGCAGCCGGAGCGCACCGCCGCGGCGTTCCTGCCCGACCCGTACGCACCGGACCCGGACGCGCTGATGTACCGCACCGGCGACCGCGTACTGGTGCGCCCCGACGGCGAGTTGGAATACCTGGGGCGCATCGACGACCAGGTGAAGATCCTCGGCAACCGGATCGAGCCGAACGAGGTCCGCACGCTCATCGAGGAGAACCCGGCCGTCGCGGCGGCCGCGGTCCACCCGGCCGGCTCCCCCAAGCGCCTGGTCGCCTACGTGGTGCTGGCCCCCGGCCGCGCCCCCACCCACGAGGAGGTCGTCCGCCCGCTGCTGAGCTGGCTGCCCGCGGCCGTGCTGCCCGCCGAGGTGCACGTGGTGGACGCGCTGCCGCGCACCGCCAACGACAAGGTCGACTTCGCGGCGCTGACGGCGGGTGGCGGCCGTACGCTGCCGCGCGGCGAGCGCCACCCGGCGCAACTGACTGACACGCAGCGGCGGGTGGCCCGCCTGATGGCCAGGACCCTGGCAGAAGCGGGCGCGGGCGGCGCGTCGCCGGACGGCACCGCGGCCGCCGAGGACGCCGGGGCGGGCGCCGCGATCCCCCCGGACGGGGACTTCTTCACCCTGGGCGGGCACTCCCTGCTCGCCGTACGGATGCTGGCCGCCGTCGAACGGGAATGCGGAACCGTGGTCCCGCTGCGGGACTTCCTCGCCGATCCGACGGTGGCCGGGCTCGCCCGCTTCCTCGACCGGGCCCCCGACGCGGCCCGGGAGGAGCACACCGCCGCGGACCCGCACGACGGCCGCTACCCGGCGTCCCCCGTGCAGCAGCGGCTGTGGTTCATGGACCGGCTGCCCGCGCTCCGCGCGGCCTATCTCGCGCCCAGCGTCGTCGAGATCGACGGGCCGGTGGACCGCGCGCTGCTGCGCGACGCCTTCGCCGCCGTACTGGCCCGCCACCCCGGCCTGCGCTCCCGCTTCACGCTGGACGCCCGGGCGCGGCGCGTCCACTACCGGACCGACGGCGGCCCGCCGGAGGTCGACCGGGTCGACGGCACGGCCTGGACCGACGGGGAACTGCGCGAGCATCTGGCGCGCGCGTGCTGGGCCCCCGTGGACCTCGCCCGGCAGGCCCCCGCACGCGGCGAGGTGATCGCCCTGGCCGGGCAGCGCACGGTGCTGCTGTACGCGGTGCACCACATCGTCACGGACGGCTGGTCGCTCGGCCTGGTCATGACCGAACTGGCCGACACTTACCGCACGTTGAGCGGTGGCGGGCGGCTGCCGGGCGACCTGCCGGACGCCCCGCACCCGGCCCGGCTCCCCGCCGCTCCGGCGGCGCCCGGCGCGCCCGGCGCCCTGCTGGACGGGCTGCGCGGCGCGCCGACGGACATCGCCCTGCCGTACGACCGGCCGCGCCCGGCCGCGCAGAGCATCGAGGCGGACGTCCGTGAGACGCTGCTGCCGGCCGCGGACAGCGCCCGCATCCGGGAGATCGCCGCCGAACTGGGCTGCACGACGTTCATGACCGCGACCGCACTGCTGGCCGCGGTCCTGGCCCGGCGCGGCGGCCAGCGGGACTTCCTGTTCGCCTTCCCCTGGGCCGGCCGGGACGGCGCCCGGGCGGCCGGGACCGTCGGGATGTTCGTCAACACCCTGCTGGTCCGGGCGGATCTGACCGGCGATCCGAGCTGGCGCACTCTGCTGACCCGGGTGCGGACCTCCGCGATGGCCGCCTTCCGGCACGCGGACGCCCCGTTCGACGCGCTGGCCGCCACGCTGCACCCCGGCCGCGATCTGAGCCGGCCGCCGGTCACCCCCGTCTACGTCGACGCCCTGGACGAGGCGCCCCGGCCGCCCGATCTGGGCGCGGGCATCACCACCCGCTACGCCCGGCCGCCGGCGCTCAGGCTCAAGTACGAGCTGGAGCTGACCGCCGTCGCCGGCGGCGACCGCGTCGGCCTCCAGCTCACCTATGCCACCGCCCTCTTCGACGCCGACACCGTCGATGCGCTGCTCGGCGAACTGACCGCCGCCGCGGCCGACCTCACCACCGATCCGGAGGCTCCCGTGCTCACCGACGCACAGCAGAACACCACCCCGCACCCCGCAACCGTCCCCGAGGCGGCGGCGACCGGGCCCGACCCGGCCGCACTCGCCGAGCGGGTCGGCGCCGCCTGGCGGGAGGTGCTGGACGTCGACAGTGTCCCGTACGACGTCAACTTCTTCGACGCGGGCGGCGATTCACTGCTGCTGATCGTCCTGCTGGACCAGCTGTCCGGGCTGACGGACCGCGAAATGGACGCCGCCGACCTCTTCCAGCACAGCACGGTGCTCGCCCAGGCGGCACTGCTCGCGGGCGGGCCGCGGAGCGCGGCGGCACCGGGCGCTGAGCGCTCCCCGGCCGCCGGACGCGCCCGGCTGCTCGGCCGGGAGCGGCGCGGCGGGGAGGTCCGGGCGTGAGCGACGATGCGGCGATCGCCGTCATCGGGGTCGGCTGCCGCTTCCCCGATGCCCGCGACCACGCGGAGTTCCTGCGGAACATCGCCGAGGGTCGGGTCGCCTTCCGTGACCTGGACCGGTCCGCGCTGCTGGCCGCGGGGCTGACCGAGGAGACCCTGGACGACCCGGCCTATGTGACGACGGCGGCCACGCTGCCCGGCGCCGAGGACTTCGCCGCGGAGTTCTTCGGCTACTCGCCCACCGAGGCGGAGGCCACCGACCCGCAGCAGCGGATCTTCCTCGAAGTGTGCTGGCAGGCACTGGAGTCCGCCGGGCACGCGCCGAGCGGAGACCCCCTGATCACCGGCGTGTTCGCGGGCGGCAGTACCGGTACCTACCTGGCCGCGCTCCAGGCTGCCCGGATGCGGACGGACGGGGTGCTCGGCGCGGTCGACGACGTGCTCCTGCACCTCGGCGGCCTCGGCGACTTCCTGCCGTCCCGGGTGGCGTACAAGCTGGGCCTGCGCGGACCGTCCATCGGCGTGCAGACCGCCTGCTCGTCGTCGCTGACCGCGGTGCACTACGCGGTGCTCAGCCTGCTGTCCGGAGAGTGCGACCTGGCGCTGGCCGGCGGCGCGACGGTCAACGAGCCGGTGCTCGGCTACCGGCACCACCCCGGCGCGCTGGCCTCCCGGGACGGCCGGTGCCGGCCGTTCGACGCGCGGTCCACCGGTACGTCCTTCAGCTCGGGCGTCGGCGCCGTCGTGCTGCGCCGGCTCCGCGACGCGCTGGCGGACGGCGACCCGGTGCTCGCGGTGGTGCACGGCTCGGCGGTCGGCAACGACGGCTCCGCCCGGTCCGGCTTCACCGCGCCCAGCCCCGCCGGGCTGGCCGACGTGGTGGCCGCCGCGCTGGAGGTGGCCGATGTCCGCGGCGACCAGCTGCGCTACGTCGAGGCGCACGGCTCCGGCACCCCTCTCGGCGACCAGATCGAACTGCGCGGTCTGACCGAGGGGTTGGGCGTCACCCCGGGCATCACCGGTTTCTGTGGTCTGGGCTCGGTCAAGGCCAACATCGGCCACTGCGGGCCGGCGGCCGGGATCGCCGGCCTCATCAAGGCCGTGGAGGTGGCTCGTACCGGCGTGCTGCCCGCCCAGCCGCTCTTCGAGCGCCCGCGCAGCCCCGGCGTGCTGGCCGACAGCCCGTTCCGTATTCCGGTCGAGCCGGAGCGGATCGCCGGCGACGACCGCTACGTCCTGGTCAATTCGATGGGCCTGGGCGGCACCAACGCGACCGTGGTCATCGGCCCGCCGCCACCTCCCGTCCGGCCCGCCGCGCCGGCCGGAGACCGGGTGCGGCTGCTGCTGTCGGCCCGGGACGACGCCGAACTGGACCGGATGGCAGCGGAGTTGGCCGACGCGCTGGAGCACGGCGCGGTCGCCGCCGCGGATGCCGCCCATACGCTGCGGGTCGGGCGGACCGCCTTCGCGCGGCGCCGGGTGGTGTGCGCGGCCCCGGCGGACCTGCCCGCCGCGCTGCGCGCCCCCGCACCGGCGACCCCGCCCGCCCGGCGCGGCGTCCGGCTGGTCCTGCCCCCGGCCGGGCTGCCGGAGGGCGTACGCGAACGGCTGGCCGCGGCCTTCCGGGGGCACGCCGAGTTCGTGACGGACCCGGAGGAGGGCGGTCCGGCGGACGACCGGTACGTCATCGCGGCCGAGGCGCTGTCCGCCGCTGCTACCGGCCCCCTCGGCGACGCAACCGGCAACCCCGCCGGAGACCGGCTCGACGACCGGCTCGACGAGGCGCTCGGCGCGGCCTGGCTGCACGGCGTCGACGTCGACTGGCAGGTGCCGGCCGCGGGCCGTGGGCGCCGGGTGCCGCTGCCCACCTACCCGTTCACCCGGCGCCGCTACTGGGCGCTGGACCGGCTGCCGCCGCTCGCCGCCCCGCTGGCGGCGCCCGCCGCCGCACCCGCCGCCCGGCCGGAGGAACGGCGGCACGACGACCTGACCGCCGACCTCGTCGACCTCTGGCGGGAGATCTTCGGGATCCCCGACCTCGGTCCGGACCGCGCCTTCGGCGAGCTGGGCGGCGACTCGCTGACCGCCATGCGGATCGAGGCCGCCGTCCAGCGCCGCCACGGCGTGTCGGTCAACGTCCACCGGGCCGGCGGCGGCCAGGCCACCGCCGGGCGGATGGCGCAGATCGTCCGCGGGCTCCGGAGCCCCGGCACCCCGCAGGACCCGGCGGCGGCACGGCCTGCACAGGCGGCCGAAGGACGCGAGGCCGATCCGCTGGACGGCGATCTGGCCCTGCCGCTGGGCGAGTTGGCGGCCGCCGACCGCACACCGGGCCCCGGCACGCTGCTCAGCGGCGACACCGGCGCACTGGAAACCACCCTGCTGCACGAGCTGCTGACACGGTCCGCCGGACCGGTGCACCGGCTGCTGCCGGTGCCCGACGAGGAGAGCGGCCGGGCGCTGCTCGCCGCGGCGGCGGCCCGGCTCGGCCTCCCGGAGCCCGACCCCGCCCGGGTCCGGATCGTCCCCGCCGAGCCGTCCGCGGTCGGCAAGGCGCTCCGCCACCACCACGACGCCGAACCGGCCGCCGGTATCGGACGGGTGGTGCACGCGACCACCGGCACCGGCCCGGGTCTCCCGTACGGGGAAGCCCGGCTGCACCGCGTCCTCCCGTTCGCCGACATCCTCGGCTGGATGCGTGAACAGGCCGTCCCGGACTGCACGTTGATCTCCCCGCTCGCCGCCTGCGCGCCCGCGCTCGGCGCCGAAGCGGTGATCGAGGAGAGCCGCGAGCAGCCGCTCGACCCGCAGCGCGGCGGCGCGGCGCAGGCCGCCTGGGTGGCCGAACGGCTCCTGGAGCGCGCCGAGCGGGACGGTATGCGGGTACGGGTCTTCCGTACCGGGCTGCTCCTGGGGGCGCCGGGCGGCAGCACCGGGGACGCCCTCGCACACCTCCTCATCGGCAGTGCGGCGGTCGGCCGGCATCCGCTGGACGAGCAGCCGCTGCCGCTCACCCCGCTCCCGCTCGCGGCCCGCGCGATCGCCGAACTCCTGGCCGCGCCGGGCTCGGTGGGGCGCGCGTACCACCTCGTGGACGAGGAACCGCTGACCGTCCGCGCGCTCTTCGCCCGGCTCGCCGCGGCCGGCCTCGCCACCGAAGGCGTCCCCGTACGCCGGTGGCAGCGCGCGGTCGCCCTGCGGGCCCTGGAGAGCGACCCCGACCCGCGGGCCCTGGACCCGCTCGCGCTGCGCACCCTGGCGGCGAGCGCCCCTGGCGCGGGCCGGATCCAGGCGCGCGCCTGGCGGGCCTGGCGCGACCGGCAGCCGGACGGCGAGCTGCCGGTCGGCGACCTCCTCCTGCACGGCCTGCGGCGCAGCGCCGCCCATGACCCCGAGATCGCGGCGCTGCTCGCCGCCACCTGCACCGAGGACCGAGATGACTGACCGCACCGACGACCGCACGCTGTACGACTGGTTCACCCGCTCCGCCGACCGGTTCCCTGACGCGCCGGCCCTGGAGGTCGGGGACCGCACCCTCACCTACCGGCAGTTGCACGACTGCGCCACCGGGGTGGCCGCCCGGATCCTCGCGGCGCACGGCCGCCCGCCGCGGCGGATCGCGCTGCTCGCCTCGCGCAGCCTCACCGCGTTCGCCGGCTACCTGGCCGCGCTGCGGCTGGGCGCGGTGGTCACCCCGCTCAACCCGGCCTACCCGGCCCGCCGCAACCTGGGCGTGTACGAGCTGGCCGGCGCCGAGGTCCTTCTCACGGATGACGCGGGCGCCGCCCAACGTCCGGAGTTCGCCGGCCAGTTGGCGAAGCCGGGGCACACCGGTCTCACCCTGGCCGACGACGAGGCGGCGGCGTACGGCGCCACGGCGGCCACGCTGCCGGCACCGCCCGCCCCGGACACCGCCCCGGACGACATCGCCTACGTCCTGTTCACCTCGGGGTCCACTGGGCGGCCCAAGGGCGTGCCGATCCGGCACCGCAACCTCTCCCCGTACATCGCCCGCAACATCGCGCGCTTCGAGGTCGGGCCCGGCTGCCGGGTCTCGCACACCTTCGACCTGACCTTCGACCCGTCCGTCTTCGACCTGTTCGTCACCTGGGGCGGTGGCGCCACACTGGTCGCTCCGGGCCGCACCGAGCTGCTGACACCGGTCGACTACCTCGTCGAGCGCGGCATCAGCCACTGGTTCTCGGTGCCCTCGCTCGTCTCGGTGGCGGCCGGGCTCGGCAATCTGCCCACCGGACTGGCCACCGGGCTGCGCTACGGCATCTTCATCGGCGAGCAGCTGACCTACCGCCAGGCCGCCGCCTGGCAGGAGGTGGCCCCGAACGCGGTCATCGAGAACGTCTACGGGCCGACCGAACTCACCGTTGCCTGCACCGAGTTCCGGCTGCCCGCCGACCCGGACGACTGGCCCGCCACCTCCAACGACACCGTGCCGATCGGGCCCGTCTACGACTTCCTCGACACCCTGATCCTTGACGAGGACGGCCGCCCGGCCGCCGAGGGCGAACTGTGCGTCCGCGGCTCCCAGCGCTTCGACGGCTATCTGAACCCGGCGGACGACACCGGCCGCTTCCTCTCCTTCGACGGCGAGCGGGCCACACCGTACGACGGCCGCCCCCCGCTCTCCGCCGCCCACTACTACCGCACCGGCGACCGGGTGCGGCACGAGGACGGCGCCCTGGTCCACCTGGGCCGGCTGGACAACCAGGTCAAGGTGCGCGGCTACCGCATCGAACTCGGCGAGATCGAGGCGGCGATGCGCCGGCACCCGGCGATGCGGGAAGCCGTGGTGGTCGCGGTGCCCGGTGACGGCGGCACCGAACTCGTCGGCTGCTACACGGGCGAGGAGCTCAAGGCCACCGCCGCGATGCTCTGGCTGCGCAGGCACATCCCCGTCCACATGGTGCCGCGCCGCCTGGTGCATCTGGCCGAGCTGCCGCTCAACCCCAACGGGAAGATCGACCGCCCCGCACTCCGGCAGCGGTTCGGCACCGCGGCCCCGGCCGCCTGACCGCTCCGGCAGCAGCCCGACAGGCCGGGGGAGTCCGGCAGTTACCGAAATACCGGCAGACGCAGAAGGAGCAGCGAGACGATGCGGGCACTCCGCACCCTGATGCCTCCCCCGGGAGTCGTCACTGTCCTCACCATCAGCAACCTGGCGCGTACGGTGGGCAATGGCTTCCTGCTCTCCGTCAGCGTGCTGTACTTCATCCGCGCCGTCCACGTGCCCGCCGGGCAGGTCGGCCTGGGGCTGACCGTCTCGGCGGTACTGGCGATGGCCGTCAGCATCCCGGCCGGACAGCTCTCCGACCGGCTCGGCTCGCGCACCGCGTCCCTCGCCTTCGGCGTCACCCAGGGGCTGCTGGTCTGCGGATACGCCCTGGCCGGCGGCTTCGCGGGATTCCTGGCCGTGGTGAGCCTGACCGCGATGGCCGACTCCGCGAGCACCGCCGCCCGGGGCGCGCTGATCGCGGACGCACTGCCGCAGGGCGAGCGGGTCCGCGCCCGGGCCTACCTCCAGTCCGTCATCAACGTCGGCCTGTCGGGCGGCACACTGCTCGGCGGCGTGGCGCTGTCCGCGGACTCCCGCACCGTCTACACCGCCATGCTGCTCGGTGCCGGCGCGCTCTTCACCGCCGGCGGTCTGACCTGCCTGGCGCTTCCGCCGCAGGCCGCCCGCCGCGCCCCCAAAGGGCAGCGCGACCGGCACGTCCTGCGGGACGTGCCGTACCTGGCGGTCTCGCTGTGCAACGCGGTGCTGGTGCTGGGCACCGACGCCCTGCTGACCGCCGCGCTGCCGATCTGGATCGCGGACCGCACCCAGGCCCCGGTCTCCGTCTACGCGGCGATCATGTTCCTCAACACCGCGATGTGCGTCCTGTTCCAGGTCCGCCTGAGCCGCGGCGCGGAGGACGTCCGTGGCGGCGCCCGCGCCATGCGCCGCTCGGGCGTGCTGCTCGCGGTGGCCTGCGGCGTCTTCGCGCTGTCGGCCGGCCGGCCCGCCTGGGTGGCCGTCGGCTGCCTGCTGGCCGGCGCCCTCGCCCAGGTCATCGGCGAGATGCTGCACTCGGCGGGCTCCTGGGCGCTGTCGTACGAACTGGCTCCCGCCCATGCGCACGGCCAGTACCAGGGCCTGTACGGGATCGCCCAGCGCGCCGGGTCGGCGATCACCCCGGTGCTGACCGCCGCCCTGCTCATCGGCTGGGGATGGCCGGGCTGGCTGGTCTTCGCGGCGGTACTGCTGGCCGGCGGCCTGGCCACCCCGGCGGTCGCCCGCTGGGCGGAGCGGAACCGGCCGTTCGACGCCGCGGACGACGGCCCCGGCGGCGAACGGGCCGACGGCGGCACCGGGGACGCCGCTGCGAGCCGTACCGCGGACGCCGCCGCACCGACCTCGGCCTGACCCGGCACGCCCGCGGGGCACCGCACCGCACCCTACCCACCTCCACCCACCGCAGAGAGAAGACGATGGACTTCAGCCTGTTCTACTTCGGGGACGACGGCCAGGACCCGGCCGCCCCCGGCCGCTACGAACTGGTGCTCCAGGGCGCCCGGTTCGCCGACGAGAACGACTTCAGCGCCGTATGGACCCCCGAGCGCCACTTCCACCCCTTCGGCGGTCTCTACCCCAACCCCGCGGTCACCGGCGCCGCCGTGGCCGCGGTCACCAGCCGGGTCGCGGTCCGCGCCGGCAGCGTCGTGGCACCGCTGCACCATCCGCTGCGGATCGCCGAGGAGTGGGCGGTGGTCGACAACCTCTCCGGCGGCCGGGTCGGACTCGCCTTCGCCTCCGGCTGGCACGCCGTCGACTTCGCGCTCCGCCCCGAGAACTACGCGGACCGCCGCACCGTCCTGTTCGACACGGTGCGGCAGGTGCGCGACCTGTGGCGCGGCGAGGAGCTGACCGTACGGGACGGCGGCGGCACCGACCGGCGCGTTCGCGCGTATCCGCAGCCGGTCCAGCGGGAGTTGCCGGTGTGGGTCACCAGCGCGGGCGGTGTGGAGACCTTCCGCGCCGCCGGGACGCTCGGCGCGGGCGTTCTGACCCACCTCCTCGGCCAGGACCCCGACGAACTGGCCGGGAAGATCGCCGCCTACCGCGAGGCGTACGCCGCCCGACCGGACGCGGACGGCGGCAGGGGCCATGTCGCGCTGATGGTGCACACCTTCCTCGGCACCGACGACGACGCCGTACGCGAGCAGGTGCGCGGGCCGCTGCGGGCCTATCTGCGCAGCTCGTTGGGGCTGCTGTTGGGCTCGCAGACCGCCGGCGCCCGGCGCATCGACCCGGCCAGGCTCCGTGAGAAGGACGTGGACTTCCTTGTCGACCGGGCCTTCGACCGCCACTACGAGGACGGCGGGCTGCTGGGCACGGTGCCCAAGGCGGCGCGCATCGTCGAGCGGCTGGCCGGCCTCGGCGTCGACGAGGTGGCCTGCCTCATCGACTTCGGCCTGCCGGCCAAGACCGTGCTGGACGGGCTCGGCCACCTCAACGAGCTGCGGAAGGCGGCCTCATGAGCGAGCGCAGCGAGCGAATCGTCGAAAGGTGCCTGCCGCGCGCATGCGGGGCCGAGCGAAGCGAGGTTTCCGCATGAGTGCCGTGGCAGCGAGCGCGACGGCCACCGGGCTCGCGCCGTCCGGCGGGACCACGGCCCCCGACGCGGCCGAACGCCGGCGCTTCCGGCGCGCCGCGGGCCGCTTCCCCACCGGCGTCACCGTGGTCACCGCGATGGCCGACGGACAGCCGCACGGCACCACCGTCAACGCCTTCAGCACCGCTTCGATGGACCCGCTGATGATCCTGGTGGCCCTCGGCAACGGCTCCCGGCTCCGCGAACACGCCCTGCACAGCGGTTCGTTCGCGGTCACCGTGCTCGCCGCCCACCAGGAGGCGGACGCCCGCCACTTCGCCGACCCGGCCCGCCCGCCCGGCGCCGCGGGTTTCGCCGGACGCCCGTGGCGGCCGGCCGGTCACGCCCGCTCGCCCGTGCTCACCGAGGGCGTCGCCGCCTTCGACTGCTCGCTGGCCGCCGCCTTCCCGGCGGGCGACCACACCGTGCTGCTCGGCCGGGTGGAGCGGTTCGAGGTGCTGTCGGACGGCCCGCCGCTGCTCTTCGCCGACAGCCGGCTGCTCCCCGGACCGTGATCCGTACCGGAACCCCGGCCACCCCCGGGCTCCGGCCCGCACCATCCCTTCGATTCGCACGCAGCGAGGAACACACCCCATGAGCTACGTCCTGATGTTCCCCGGCCAGGGGGCCCAGCGCCCCGGTATGGGCGCCGAGTGGTTCGACCGCTTCCCCGAACTGACCGAAGCCGCCGACGAGATCCTCGGCTACTCGGTCCGCGACCTGTGCGTCGACGACCCGGACGGGCTTCTCGGCCGGACCGAGTACACCCAGCCCGCGGTCTACACCGTCAACGCCCTCGGCTGGCGGGTGATGCGCGAGGCGGACGGCGCACCGGACCTCGCGATCGGCCACAGCCTGGGGGAGTACAACGCCCTGGAAGCGGCCGGGGTGTTCGGCTTCGCCGACGGGCTGCGGCTGGTGGCGGCCCGGGCCCGCGCGATGTCCGCGGTCACCGGCGGCGGTATGGCCGCGGTGGTCGGCCTGGACGACGCGGTGCTCCGGCTGGTGCTGCGCCGGTCCGGCCTCACGGGCGTCGAGGCCGCCAACTTCAACACCGTCGACCAGACCGTGATCGCGGGCCCGGTGGACGAACTGGCGGCGGCCGGCGACGCCCTGCGCGACGCCGGCGCCCGTGCGGTGCGCCCCCTGGACGTCAGCGGCCCGTTCCACACCTCGCACATGGCCCCGGCGGCGGCGGAGTTCGCGCCGGAGCTGGCGGCGGCCGAGCTGGCGGAGCCCGCCTTCCCCGTGGTCGCGAACCGCACCGCCCGGCCCTACCGAGCCGGTGGGATCGCCGGTGTGCTGCTGGAACAGATCGACCACCCGGTGCTGTGGCGGCACACCGTCGAGGGGCTGCTGTCCGAGGGCCGCACCCGCTTCCAGGAGGCCGGCGGCAGCACCGTGCTGACCCGCATGCTGCGCGCCCTGCGCCGCGAGCTCGCCGCGGTGTGACGGAAGTTGCCTCGTTCCCGTCCGCACCCCTCCCACCGACGACCGACCCATCAGAGGAACCGACCATGACCACCGCATCCGCCCCCTACGCCGTCGCCGCCGCCCCCGGCCCTCCCGTCACCCCCGCCGACGCCGTCGTACGGCCCCGCCCGGTACCCGATCCGGCCCTGCGCGTCTTCCTGCTGCACCATGCGGCCGGCTCCCATCTCGCCTACGCCGACTGGGTCGCCCACTTCCCCGACGACTGGGAGGTCTGCCTCTTCGAGGCGCCCGGCCGGGGGCGGGTGGCGCCCCTGCCCCCGCTGCGCACCGCCGCCGACCTCGCCGGATTCTTCATCGAGGCGACAACCGGCCTGTTGGATACGCCCTTTGTGCTCTTCGGCCACAGCATGGGCGCCCTCGTCGCGTACGAGACCGCCGCCCAGCTCGGCACCCGCGGCTTGCCGCAGCCGCGCTGGCTGGGCGTATCGGCCTGTGAGGCTCCGTACGACGCGATCCCGGGGGAGGGCGCCGGCGGGGAGGCGCTGCACCGGATGCCCGCCGGCCGGCTCCGGGCGGCGCTGCGCGCCCTGGGCGGGATCCCGGAGACCGTCCTCGCGGACGACGACGTCTGGGCGCTGTTCGAGGCCCGGGTGCGTGCCGACTTCTCCGTCGTCGAGACCTGGGAGCCGCGCACGGCGGCCTCGGAGATCCGGCCGCCGCTGTCCCTCTTCGGCGGTCAGGACGACCCGGTCGTGCACCGGGACGACCTGCTGGAGTGGGCGGACGGCGCCGAGGAACACCTCGGGCAGCACTTCTTCCCCGGCGGCCATTTCTACTTCGAAGGGCAGTCGGCAGCGGTCGTCGGACAGCTGGTCCGGGATATCCGTACGGCGATTACAGGCGTTGCGTAAACATCGGGAAAAATATTGTTCCGGCGGCTTGCTAATCAGTCGGAAAAGCGGGTTGACGAGGCTTCGAATGCAGTGACATGATCGATGACGCGGAAAGGTAAATCCGCAGCGCGAAATCGATCCGGTAAGGGAATCCGCCGCGACGGTATGCGCTGCGTTCGATGCCTCCGCAGCCTTCACCGAATGCACCGTCTTCATCGCCGTGATCGCACTCACTGCATTCACGTCATTCGCCGCATTCACCTGATCCGCGGCTTCAGCAGCGGACACCTCATCGCCATGACATCGGGGGAACCATGCAACTCCCAAGAGCCACGGAGGAATTGCCCAGCGGGCGTGACCTGCCCGCGATCGACCGCTGGGCACTCCCCGAACTCTTTCTGACCGCGGTACGCACCCTGACCGCGACCGAATACCTCGCCACCGCCCGCATTCCGGCGGACCACCCGTACTACACCGACCGGCTCCCCGATATGGGTCGGGCCAGCGGAATCGACCCGCTGCTCCTCCTGGAATGCTGCCGGCAGGCCGGACCCTACGGCGGCCGGGAACTGCTGCAACTGGAGCCGGACGGACGCTTCCTGCTCGAATCCTGCACTCTCGCGCTGCCCGGCATCCTCTCCGCCGGACGCACCGAGGGCCCCGCGGACCTCGCCCTCGCCGTCACCGCCCGGCACCGCCCCGGCGCCGGCACCGCCCGCCGCATCACCTACACCTGCGACATGACCCTGCCGGCCGGCCGCCTCGGCACCGCCGCGCTGCGCGTGCGCCATCTGTCCCGCGACCTGTACGACGGCCTGCGCCCGCCCCGGGTCCGGCGCGCCACCGTCCGCCCCGGCGCCCCGGTCGCGGCGGGCACGCCCGTCGCGCCCCACCTCGTCGGCCGCACCCGGTCCGCCAACGTCGTCCTCACCCAGGTCTCGCTCCGCCAGGGCCGGGCCCAGGCTCGGCTACGGGTGCCGTCCGGCAACCCCGGGCTCTTCGACCCCGCCCACGACCACATCCCGGCCATGGCACTGCTCGAAGCGGCGCGCCAACTGTCCCTCTTCACCGCCGCCGAGACCTGGGGCGCGCTGCCGCAGCACACCGCGGTGGCCGGCTACGACTTCGCCTTCCACCGCTTCGTCGAACCGCACACCCCGGTCACCGTCCGGCTGAGCGCCTACGAACCCGCCGAACAGGACGGCGCGCTCGGCACCCACCTGCCCCAAACGCGCTGCTTCCGCGTCGTGTTCGAGCAGAACGACACCGTCGTCGCCGAGGGCCGCACCCAGCTCACCACGGTGGCATCGCCCGCCCTCGTCCCGGGAGGGGACCCGTCATGACCCGTGCCGCAGTCGTCTGCGGACTGGGCGGCGCCGTGCCGTCCACCGCCGTCCCCAACAGCGCCCTGGCCGCCCAACTCGACACCTCCGACGCCTGGATCCGCGCCCGCACGGGCATCCGCCGGCGCTACGTCATCGCCCCCGGCGAGGCCACCTCCGACCTCGCCGTGGCAGCCGGCCGCCGGGCCCTGGACTCCGCCCGCCGGACCACCGGCGACCCGCACGCCGACCACACCACCGACCTCGTCGTACTGGCCACCAGCACCCCCGACCACCCGTGCCCGGCGACCGCCCCCGCGGTGGCCCACCGGCTCGGACTGTCCGGTGTCGCCGCCTTCGACGTCGGCGCGGTCTGCACCGGCTTCCTCTACGCCCTGGCCACCGCCGCCTCGATGATCACCGCCGGTGCCGCACAACGGGCCCTGGTCATCGGCGCGGACACCTTCTCCACCATCCTCGACCCGGCCGACCGCACCACCCGCGCCATCTTCGGCGACGGCGCCGGAGCGGTCGTGCTGCGCGCCGGCACCGACGACGAACCGGGCGCCCTGCTCGGCTTCGACCTCGGCAGCGACGGCAGCGGCGCGGAGCTGATCACCGTACGCGCCGGCGGCTCCCGGCAGCGCTCCACCGCCACCCCGCCGCCCGCGGGCGACGAGTTCTTCGCGATGGAGGGCCGCAGCGTCTTCACCGAAGCCGTACTGAACATGAGCAAGTCCGCGCACACCCTGCTGGACCGGATCGGCTGGCGCGGCACGGACCTGGACCGCCTGGTCGCCCACCAGGCGAACATCCGCATCCTGCGCGCCGTCGGCGAACAACTCGGACTCGCCGAGGACCAGTTGGCCGTCAACCTCGACCGCGTCGGCAACACCGTCGCCGCCTCCGTCCCGCTCGCCCTCGCCGACGCGGCCATCCGCCGGACCCTGCGCCCCGGTGACCGGGTCCTGCTCACCGGCTTCGGCGGCGGCCTCACCTGGGGCTCGACGGCGCTCCACTGGCCGTCCGCACTGCACGTGGAGCCGGTCCCCGGCATGGCCGACCCGCTCTGACGCCCCATCACCGGACGCCCGCCGTCCCCGTCAACCACCGGCACTCACACCCACAAGGAAGCGACATGACCACCCTCGCCCCCGCCGACATCAAGCCCCGTCTCGTCTCCCTCCTCAGCGAGAAGTTCGGGCTGCCCGAGGACGAGATCCTGGCCGGCGCCACCTTCGACGAACTCGACATCGACTCGCTGATCCTCGTCGAGCTGAGCCTCCTCGTCCGCAAGGAGCTGGGCGTCGTCCTCGCCGAGGGCGACCTCCAGTCCTCCTTCCGCATCGACGACGCCGTCGCCGTCGTCGCCGCGAAGGGCGGCGCGGCATGACGGCCTCGCGTCGGGACGTGGCGATCACCGGCCTCGGCCTCGTCACCCCCGCGGGCATCGGCGCCGACGCCAACTGGGAGCGGATCCGCGCCGGCCGCTCCGCTGCCGCCCCCGACCCGCAACTCGCCGGCCTCGCCGTCGACTTCTCCTGCCGCGTCCCCGGCTTCGACGCCAACGCCCTGCTCGGCCGGCGCACCGCCTGGCGGCTGGACCGCTTCGTCCAGCTCGCCATGGTCGCCGCGCGCCAGGCCGTCGCCGACGCCGGCCACGACCCGCAGAGCTGGGACGGCACCCGCGTCGGCGTGGTGATGGGCAACTCCCTCGGCGGCACCGCCACGTTCGAGGCGCAGCACCGGACGTACTACGACGGCGCACCCGACGAGGTGTCCGCCCTGATGATCCCCATGGCCATGGTCAACATGGTCGCCGGCTACCTCGCCATGGACCACCGCATCCACGGCCCCAGCCTGGTCACCGCGAGCGCCTGCGCCTCCGGCGCCTCCGCCCTCGGCATCGCCCGCGAATGGCTCGCCGCCGGCCTCTGCGACATCGTCCTCGCCGGCGGCACCGAGTCCGCCATCAGCCCGGCCACCCTCACCGGACTCTCCCGCATGGGCGCCCTCTCGGCCCGCCGCGACGACCCCGCCACCGCATCCCGCCCGTTCGCCGCCGACCGCGACGGCTTCGTGGCGGCCGAGGGCGCCGGCGTCCTCGTCCTGGAACGCGCCGCCGACGCCCGGGCCCGTGGCGCCCGGCGCTACGCCCACCTCACCGGCTTCGGCGCCTCCTCCGACGCCCACCACGCCACCGCCCCCGACCCGGACGGCACCGGCATGACCCGCGCCCTGCGCACCGCACTGCACGACGCCGGAGTGGCACCCGCCGACGTCGACCACGTCAACGCCCACGGCACGTCGACGCCGATGAACGACCTGACCGAATCCCGCGCCCTGCACCGCGTCCTCGGCTCCCGGCCGGCCGTCACCTCCACCAAGGGCGTCACCGGCCACACCCTGGCCGCGGCCGGGGCCATCGAAGCGGCCTACACCGCACTCGCACTGCGCCACGGCGTGGTCCCGCCGACCGCCAACGCGACCACCCTCGACCCGCAGGTCGAGGTCGACGTGGTGACCGGCACGGCCCGCACGACACACCTCCAGGTGGCCGTCAGCACCTCGCTGGGCTTCGGCGGCCACAACGCGGCACTCGTCCTCACCGCCGCCTGACCACGCCGAACGAACGGGGAACCACACCCATGCACACGCCGACGCAACCGCAACCCGGCACGCTCCCGCGGACGGTGGCGGTGGTCGGCCTCGGCACAGCGGGCTCCGCCCTGGCCCGCCGGTGCGCCGCGGCCGGCCTGCGCACCCTCGGCATCGAGGCGGATCCGGCGGCGGCGTCCCGCGCCCGCCACCGGCTCGCCGGCACCGGTGTCGAGGTGACGCACGACCTCGCCACCGTGGCGGTCGCCGACGCCGTCATCGAGGCCGTCCCGGAACGCGCCCACACCAAACGGGCCGTCCTGAAGGCCATCGCCGAACACCGCGCCTCCCGGACGCCCGTCCTCACCACCACGCTCACCCTCACCGCGGCCGAACTGGCCCACGCGACCGGCACCCCGGAACTCGGCCTCACCGCCGTGCGCTTCCTCCGCGCCGACCCGCTCACCGCGGTCGAGGTGGCCACCGCACCGCACACCCCCGACCAGCACCTGACCACCGCCCTGGCGCTGCTCCAGCACCTCGGCCTGACCACCCACCGGACCCCGGACCTGCCGGGCGGTATCGCCCCCGCACTGCTCTTCGCCTTCCTCAACCAGGCCGCCTGGATGCACGAGGACCGCTACGCCGGCCGCGCCGCCCTCGACACCGCCGTCCGGCTCGGCTGCGGCTGGCCCGACGGCCCCCTGCGCACCCTCGACGCCATCGGCCTGGACACCGCCCTCGCCGTACTCGACGGGCTCCACCGCCGCCTCGGGCCCCGCTTCGCGCCCCCGCCCGGTCTGCGCCGGCGGGTCGCCGCGGGCGCCCTCGGCACGAAGACGGGCCGCGGCTACTACGAGGAGGGCGAACCCCGTACGGAGGACGACGGCCAGGAGCAGGGACCAGGGCAAGGACACGACCACGCCCCCGACTACGACCACGCCCCCGACTACGGCCACGGCCACGACGAGGACGGCGCGACCCAGAAGCCGCCGCACACCTCACCCTCACCCGCCACCGCCGTCATCGTCGGCTCCGGCACGATGGCCACCGGTATCGCCGAGGTCTTCCTCCGCGGCGGCTACCGCACGGTGCTGCTGGCCCGTACGCCGCAGAAGGCGGCAGCCGCCACCGAGGCCGTCGAGTTCGCCCTGCTCCGCACCGCCGCCGACGGCCCGGACCCGGGCGCCGCGCTGGCCCGCTGGACGGCCACCATCGACCGCACCGCGCTCACCCGGGCCGAGGTGGTGGTCGAGGCGATCGCCGAAGACCTCACCGCCAAACGGGAGTTGTTCGCCGAACTCGGCACGGTCTGCCGTCCCGGCACCCTGCTGGCCACCACCACCTCCAGCCTGCCGGTGCGGGACTGCGCCGCGGCGAGCGGGCGCCCCGCCGACGTGCTCGGCCTGCACTTCTTCAACCCCGCCCCGGCCATGCCGCTGGTGGAACTCGTCCGTACCCCCGCCACCGGCGCCCCCGCCCTGGCCACCGCCCGCACCGTGCTCGCCCGCCTCGGCAGGACCCCGGTCGACTGCACCGACCGCACCGGCTTCCTCGTCAACGCCCTGCTCTTCCCCTACCTCAACGACGCCCTGCGCTTCCTGGCCGACGGCACCGTGAGCCCCGCCCTCCTCGACTCCACGCTCAAGTCCGTCGGCGGCCAACCCATCGGCCCGACCCGGCTCCTGGACACCGTCGGCACGGACGTCGCCCTCACCGTGACCCGCCACCTGTACGACGCCTCGGGCCGGCGCCCGGAGTTCGCCCCCACACCCCTGCTGGAACAGCTCGTCGCCCACGGCCACCTCGGCCGCAAAACCCCGGGCCGCGGCGTCCGCACCTACCTGACGACCCGGCCGGGTCCCGCCACCGCCGCCTGACACCGGCACCCGGCCCCCGCCCGGCAACCGCCACGGCGGGGGACCCGCCACCCACCACAACGGCCGCACCACCGGCCAGGAAGCCGCACCAGATGACCACGGAGAACCCGACCGCCACCCACCCCCGCCCCGCCCCCTCCGGGATACGGACCACTCGGCGGAAGTCGCCCTACCCCGCCCTCCTCACCGTCACCTACCTCCTGTTCACCGTCATGCTCGGCGGCACCCTCCCGACCCCGCTCTACCCCCTCTACGCCCAGCGCCTGCACCTCTCCCCGCTCCTGGTGGCCCTGGTCTTCGCCGCCTACGCCCTCGGCATCCTGGGCCCCCTGCTGCTCGCCGGCGGCCTCTCCGACCACATCGGCCGCCGCAAGGTACTCGTCCCTGCCGTCGCGACCGGCATCCTCAGCTGCGCCGTCTTCGCGGCCTTCCCCACCCTCCCCGGCCTGCTCGCCGGCCGCGTCCTCTCCGGCATCTCCGTCGGCCTCACCACCGGCGCCGCCACCGCCTACCTCGGCGAACTCCACCCCCGGCCGCCCCGCGCCGCCCTCGTCGCCGCCGTCACCAACATGGTCGGCCTCGGCGTCGGCCCGCTGCTCTCCGGCCTCCTCATCACCTACGCCCCGCACCCCCTGGTCACCCCGTACGCCGTGCTGGCCGCCCTGCTGCTGCCCGGCGCACTCGTCCTGGCCCTCCCCGAAACCGTCCGCACCGGCGACGCGGCCCCGGTCCGCCTCCGCCCGCAACGCCTCGCCGTTCCCGCCGACGCCCGCTCCGCCTTCACCGCGGCGGCCGTCGCCGTCTTCGGCTCCTTCGCGGTACTGGGCCTGCTCTCCGCACTCGCCGGCAAGTTCCTGGCCGAGGGCCTGCACACCACCAGCCCCGTCATGGCCGGCACGGTCGTCTGCTGCGCCTTCGGCTGCGCCGGGCTGGCCCAACTCGCCGCCGCCCGGCTGGCGCCGCGCACCGGTGCCATCGCCGGCATGGTGGTCGTCCCGCTCGGCCTGGCCGCCATCGTCGCCGCACTGCCGGCCTCGTCCCTCTCGCTGTTCCTCCTCGGCGCGGCGGTGGCCGGCGCCGGCGGCGGTGTGGCGTTCCGCTCCGGTCTCGCGCTGGTCGTGGCCCAGGCACCGGCCGGCCGCGCCGGCGAACTGGTCTCCGGCTACTTCGTCGCCGCCTACCTGGGCCTGGCGGTTCCCGCGATCGGCGTCGGCCTCCTGGTCACCGCCACCTCGCTCGGCACCGCCGCGACCGCCTTCGCCGCGGTGATCACCGTCCTCGCCCTCGTCAGCATCACCGTGACGGCGAAGACCCGGCGCGCCACGGCCGGTTGACCGGCGCGCCTGGCCGCGCCGCAGCGGGACATACCGCGGGCGGTGGCCGGTCATGCGGAACGCTGAGGTCGGCCACCGCCCGAAAGGGGAGCGGGAGCGGGGGACCAGCGGGTGCCGGGGGTCTTGCGCGTCGTGACGTTCATCCGGTTCCAGGTGTTCACGGTGAAGATCAGCGCGATCAGATGCGCCAGCTCCGTCTCCTCGAAGTGGCGGGCCGCCTCGTCGTACACGGCGTCCGAAACGCCCTCCGGGAGCCGGGTGACCGCCTCGGTCAGCGCCAGCGCGGCCCGTTCCTTCGCCGTGTAGAGGCTGGACTCCGCCCAGGCGCTGAGCTGGTGGATCCGGTCCTCGGACTCGCCTGCCCGGCGGGCGTCACCGGTGTGGTAGTCGAGGCAGTAGGCGCACCCGTTGATCTGCGAGGCGCGGATCTGCACCAGTTCCAGCAGTACCGGGTCGAGCCCCTCGCGGGCCGCGGCGTCCAGGGCGAGGACGGCCTTGAAGACCTTCGGGGCGACGCCGGTGAAGTTCATCCGCTGCGGGATCCGGACGGGCTGGGCGATCTCCTGTGCTGTCAGGTGTGCTGTCATGCCAAGAACGGTAGGCGTGGATCAGCCCCACGGTATGGTGCATTTCCGTAGCGGGTGGTTGGGGCAATCGATGCGGTCGACCGACGGGGGCGGAGGAGCGGTGCGCGACGCGGGGCACGAGGCCGAAGAGGGGCCGGCGGCGTCCGGAACGGCGCCCGTGGAGGCCGCGGAGACCGCCGCCACCTCCGCCCTCGGTACCGACCTCCACCTCGAACTCACCGGCCCCGGCCCCAAACGCGCGCAACTCATGCGCGCCCTGCGCGAGGCCGTCGGCACCGGCCGGCTGACCCCCGGCACCCGGCTCCCCCCGTACCGGAGCCTGGCCAAGGACCTCGGTGTCGCCCCGAACACCGTCGGCTCCGCGTACGGCGAACTCGTCGCCGAAGGCTGGCTGACGGCGCGTCAGGGATCCGGTACCCGCGTCGCCCGGCGCGGCACCCCCCTCCCGCAGGAGCGCACCCACCGCTCCGCTCCGCCACCCCGCCGCGCCGCCTACGACCTGACCCCCACCTCTCCGGACGCCGCCGAGTTCCCGCGCGCGGCCTGGCAGACCTCCGCCCGCCGCGCGCTGGCCGCCGCCCCCAACGACGTCTTCGGCGTGGGTGATCCGCGCGGCCGTATCGAACTGCGCACCCAGCTCACCGAATACCTCGCCCGCGCCCGCGGGGTACGGACCGCGCCGCACCGCGTCATCATCTGCACCGGCGTCGCCCACGCCCTGACCCTGCTCGGCACCGTGCTGCGCGGCACGGTGGCCGTCGAGTCGTACGGCCTCGACTTCCACCGTTCGCTGCTCACCACCGCCGGCCGCGACCTCGTCCCGCTCCCGGTGGACGCCCACGGCGCAGACGTCGGCGCACTGCGCGGCACCGCCGCCCGGGCCGTACTCCTCACCCCGGCCCACCAGTTCCCCACCGGCGGCCCGCTGCACGCCGAGCGCCGGGCCGCCGTCGTCGACTGGGCCCGCACCACCGGCGGGCTGGTGCTGGAGGACGACTACGACGGCGAGTTCCGCTACGACCGCGAACCGGTCGGCGCCCTCCAGGGCCTCGACCCGGACCGCGTGGTCTATCTCGGCTCGCTCAGCAAGAGCCTCTCGCCGGCCCTTCGCATCGGCTGGATGGCCGTGCCCGACCACCTCGTCGACGCCCTCCTGGCCGCCAAGGGCGCCCGTGAACTGTGGTGCGGCTCCCTGGAGCAGCTCACCTTCGCCGACTTCCTCGCCTGCGGCGCCTACGACCGCCATCTGCGCCGGACCCGGCAGATCTACCGCCGGCGCCGCCACCAGCTCCTCGCCACCCTCGCCCAACAGGCCCCGCACATCAGGGTGACCGGCATCGCCGCCGGACTGCACGCCGTCCTGGCTCTCCCGCCCGGCACCGAGCAGCAGTCCCTCCGTGCCGCCAACCGCCTCGGCCTCGCCCTCAACGGCCTCGCCCCCTACCGCCACCCCGACAGCCCGATGCCCGCCCACGACGGCCTGGTCCTCGGCTACGGCACCCCGCCCGAGCACGCCTTCGGCGGCGCCCTCGACGCCCTCTGCCTGGCCCTGCCGCCCGCACCGGACGACGGGCCGGCAGCCGGCTGAGCCCGCCCCCCCGGGGCCCCAGACTGCCGCCAACGGCACGACGTGGAAACCGATTTGGTCACCCACCCAGTTCGACGCGTGCTACGTTTTTACCGTGCGGTCAAAAAACAGAGCAAGCGGTAAACATGAACGGACCTTCATCGAGGAGGCGCGGCGTGCGCAGCTGGTGGACTGTGCGATTGAGGCCATAGCGGAACTGGGGTTGCACCGGGCGTCGCTGGCCGAGATCGCGCGACGGGCGGGGATCACCAAGCAGGCGATCTTCTACCATTTCGCCACCCGCGACGCGCTGATCCACGAGGTCCTGGCCGTGGCCACGCGGCAGGGCGCGGAGTTCATGGCCGAGCGGTCACGCCGGCAGCCCACGCCTGCCGACGAGTTGCGGGCCTACATCGAGGCCAACGTCGATTACATCGCCGGTCACCGCGACCGGGTCAGGGCGCTGGTGTCGATCGCGATGAACTTCACCGACGAGGACGGCCGTTCCCGGCTCCTGCCGCTCGACGCGTCGGTCTACGGCGACAGCCTCGCGCCACTCCAGGACATCCTCCGGCGCGGCCAGGAGCAGGGCCAGTTCGGGGAGTTCACCACCCGCACGATGGCGATGACGATCCGCGCGGCCATCGACGCGATCGGACCGCAGCTCGGCGCGCTGCCCGCACTCGACCTGGACGGCTACGCCCGCGACCTGGTCCAGCTCTTCGGCCGCGCCACAGCGAAGGAGGAGCGGGCATGAGCCCGCTCGCCGGGAACGCCCCACCACGCAACGGGGAGTCAGGGATGGACCACACACACGACCGGCGCGCCGACCGCGGGGTCACCAACGAGGCGGCACAGCCGCGGGGAACGCGCGACGGGGGAGCGCCCGGCGGGCGCGCGTGGGCGGCGCTGGCGCTCGATGTCGTCGTTCCCCTCGGGGTGTTCTACGGCAGCCGGGCCGCCGGCGCCGGCCAGTGGCTGTCGCTGGTCCTCGCCGGCATCGCACCGCTCGCCGGCCTCGCCCTGACCTGGGTGCGGCAGCGGCGCGCCGACCCCACCGCGCTGTTCGTGCTCGCCGCCATGCTGCTGTCGGTACTGGTCGCCATGGTCACCGGTGACCCCCGGGTGCTGCTGGCGCGGGAGAGCTGGATCACCGCGGCGCTGGGGCTGTGGATCCTCGGATCCCTGGCGCTGGCCCGCCCCTTCCTCTTGGACGTCGCCGTCAAGGTCACACCGCCCGGCATGGCGCGGCGCCTGGAGTGCCTGGAGCACGACAGCCCCGTCGTCCGCCGGTGGCTGACGGTGTCCAGCGTGGCCTGGGGCAGCGCGTTCCTGCTCGACGCCGTCGCCCGCGTGGTGATGGCCTATACGCTCCCGGTCGACAGCGTTCCCTCGCTCGGCGTGGTGGCGCTGGTCGTGATGCTCTGCCTGGCACAGGCCGTCGTGATGGTGTACGGCCGCCGCAGCGGCGCCCTCGCCCAGGTGCGCGGCCGCGGCTGAACCGATCGCGCATCCCCGCGTCGTACGGGTCACCGGCGGCGCTCAGGGCATCGGAGCGGCCATCGTCCGGCGCTTCGCGGCGGCGGGAGACCATGTGGTGATCGCCGACACCGATGTGGAGCAGGGCACCCACCTCGCCGGAACCACCGGCAGCCGCTTCGTCCGCCCCGACGGCGCGCGCCCCGACGACCCCGCCCACCCGTGATGCGCCGCTACGTGACCGCCCCGAGGCCGGTCGCTCCCGCTGCGACGGAGCCGCGTCCGCCGCCGGTTCACGAGTTCCCGGGCCGATGACCCGGTACGAGGCGCGGCCGGTCACCTCCCGCATCGCCGTCGACCGCACCGTCGTCGACTCCCGTCACGGGCAACCGGTGCGCCGCCGGAAACACGATGGCGATGTCCGGGCGCCAGGCCGCCAGGATCTGTGCGGAGGGCGTGAACAGCGGGCTGGGCAGACCGGCCGGGGAGCGCCATTCCCACGCGCTGACGTGCTCGGGCTCGGCCGCGTACGGCACACCGGCGTACGCGGTGAGGACCGCGGCCATCGTGATGCGGTTCAGGCCGTGGACCGCATCGTGCAGCATCGCGAACACCCGGACCGCGGCCGGTTCGGCGCGCAGTCCGGTCTCCTCCGCCAACTCCCGTGCGGCGGCGGCCTGCACGCTCTCACCCGGCTCGACCTTGCCGCCGGGAAGCTCCCACGTACCGGCCCGGTGCCGCCCGAGCAGTATCCTGCCGTCCGCGTCCAGAACGATGACGCCGACCCCGAACGCGGCCTGCGCCAGCGGCGGCCGATCGCCGCGCTGCCGGCTGGTGACCGTCCGCCCCTTCATTCCCGCTCCCCGCCCCTCGCCTCAGACAACGGCCTTGTCATGGGCCCCCGCCGCGATCGCCGCGGCCGTCTGCTCGGCCGTCAGCCCCGCACTGTCCAGCCACCAGCCGACCCCGGCCAACTCCTCTTCCATCGCCCGGTAGAACGGTGCCACGTCGTAGTCGACGCGTGCCACCGCCGCCCGCGTGGCATTGCGCTCCCGGCAGACTTCCACCGGGGGCGCCAACACCACGAACATGACGGGCCTCGGCCGGAGCACGGCCACCATCAGGTCCAGCGTCTCGCGGTCGGCGACGGTGTACTCGACGACCGGAAAGATCCCGTTCTCGGCGAAGTTGTTGGCCAGTGTGCACATGTTGCGTGCGCACAGCCGCAGTTGGCGCCGGGACTCCTCCGCGGGCCGCCCCTGAAACCCGACCCGCCCCTGGACGACCATGTACGACAGCACATCCCCGCTGATCTGCGCCGCCCGTTCATGATGCGCGGCCACCAGCGGCGCGACCGTCGACTTCCCCGCCCCCGGCATCCCCGAGAGAACCAGACACCCCGCGGACCGCACCCCCGCCCCCGCAGCCTCCATTCCGGCCCCTCTCCCCATCCCGATCTCCGCCCTTCCCTCCACGAACCGGGCATCCTTGCAGCCGCGTCCGCCTCCCCGCACCCGGGTTTCGCCGGCCGGCGCGTTTTCCAGGTGCCCTCGGTGCGGCGCTGCCACATGCCGCCACAGCGGCTACGCCAGGTGCTCCGGCGGCATGTGGACGCCCTGACGTCGGGCGGACAACGGTCCCGACGGAGGAGCCCTACCGGCAGGGGTGCTAGAGGTTGTCGCCCCAGCCGCTCTGCATCATGGTCTGGAACGCCCAGACGCCGTGCCGCCTGACCAGGATGTCGGCATAGCGCAACTGCCGGGTCCGGCCCTCCACCGTCATTGTCGAATCGGTGAACACCACGGCCAGGGACGGCGAGAGGAAGACGGGCGTCCGCGTGGACCGGAAGGCAATGTCCTCGCCGCCCTCGCCCATCACCCGCGTCATCGTGGCGACGAACTGCTCCCGGTTCCACTGCGCCGTACGGCCGTTGCCGGCCGAGTCGTCGCTCACGAGGTTGAGCGGGAACACCGCCATGTCGGCCATCCGCTCGATCTTCCGACGCGCGCTGTGCGCGTCGTACTCCGCGAACCAGTCGTCCAGGCTCGTGCGGTCTTCATCGGTGGGGACGTACCCGGTGTCGGGCAGAACGGTCACAGGGGCTCCTTGGGCAGCACTCGACGAACAGTCTTCAACTTTGACTAGTGGGCCGAGGGTAGGCTCCACAGGGGGTCTAGTCAAATTTGATTAGAAGGGGGTCCGGGATGAGGTGAAGGGGACCGTTTCGCCCTCCTTCGCCTCCAGTTGTCCGTCGATCCGCCACGCACCCGGCCGCGGTCCATGAATTCGCCAAGGTTTCCCAAAACCGACCCGTGGGGCTGTTAGGTGAGCCTTGCCTGACTTACTGTCTGTGGTCGTCCCCGCGCATGCTGACTGGAGTCCCCGTCATGTCCAGCACGAACATCGCCCTGCTCGGCGCCATCGCCGGCTTCACCATCTACCTCGGCCTGCCACTGGGCCGGCTGCGTACGCCGACTCCGCGGCTCAAGGCCGGGCTGAACGCGGTCGCCATCGGCATTCTGATCTTCCTGGTGTGGGATGTGCTGACCCATGCCTGGGAGCCCATCGACGAGGGGCTGAGCAAGCACCACTGGGGGCCGGTCGCGTCCGGCGGGCTCGTGCTCGTCGCGGGGCTGGCGATCGGGCTGGTGGGGCTCGTGTACTACGACGGCTGGATGGCCCGCCGACGGCAGGCCGCCGGGCGTCCCGCCGGCCCCGGAGCCGCGGCGGCCACCGAGCTGGCGCCGCGGCAGCGCAGCCAGGCCGGTTCGCTCGCGCTGATGATCGCGACCGGTATCGGGCTGCACAACTTCGCCGAGGGCCTGGCGATCGGCAACTCCGCCGCGCAGGGCGAACTCTCGCTCGCCGTCCTGCTCATCATCGGGTTCGGTCTGCACAACGCCACCGAGGGCTTCGGTATCGTCGCCCCGCTCGCGGCGGAGGGCGAACGCCCCTCCTGGACCACCCTGCTCCTGCTCGGCCTGATCGGCGGCGGCCCCACCTTCATCGGCACCGTCGTCGGCCAGCACCTGGTCAACGACACCCTGTCGATCGCCTTCCTCGGCCTGGCCGCCGGCTCGATCCTCTACGTCGTGATCGAACTGCTCGCCGTGGCCCGCAAGACCGGTCTCAAGAACCTCACCACCTGCTGCATCTTCCTCGGCCTGATCCTCGGCTTCGCCACGGACGCCGTCGTCACCGCGGCCGGCGCGTGAGCGCGGCACGCTGATCGCGCGGCAGCGGTCCCCGGCAGGACGGTCACACGGCCTGCCGGGGACCGCTGCCGTATGAGCGCCCTGCCGGGGACCGTCCGGTGCCGGCAGCGGGCCTCCCTCCGCGCGGTCGCCGCAGTGCCCTGTGCTGACGGGCCCGGTGCTCCGGTGGCGACGTCCTACAGCGTGCCCGTCAACTCCGCAGATGTCGCGAGGACGGCCGTGAGGAGCCCCGGGAAGCAGACGTCCAGGTCCGCGCGGCGGACGGTGAGGATGCGCTGCGGGCCGTGGATGCGCTCACGGATGACGCCCGCTTCGCGCAGGATCCGCTGGTGGTGCGAGAACGTCGAGCGGCTGACCCGTAGTTCCGCGAGGCGGTGCAGCTCGCTGCACGGTGACTCACCGAGCGCGGCGAGGGTCCGGACCGTCGTCAGCCGCACCGGATCGGCCAGTGCCGCCAGGACTTTCGGCAGTCGCAGATCGGCGGTGTCCGGATGCCGGTCGTCCCCGCCGTGCCCGGCCGCCGAGCCGGCGGCAGCCGCCTTGCCCGGTTCAGTCATGGTGTCCCCCTCGCCTCGGCTCGCCTCATGGGGCAAGCGTAGAACGGGCGTTGTGCTATGTCGATGCTCATCGTACAGTTCGATGCCTGTCGATCTGATCGTTCGCCATCGAACTCCTGGCGATGAGCAGATCCACCCAACGCAGCGAAACCGGGGGAGAGAAGCATGAAGGACAACTGGACCACCGCCCATCTCGCGGCGCTGGCCTGGCAGGACGCCGCCTTCGCGTTCGTTCCGCAGCCGCCGGACCTCGCCGGCCGGACGGTCCGGCAGGCCGTACGCCTCCGGCGCGGCGGCGCGGCCGTCCGGCTGGTGCTGAGCAACGAGTACGGCGACGGCCCGCTGGTCATCGACGGGATCACGGTGGCCGTCAGCGGGAGCGGCGGGCCGCCGGACGGCGACCGGGGGCCCCGGAGCGCTCGGCCGGTACTCCGCGACGGCCGTGCGCGATGGGAGGTGCCGGCCGGGGAGACCGCGCTCAGCGACCCCGTCACGCTGCCCGCAGCGGCCGGGGACGAACTGCTCGTCAGCTGCTTCCTCGCCGGTGCCGTCCCCTCCGCGACCTATCTGCACTCGGCTCAGCGGACCGGGGAGGCGGCGCCCGGGAACCAACGGGACCGGCCGCGACTGACCGGCGCCGAACCGTTCCGCTCGCTGCACTGGATCGCCCGCGTACTCGTCGACGCACCGGCGCGCGGTCCGGTCGTGGTGGCGTACGGCGACTCGATCACGAGGGGCGACGGCACCCCGGCGGACCGCGAGCAGCGCTACCCCGACCACCTCCAGCGCAGGCTGCACGCCGCGGGAGCCGGCGGCGCCGTGGTGCTGAACGCCGGGCTCGGCGCGAACCGCCTGCTGCGGACGGGACTCGGGCCGTCGATGGGGGAGCGGTTCGGGCGTGACGTCCTCGGTGTCGCCGAGGCCACCCACGTGATCATCATGGGCGGCGCCAACGACATCGCCCTGCCGGGTCTGCTCGGCGAACGGCCCCCGGCCGCGGACGAGATCACCGGCGGGCTCCTCGCCCTGGCCTCGCGCGCCCGGCAGCACGGCATCCGGCCCGTCCTGGGCACCATCACCCCCTTCGGCGGCAGCACCCTCGCGTCGTTCCGGACCGCGGGCAACGAGCGCATCCGGCAGGAGGTCAATCACGCGGTCAGGTCCCAACGGGACTGGCCCGTCGTGGACTTCGCGACCGCGGTCGCGGACCCGGACGACCCGGCCCGGCTGGCGGCGGCGTACGACTCGGGCGACGGCGTCCATCCCGGAGGCGCCGGTGCCCGGGCCCTCGCCGACGCCGTCGACCCGGCGCTGTTCGCCTGAATCCGGCGATCCGCGGGCTCGTGCGCTACGGCTCCAGGTGTGTCTTGAGGCGCTGCAAGGTGGTGGTGATGTGGGCGTCGTTGGTCCCGATGCGGTCCGAGACGCCGGTGATCGCGATGGCGATGGGGACGAACCACTGCGGTACCCGCAGCCAGTTCGTCTCGGTGACGGTGCAGCCCTCGGCGGTCGGCTCGATGTCGTACTGCCAGCGGGAGATGGGGATGCGCAGCGGTGACGCCGCCACTTCGTAGGCGAAGCGCCGGCTCGGGTCGGCGTCCGTGACGCGGCAGGTGGTGACCCAGCGGCGGAGACCGTTGCGGTTGTAGCCACGGAAGCGGGCACCCACCGCCGCGTTTCCGGCGCCCCCCAACCACCGGGCCCGATGCGCCTCCTCGGCGAACCGGACCATCACGGGCGGGTCGCTGATGACGCGGTACGCGTCCTCGGGCGTGGTCCGGATGGTCACCGAGCCGGTCGCCCCGGGCTCCGGGAATCGCGGTATGCGCATGGGTTCTCCTCCGCCGACGGTATGCAGCGCCTACCTCAGCGGAGGGGGCGGCGGTACGTCAACAGACCTGCGGGATCCGGGTGTCGGCAGCCGCCTGCCTCACTCCGCGATGCCCCGGGTGAGGAGGACGACGGTCACGAACCGCCGGTAGAGGCGGACCGGGTCCTCGTCCGTGAGCCGGACCGTGACGGCGTCGACGGGGACGACGCCGGTGATCCAGGCGGCCATGTCGGCCAGGTCCGGATTGCGGAACCGCACGGTCAGCGTGGCCGGCAGCGTGATGCGCGGGAGGCCGGTCTCCGGCAGCGCGCGGACGGCCTCCCGGGCGGTCCTGCGGATCAACTCGCGGGCGTCTTCGGGGTGCAGGCTGTCCGCCGCGAACCGGGAGACGGACGACTTGACGACGACGCTGCGGACGTCCGGGCAGAACGGTGCGATCTCGGCGGCCGTCGTGTCGTCGCCGGTGATGAGCGCGACCGGTACCCGGTGGCCCAGCGCCACCAGGGCGTTGATCGCGCTCTCCCCGGCGGTGATGCCGTTGAGGAGCACCTCGCTGATGGCCCGGGGGTTGTAGGTGTGCGAGAGCGCGGCCGGGGAGCCCGCCATCGAACCGTGGTAGGAGACGAAGAAGACGGCGTCGAACGACGGGTCCAGGCCCTGCATCATGTAGAGGGGCTTGTGCCGGCCGGACAGATAGCGGGCCCGTCCCGAGAGGGCGTCCGGGCGCAGGTTGGCCATCCGTCCGTGCGAGTCGTTGACCAGGAACGCGGTCGCGCCGCCGGCCCGCGCCCCGTCGATCGCGGCGTTGACCTCGTGCTGCAACAGGCCCCGGTAGTAGGCGTATTCGGCGGCCGACTCCTCGGCCCGGCACTGGGACCAGTCGACGACTCCCGTGGTGCCTTCCATGTCGGAGGAGACGAAGATCTTCACGTTGGCGCTCCCACTGGTGGTCCGTCGATGTCGCTGCGCGCTGGTACCAAGGTCACCGGGGCGCCGGTGCGAGGCGAAGCTAGTGCCGTACCCGACGGACCGGCAAGCGGCGGGCGCCGGCAGGGGGCGCTTCCCGCCATCGCGGCAGCGACGTGCCGGCCGGGACGACACGGGCGAGGACCGCGGCCGGCTACTGGCCGGGAACCTCAGGTTTAGCGCAATTCTTCTCGCCATTCGTTGCTGGTGCCGTCACTCGCTGCCAGGGTTTCGGTACCCCCCTCAGCACCCGAGGTATACGGAGCGTTTATGGCTATCCGTCGTGTCCTTGCCGCTGCCGTCACCGCGGCGACTGTGGTCACCGTCCCCTTCCTCGTTTCCTCCACCGCTCTTGGCTCGGCCCCTTCGCAGCCGTCCACCGGGGCGGGGCAGCGGCCCCCCACCAAACAAGCCGTCGCCGTCGGGAACGGCGGTGCGGTCTCCAGCGTCAACCCCTATGCCACCCAGGTCGGGATAGACGTGCTCAAGCACGGCGGCAACGCCGTGGACGCGGCGGTCGCCACCGCGGCCGCGCTCGGTGTGGTCGAGCCCTACTCGGCGGGCGTGGGGGGCGGCGGCTACCTGGTCTCGTACAACGCCCGCACCCACCAGATCCGCACCATCGACGGTCGCGAGACCGCGCCGGCCCGCATGCGGCCGGATTCCTTCATCGACCCGTCGACGGGCAAGCCGATCGACTTCAACACCGCGGTCAACTCGGGGCTGTCGGTGGGCGTTCCGGGCACGCCCGCCCTCTGGCAGAAGGCGCTGCACGACTGGGGGACCATCTCGCTGGCCAAGGCCCTCAAACCGGCCACGGCCATCGCCCGCGACGGCTTCGTCGTCAGCGGCCAGTTCCGGGCCCAGACCGAGATGAACGAGGCCCGGTTCCGGCAGTTCAGCTCCACCCGCGAGCTGTTCCTGCCCGGCGGCAAACTGCCTGTGGTGGGCTCGCGCTTCCGCAACCCGGACCTGGCCCGTACGTATCGCGAACTCGCCCGCAAGGGCGTCGGCGCCATCTACCACGGCGACATCGGCCGGGACGTGGTCAAGACCGTCCAGAAGCCGCCGATGGCCGCCGGGGCGCCCGCGGTGCGCGCCGGACTGATGAAGCCGAGGGACCTGGCGAGCTACCACGCCCTGGGGCAGGCCCCGACCAGGACCACCTACCGCGGGCTGGACGTCTACGGCATGGCGCCCTCCTCCTCGGGCGGCACCACGGTGGGCGAGGCCCTGAACATCCTGGAGAACTTCCGCCTCTCCCCGGCCGACCGGGTCCAGGCCCTGCACCACTACCTGGAAGCCAGCCGGATCGCCTTCGCCGACCGGAACCGCTGGGTGGGCGACCCCGCCTTCTCGCGGGTGCCGACCCAGGGCCTGCTCGCCAAGAAGTTCGCCAGGGACCGGGCCTGCCTGATCAGTCCGAAAGCGGCGCTCACCAGCCCGCTGGCTCCCGCGGACCCGAGCAGGCCGGGCTCGCGCTGCGTCGCCGGTACCGGCAGCCCGGAAGCCCACGAGGGGCCGTCGACGACCCACCTGGTCACCGCCGACCGCTGGGGCAACGTCGTCTCGTACACCCTCACCATCGAGCAGACCGGCGGCTCGGCCATCACCGTGCCGGGGCGCGGGTTCCTGCTCAACAACGAGCTGACCGACTTCGACTTCGCGCCGATCTCGGCCGGCGTACCCGACCCGAACCTCCCCGACGGCGGCAAGCGGCCCCGCAGCAGCATGTCGCCGACGATCGTGCTGAAGAACGGCAAGCCGTACCTCGCCGTCGGCTCGCCGGGCGGCGCGACCATCATCACCACCGTGCTCCAGACCCTGGTCAACCGGATCGACCTGGGCATGACGCTGCCGCAGGCGGTGGCCGCCCCGCGCATCTCGCAGCGGAACCGGACCACGACCGAAGCCGAACCCGCCTTCCTCAAGTCGCCCGACCGCGCCGCGCTGGAAGCCCTCGGCCAGAAGTTCGTGCTGGCACCGCCGGCCTTCACCCCGTCGCCCGAGATCGGCGCGGTGGCCGCGCTGGAGTTCCGGCCCCAGGGCACGATCCAGGCGGTCGCCGAACCCGTCCGGCGCGACGGCGGATCCGCCATGGTCGTCCACAAGGCCGGGTGAGCCGAGCCGGTCCGGAACGACGGCGAGTGCGGTCCTTCTCCCCGCGGGGGAGGGGGACCGCACTCGCCTCGCCGTGACGGGCACCCGGCCGACTCCGTACCTCGCCGACCCCGTACACACATTGCCGGTCAGTTAAGAAACCGCCAAGCGGTTGTGCCGCCGTCCGAACCCGGGCCTACACTCTTTGAGGTTCGCAGAGGCCGCTTCGCGCAGGCCCCCTCGAACCGCGGTGAGTCGGGCAGGCCGGCCGGTGCGGCCGGACCGGCCGTGTGCCCTTCGCCGAGTCGAGATGTCACCGACGCGCACCGCATGCGTCCCGGGCCGGAAGGAGGCGAGAGACATGGATTGCAGTTGCAGTAGTCCGGGCCGTCATCGGCCCCTTCCCCGCTTGTCCTCGCACTCTTCCGGCACGCGGTAGCCACCCCGCGGCCCTCGACTCCCCTCTGACCAAGGGGCTGCCCCTCTGACCAAGGGACAGGGAACGGAGGTCCGTTCACCATGCTCGTCGCACTCGACCACGTCCAGCTGGCCGCCCCGGCCGGCTCCGAAGACGTCCTGCGCGCCTTCTACCTCACCGCGCTCCAGATGACGGAGGTCCCCAAACCGTCCGGGCTCGCCCGGCACGGCGGCTGCTGGTTCGAGGCCGACGGCGGCCAGGTGCAGATCCGGGTGGACGTCGAGACCGGTTTCCGTCCGCCGCGCCGGGCGCACCCCGCGGTCCGGGTGACCGAACTCGATGCGCTCGCCGCCCACTTGGAACGGCACGGCGCCCCGGTCGTCTGGTGTGTCAGCCGGCTCGGCCAGCGCCGCTTCTACACCCAGGACCCGGTGGGCAACCGCCTGGAATTCCTGGAGACGATCGAGCCGGCCGGACTCGCCGAGCCGCCGGCGCCCGCCGGCCCCGTCGTGCCGGCAGTGTCCATCGCGTCCATCGCGTCCGTCGCGTCCGTTTCCTGAACGGCACCCCCGGGAGGTACGCCATGACCCACCCTGCACTCAACGCCCTGCGCCTCGTCCTGGACGACGGGATCGAGCGCACCTATCTGCTCGAATCGCCGACGCCCGCCGCGCTCGCGACCGACACCCCGCCGTCGTACGACGTCTGGGTCCACCTCTCCTACGTCCTCGCCCAGCAGGGGCGCGACGCGGCGTGGCTGACCCGGTATGTGGGGCTGCCGTGGGCCGCCGCGTACCGCATCGTGGCGGCCGCCCAGCAGCCGTAGCCGGCGCCTGGGAGACCGCCTGCCCACCCGGTGCCGTGTGCGCTCCGGGGCCCGACTCGCCGGACGGGCCCGGGGTCACAGTTTCGCCTGCGCCCCCGGTTCCAGGGTGAGTTCGGCGTCGTCCCGGTTGTAGTCGTACAGCTCGGCGTAACGGCCCCAGTCCACCGCGGTCTCCAGCTGGTTGCGTGCCTCCTCGGCGGAGAAGCCGCGGCGCAGCAGGTCCAGGAAGAAGTCCTCGCGCAGGGTGTGGTCCTCGGTGGCCGCCAGCGCCTGGACGATGGCGCGGACCAGCGGCGCGTGGGTGGCGGCGTGGCGGGCGAAGAGCTGCTTGCTGGTGAGGATGTCGGCGGCGACCAGCTCCCGGCCCGCGTCGGTGACGACGATCCGCGGGCCGTCGGTCCGGGCCAGGCCCAGCAGCACCGCGGCGTCGACGAGCGGCAGGAGGTCGTCGACCTCGAAGTTGAGCTCGTCGGCGATCTCCGCCAGACCGTCCTCCCCGCCGCGGGCGACCAGGATTTCCAGCAGGCCCGCCAGCCCGCCGACGCTGACATTCGGCAGCGGGGCGCTGATCGGCGTCGGCGCCGGCGCCGGCCGATGTGTCGCCCCGACCACNCGTCCTCCCCGCCGCGGGCGACCAGGATTTCCAGCAGGCCCGCCAGCCCGCCGACGCTGACATTCGGCAGCGGGGCGCTGATCGGCGTCGGCGCCGGCGCCGGCCGGTGTGCCGCCCCGACCGCCGGCGCGCCGGCGGGCTCCGCCCCGACCGCCGCGGCGGCGGCCTCCTCGCGGCCGGTGAGGATGTCGTAGACGGTGTCGACCAGCGCCGCGAAGCGGGGGTGCTGGCGGTCGCGGGGCCGCGGCAGGCCGACGGTGAGTTCGGCCTGGATACGGCCCGGGTTGGCGGAGAGCACCAGGATCCGGTCGGCCAGCAGCACCGCCTCCTCGATGTTGTGGGTGACGATGAGGATGGACTTGACCGGTGCCTCGTGTCCCTCCCACAGGCCGACCAGCTCCGTACGCAGGTTCTCGGCGGTCAGCACGTCCAGCGCGGAGAACGGCTCGTCCATCAGCAGCGCGTCGGGCTCGACGACGATGCCGCGGGCGAAGCCGACCCGCTGCCGCATCCCGCCGGACAGCTCCTTCGGGTAGGCGCTCTCGAACCCGTCCAGGCCGATCAGGTCGATCGCCTTCAGAGCCCGGCGCCGCCGCTCCTCCTCGCCGATACCGCGGGCCTCCAGGCCGAGTTCGACGTTCTGCTGCACCGTCAGCCAGGGGAGCAGCGCGAACGACTGGAAGACCATCGCCACACCCGGGTTGGCGCCGGTCAGCGGTGTGCCCCGGTAGGCGACGCTGCCCGTCGAGGGCGCGATCAGCCCGGCGGCACAGCGCAGCAGCGTGGACTTGCCGGACCCCGACTTGCCCAGCAGCGCGACGATCTCGCCCTCGGCCAGGTCGAAGCTGATCCCGTCCAGCACCGGCAGGGCCCGGCCGTCGGGAGTGGTGAACGTCTTGGTCACCGCCTCGGCCCGGATGATGACGTCCCCGGTCGGACGCGGGGCGGCGGAGCGGAGTTCGCTACTGGTCACGGAGGGGATCCTGCCTCGGGGAGGGACGGGGAAGCGGGGAGGGACGGGAAGGCGTCGGGCATCGGTCGTCGGCCGGATCGTCAGAGGGCGTAACGGGTCTCGGCGATCCGGTACATCCGGCGCCAGAACAGCCGGTTCGCCGCGACCACGTACAGGCTCATCACGCTGATGCCCACCAGGATCTTCGGGAAGTCCCCGGTGGCGGTGGCCTGGGTGATGTACGCGCCGAGGCCGGTCGCGGTCAGGTGGTGGTTCCCGTAGGAGACGACCTCCGCGACGATCGAGGCGTTCCAGGCCCCGCCGGCCGCGGTGATCCCACCGGTGACATACGACGGGAAGATCGCCGGGAGGATGAACCGGCGCCAGCGCAGCCGTCCGCCCACCCGGAACATCGTCATCGACTCGCGCAGGTCGGAGGGGATCGCGGACGCGCCCGCGATGACGTTGAAGAGGATGTACCACTGTGCGCCCAGCGCCATCAGCAAGACGGCCCCGGCGTTCAGGGAGATCCCCAGCACCACGAACGCGACCGTGGCGAACGGGAAGAGGAGGTTCGCGGGGAAGCTGGCGAGCACCTGCACGACCGGCTGCGCGAACCGGGTCACCTTCGGGTTCATCCCGATCCACACTCCGATCGGCACCCACACCAGCGTCGCGACGGCGGTCAGCACGACCACCCGCCCGAAGGTGGCCGCCCCCAGCGCCAGGGCGTGGCCGAACTCGCCGAGCCCCACCGTGGAGTGGACGTATCCGAACGCCTTCCACGCCCCGTAGACCACCAGGACGCTGACCGCCCCGGCGAAGAACACGTCCCCCGTCCGCTCCCGCACCGGGGAGACCCCGATGGGGTGCTCGGCCAGCCCGAACGGCCTGGTGACCCGGTCGAGCGCGGGCCACAGCCGCTTCAGCGGCCGGCCGAGCAGACCCGGTACGGACGAGCGGCGCAGCATGTCCAGCACCACACTGCGCGGGCGCTCCGCGGCCTGTGCCTCCTCCACCCGGAAGCGTTCCGACCACGCCGTGACCGGCCGCCAGAACAGCGCGTTCACCCCGATCACCAGGACCACCATCACCGCGACCGCGATCCCCACCTTGCCCAGGTCGCCCTGCGCGATCGCCGCCGCCGCGTACGACCCCACTCCGGGCAGCGCGTACTGGTGGTTGAGCACCGAGATCGACTCGGAGGCGGCCAGGAAGAACCAGGCGCCCCCGAAGCTCATCATCCCGTTCCACACCAGCGGGATGACCCCGCTGGGCACGTCCAGCCGCCAGAACCGCTGCCACTTGGTCAGCCGCAGCACCCGCGCCGCCTCGTCCAGCTCCCGCGGCTGCGAGATGAGCGAGTAGTAGAAGGCGAACGTCATGTTCCACGCCATCGCGGTGAAGATGGCGAAGATCGAGGCGCACTCCAGCCCCAGCTCGGAGCCGGGAAAGAGATGGATGAACGCGGTGACCGTCACCGACAGGAACCCCAGCACCGGCACCGACTGCAGGATGTCCAGCACCGGCAGCAGCACCTTCTCGGCCCGGCGCAACCGCGCTGCCGCCGTGGCGTACACGAAGGTGAACAGCACCGAGACCACCAGCGCGGCGAACATCCGCACCAGTGACCGCACCGCGTAATACGGCAGCTGCGAGGGATCCGTCGACACGCTGCTCGGCGCCGTGCTCGGCAGAAAGGGCGCGTTCAGCGAAGGCGCCAGTCGCAGCAGCCCGTACAGCAGGGCCACCAGAGCCCCCGCCACCACGACATCCACCCAGCGCAGCGCCGGCCGCCGCCACACCCCCCGAGAGGGAAACCCGCCCAATCCCGCCACCAGCCGCCTCCGCGCCCGCAGGGTCCGCCTGTCCCGGCCAGGAAATCATGCTCGGGAAACTCCTTGAAGACCCTGGGCGGCCGACACGTGAATGATCGCCGGGCGGCCGCAGCCGCGATGCCCCCGCCCGCGGCCGGCTTCGGACGTCCGCCGGGCTTGGCCGAAGCGGGTGCCTGCGCGGTGCGCCCCCCGGGCAGCCTGCTGCGGACACCGCCCGCCCGGGTGCCGGACCGCGGCTGCCAGGCCGGGCCGGGACGACGGAGACGGCCCGTCTGCCCGCCCTGCCCGAAGGAAGGGAACACCGCCCTCTGCCGCATTACGCGGCAGCTGACATCCGCTCTCGCGCGCCGCTCAACGATGTATGCACGCCAAGGGGAAAGCCGCTCCTTGGAGTGAATTGAGGGATGGCGAATCGCTCTCCTGGTGAAGCTCTCGACGTGTTCGCAAATTCCTGGTGGCGCCGAGCCACCGTCACAACCGCCCTGCTGGCCCTCGCAATTGCCCCGGCCACGTCGTCCGCCGCGTCAGCCGCCCCCACGACCGCACGCCATCCCGACACCGCACCCGGCGCAAGCGCGTTCCCCGCGGAGACGCTGGTACCGCCGGAACCGCCTCCCGCCGGCGTCGTCCGCAGGGAACTGGCCGGACTGCCCGTGGCGGCGCCGCATTCCATGAACGGCTACAGCCGGTCGAAGTTCCCGCACTGGATCAAGCAGTACGGAGAATGCGACACCCGGGAAGTCGTTCTCGCCCGCGACGGCGAGGACGTGAAACAGGACGACAAGTGCCGGGCGATTTCCGGAAAGTGGTACAGCGAGTACGACGGCGAGACCTTCACCGAGGCCCGCAGCCTCGATATCGACCACATCGTGCCCCTGGCGAACGCATGGCGCTCCGGTGCCGACGAATGGACGACGCCCAAGCGCAGGGAGTTCGCCAACGACCTGATTCATTCCCAACTCATCGCGGTATCTGCCAGGTCCAACCGGCAGAAGGGCGACCAGTCCCCGGACCAGTGGGCCCCGTCGCGTCATGCGTACTGGTGCACCTACGCCCGCGCCTGGACCGTCGTCAAGCACGTCTACCACCTGAACGTCACCGAGCCGGAAAAGGCCAAGCTGGACGAGATGCTGGACACCTGCACGTGAACTCCCCTGCCCGTGACGCGATCAGTGACGAGGTCACGGCCGGCCCCGGTGGGGCAATGACGGTCCAGGTCGGCGTGATCACCGGCGACCTGACCGTCACCACCACCGACCAGGGCGACGGCACGGCCCGCGTCGGCATCCGGTACACCGGTGCCGACGAGGGCTACGACCTCGAAGGCAGCCCCGTCCCCATCCCGCCGCGCGGTCTGCGCTTTCTCCACCGGGCCGTCCTGCATGCCGTACGCGAAGGGGGCGCCGCCGAGACACCGGGGGCCCGGACGCCGCCCTGACGCATCGCCGTCCGCCGGACCTCCGCTGCCCACGGGCCGCGATCAGCCGCGCCCTTCCCCCTCGGCCGTCCCCTTCTCCTCCGCCGGCGCCCTCTCGTCCGCCGTCGAGAGCCAGAAGTACAGCGGGGGAAGGGCGAGTTCGAGGGCCGACAGGGGGATCTGGAACCAGTGCGGCCAGCCGTGGACGAGTACGGACAGGACCCGTCCGATTCCGCCGAGGAGAAAGACGCCGGCCAGCGCGCGCACCGCCGTGGAGGGGATCGGTGACCGGCGGGCCGTCCAGATCCAGGCGAGGCCGTAGCCGAGGAAGATCGCGTTGTAGAAGCGTTCCCGGCTGTCGACGGTCGGGCCGGTCGCGCCCTCGCCGGGGACCGAGCTGATGCCGAGAACGAGGTGGTAGGCGCCGATCGCGACGCAGGCGAACCCCATGAGTAACGCAAGCCACTTGAGAGCTCTGGTCCTGCCCATGACCTGACCGTCCCCCTTCCGTGTTAGTAGACGTGTGTCTAGTAAGCCGTAACGGGACGGTACGGACGTTGGTAGACGGGTGTCAACTACCCTGCGGGGGTGACCGTGCGCCGCCGACTGCCCCCCGCCGAGCGCCGCGATCAGCTGCTGGACGTGGGAGCGCGGCTGTTCGCGGCGAAGCCGTACGACGACGTTCTGATGGAGGAAGTCGCCGAGCGGGCCGGCGTCTCACGGGCCTTGCTGTACCGCTACTTCCCCGGCAAGCGCGACCTGTTCGCCGGGGTCTACCGGCAGGCGGCGGACCGACTGCTGGCCAGGTCGGAATTCGATCCGGCCGTCCCGGTCCTCGCGCAGCTGCCCGCCGCGCTCGACGCCCATATCGACTACTTCGCGGCCAACCGGCACACCGTGCTGGCGGCCAACCGGGCGCTGGCCGGCGACCAGGTGATCCAGGCCCTCATCACCGACGAGTTGGCGGTGCTGCGCGGACGGCTCCTCGACGCCGCGGGCCTCGCCGGCAGCGTCCGGGAGACGGTGTCGGCGGCGCTGATGAGCTGGCTGGTGTTCGTCCGGACGCTGTGCGTCGAGTGGCTGTCGCATCAGGCGTTCACCCGCGAGGAGTTGCGGGACATGTGCGTGGGGGCGCTGCGGGGAGCGCTGGCGGCGGTGGTGGAGATCGATCCGCCGCCACCACCTGCTGCGTCGTGTCCGGCCGCCACCCACGGCCGACCGCCTGCGATCCCGGCAGCGGGCGGAGGCCGGGACGGGTCGATCCCTCCCGGTCAGCCGGCGAAGCGCCGGACGTAGCGCTTCTGCCAGGGCGTTTCGACTGCGTGCCGGTCGTAGTTCCGGCGTACGAAGGCCACCGCCTCGTCGGCCGGTACGCCGTCCAGTACGGCGAGGCAGGCCAGGGCGGTGCCGGTGCGGCCCCGGCCGCCGCCGCAGGCGATCTCGACGCGTTCGGCGGCGGCGCGGTCCCATGCCTCGCGGAGGACGCTCTCGGCCCTCGCGCGATCGGCGGGCAGCCGGAAGTCGGGCCAGCGCAGCCACCGGAACTCCCAGGGAACCTCAGGGGGTTGCGTGCCGAGCAGGTAGACGGCGTAGGTCGGTGCGTTGCCGGGCGGCAGCGGGCGGCGCAGCCCGCGTCCTCTGATCAGGCGCCCGGTGGGCAGTCGCAGCACACCGGGGTCCGTGGGCTGCCAGGTGTCCGTCGTCATCCGCCCACTCTAGAGTCGGGCTCCGGCGAACGGTCTCCGTTTCCTCCCATGGCCCACGCTTTCCAGGGCGCGGTGGGTGGATCGTCGGTCGGGACCAACGCCAGCCTTGCATATGCATGCTGACGGCTTGTCAGTAGTGGCATTCCATGCGTGCTATCCGAACACATGTTGTGAAGATGGAGTGGATTCGCAACTGGGAACGTCCGGCAACCGGAAGTGTGCCATTAACCGACGGTAGCGTTGGTGGATCGGTTCTGTGACGATGTACCGTCCCGGGACACGAGATGGCCCTGGCAAGGGCGGCAACCGGAGCCAGGGCCACTCATTCGTAATCCATCTCGAAATCGAGGAGGGCGCTATGCCTCCTGATCCGACGCCCCAGGGGAATCCGAAGGAATCCCAGCTGAAGCGCTACGAAGCTAACATCCCTCGCGGGGCCCTGGTTGAAACCAGTCGCCTGCGTGACTGCCGGGTCAACGTCCGGGCGGACATCCAACTCGGCGTCCGATGGGGCGCGTTCCTGGCCCTTCCCTTCCTGGGGAACGTCCTGGTGCGCGGTGCCGACGCCCGGTGGCTGCCGGCCGTGACGCTGGCCGCCTTCGCCGTCGTCTGCCGCTGCCGCCTGCGCTACCAGCGCCGACGCGCCGTCTGAGGCGGCGTTCCGAGGCAGTGGTCCGAGTGCGTGGCCGGTCGCGGCGGCGGAGGTCCTGCCGGCGCCGCGACCGGCCACCGGACGCGGCTCGGTGCCGTCCGGTCACGGCGGACGGTCCGGATGCCGACCAGGTAGACCGCAAATCGCCCATTTCCTAGGTGAGTTGTCGGTGGCATTTCGCCCAGAAGGATGACGTCATGACCCCTAAGGACCCCGGACTCGTTTCCTGTGCCAAACCCGGCTGCCCCAACAAGGTGGCGAGCGGGACGGGTCCCGGGAGGCGCCGGAAGTACTGCAGCGAGGCATGCGGCCGGGCGGTCCGCAAGATCCGCAGCTCGCGGCGCATCCCGGACACCAAAGCCCATGACGAGGACGCGCGTCAGGTCGTCGACGACCTGGCCTGCCGAGTCGCCGTGCTGCGCGAGCAGATATACGCCGGTGACGCCCTCGCCGGACTCCGCCAGGCCGTCAGGCTCTCCGGCGATGTCGACGATGTGACCGCCGCGATGGTGCAGCAGGCCCGCGACCGCGGCTACAAGGGCCCCGCCATCGCGGAGGCGTTGAGCCTGACCGTGGACAAGGTCGGCCGGACGTATTCGGCGGAGTGCGTCATCCGGACGATGGCCAAACGCCGCGACCGCCGCACCGCCGTGCCGCCGGTGTTCGCCGCCCGTACGGATCCGCCCCCGGCTTTCGCCCGTACCGACCCGCCGGCGCTGTCCGGGCGGGGCTTATCAACATCCTTAAAAGAACGGGGAGTTGGTGGGGATGGGCACTCCGGTGGCGTGCGTCGTCTCGGGCAGCGGCAGACGCACGCGGGAGGGGGAGCGGGCGCCGGCGGAGCGGCCGGGCCGGACAACGGGCCGCCGGGCCCGGACTCCGCCAGAGCGCTCGCGGCGGCGCTCTCCCACCTCCAGCGCACCAGCGACAAGACCCTCCGGGCCCTGGGCGGCGAGGCGCGGGTGAGCGCTTCGTACGTCTCCCGCGTCCTGTCGGGCGAGCGGAGCCCCAGTTGGAAGGTGACCCGCCGCATGGTGCGTGCCTGCGACGGCGATCCGGAGGCGGTTCGCCCCCTCTGGGACGCCGCGCACGGCCGCCGTCCCGCACAGGCCGGCAGCCTCCACGCGGCGCTCCGCGGGCTGTACCTGTCGGCGGCCTGCCCCGACCCCGTGCAGATCCGCATCTCCAGCGGCAACATCGTCACGGAGCATGAGATCACCGGCCTGCTGCACGGGTCCCTGGTCCCCGACTGGGAGACCGTCGGCAGGATCGTCGGTGTGCTGCACGGCCGCCCGGACGACATCCGCCCGCTGTGGGACCACGCCCGCCTCGCTCAACTCGTCCCCACCGCCTATGGGTTGGTGCCCGAACGTCACACCCCGCGTGCCGAGGCTTTCGGATGACACCGGCACCCGCCCGCACACCAGTCAAGGGGATTCGCATGGCCGCAGCACCCGTCCGCCCGCTCCTGCCGGTCGCCGCCGCGTCCTCGCCCGGCCCACTCGTCGCTCGGGCCGCCCCGGGCCCCGTGATCGCCCTCCCGCCCGCCTTCGAAGCCTTCTACGCCCTGCACTTCGAGCGCTATCTCGGCTACACCCTGGCTCATGTGGGCGAACCGGCCGCCACCCGCGTCCTGGGTGAGGCGGTGGGGGAGGTGGTCATCCGCTGGGCCGACCTCGTCCGGCGGTCCAACCCCGCCGCGGACGCCTGGACGCTGTTCCGCACGCGGATACGCACCCGGGGGAGTACCCGGCTCCGCAACGGCCGGCTGACGGAACTGAATGGCCGTCACGCGGCCCTGGGGTACGACGTGTTCGTGCTGCACGAGGTTCTCGGGTACCCGGTGGAAGAGGTCGCGGAGGTCATGGGGGAGGAGGTGAGCCGGGTGCGCTGTGTGCTGGCCGCGGGGCGGCGGGTGGCGGCGTCCGCCGGCCGGGCGCTGCCGGCCAGTTGAAGAGCCGGGCCGGGTTGTCGGCGGCGATCGCCCGGAAGGTCTCCGGGGTGACGCGGGCACGGAGCCACCCCAGGCACTCGGCGTAGCGGCGTCCGGACTCGTGGCGGGTCCAGGGCCAGTCACTGCCCCAGACCAGGCGCGCGGTGCCGGCCTCCTCGACCAGCCGGCCGAGCATGGTGGCGGCGGCGCCGCGCGGTGAGCGGTACGGGGCGCTGACCTTGACCCAGACGTGGTCGCGGCGGGCCAGGGCCAGGACGGTACGCTCGGCGCCGGTGGGCGGGGTACCGCCGTCGGGCAGGCCGAGGTGGTCGAGGACGACGGCCGATGGCCAGTCATGGAGGGCGGGTGCGAGTTCCGCCCACTGGGCGGCGCGTGCCTGGACCTCCAAGTGCTGCTGTCCTGAGGCGAGTTCGGAGGCGACGCGGCGCCAGTGTGGGTCCCGCAGGTCGGGCACCCGCCGCCCGATCACGTTCAGGCGGACCCCGACGACGCCGGACTCACTCAACTCGCCCGCGTGCAACGGCCGTTGTCCATCCAGAGTGATCACGGCACGGAACCGGTCGGGGCGCCGTGCCACGCAGCGCAGCAGGAAGCCGTTGTGCGGGCCGAGGAAGCTGGGCTGGACGAGGACGCCGCCGGCGACGCCGTGCGCGTCCAGAAGACGTCCGTACGCCTCCGGCGTGGCGTCGTAGTCGGGGAGGTAGCGGGGCCGGGTGGCGGTCGGTAGCGCGCGGGTGAAGACGTGGGCGTGGCAGTCGATGACGGCCAGCGTGCCGAGCGCATCGGCGGGCGTGGGGTCCACGGGGGCGAGGTTACCCGGACCTATAGACCTCTAGAGGACCCGCTGCCATAGTGTGCGGCATGGCACACGAGGCAACTCCATCCGCACCAGGCCGTGTTGAGCTGGATTCGCTGGACGCGCGGCTCCCGCTGCACGCACGGCTGCGGGACGCGCTGGCGGCGCGTATCGCGTCGAGCGAGTGGACGCCCGACCGTCCGCTCCCCGCCGAGGCGGCGCTCGCCGGGCACTACGGCGTGGCGCTGGGCACCATCCGGCGGGTGCTGGGCGACCTGGTCGAGCTGGGCCTGCTGGAACGTCGGCACGGCGCCGGGACGTTCGTCCGCCGGGCCACCTTCGACGCCTCGCTCTTCCGGTTCTTCCGCTACGGGGATGCGCACGCGGCCGCACCGGCCGGCCGCATCCTGGAGGTCCGGCGGGCGGCACTGCCTCCCGAAGCGGCCGGACCGCTGGGCGAGCCCGCCGGATCCACCGCTTTGCATCTGCACCGACTCCGGCTGCGCGACGACCGGCCCCTGCTCGTCGAGGACATCTGGCTGCCGCTGCCCCGCTTCTCCGGTCTGAACGGGCTGCTGGAACCTCATCTTGTCGGCGGGCCGGGCGAGTTGCTGTACCCCGCGTACGAGCAGCACTGCGGCATCGTGATCGCCTCCGCCGAGGAGGTCCTCACCGTCGGCGCGGCCGGCGCGGCCGACGCCCTGCTGCTGCGCTGTGCGCGGTACGAGCCGCTGGTGGTCGTCGAGCGGACCGCACGCACCCATGGCGGAACACCGGTCGAGTGGCGCCGCTCGCGCGGCCGGGCCGCCGACTTCCGCTACCGCATCGAGATCCGGTGACCCGAAGCGGCGACCGGACGGCGCTGTCCAGCACCTGAGCAATCCAACCGAGGGGGCCTGATCATGCTGCTCACGTGGTACCGCACCGCCCCGACCGGGGCCCGGCGCGCCTTCTGGGCGGCGTTCGGCGGCTGGGCACTGGAGGCCGCCGACGCCCAGGTGTTCGGGCTGGTCCTGCCGACCCTGCTGGCGATCTGGCACCTGAGCGACGGCCAGGGCGGCCTGCTGGCCTCGGCGACCCTGGTCTGCACCGCGGTGGGCGGCTGGTGCGCGGGACTGGCCTCCGACCGGTGGGGGCGGGTGGCCGTACTCCGGGCCACCGTCGCCTGGTACGCGATCGCCACCTGTCTGGCCGGCTTCGCGGGCGGCTTCGACTCCCTCCTCGTCCTGCGATGCCTCCAGGGGTTCGGCTTCGGCGGGGAGTGGGCCGCCGGGGCGGCCCTGATCAGCGAGTACGTGGGCGCACGCCACCGCGGCCGGGTGCTCGGGGCGGTACAGAGCGGTTGGGCCGTGGGCTGGGCGATCGCGCTGGCCGGCTATGCGCTCGCCTTCGCCACGCTGCCCGCCGCATGGTCGTGGCGGGTGATGTTCTGGGCCGGGTTGGCGCCCGCACTGCTGGTGGTCGCCCTGCGGCGCGCGCTCGGTGACCCACCCGTCTACCTCCGGGCGAGGGCGCGGGTCCCTCCCTTACGGATCTTCCGGCCCGACCTGCTCCGCGCCACCGTCTTCGGGGCGCTGCTCGGCCTGGGCAGCCACGGCGGCTACTACGCGCTCACCACGTTCCTGCCCACCTACCTCCGTACCACCCGGGGCCTGACCGTCCTGGGCACCACCGCCTATCTGACGGTCTTCATCACCGCGTCCTTCTTCGGCTACCTCGCCTCCGGCCGGCTCGCCGACCGCATCGGCCGCCGCACCAACGTCGTCGTCTTCGCCGCGCTCTGCCTGCTCTCCCTCCCCCTCTACCTCCTCGTCCCCCTCGACGACCTCGGCGCCCTGCTCGCCTCCGCACCCCTGGGCTTCTTCTCCGCGGGCATCCCCGGCGGCCTGGGCTCGCTCTTCGCCGAACTGTTCCCCACCGCCGTACGAGGCAGCGGCCAGGGCTTCTGCTACAACCTGGGCCGCCTCGTCGCCGCCGCCTTCCCGGCGCTGGTCGGTGCGCTCGCGCCACGGCTCGGGCTGGCCTCGGGCATCGCGCTCTTCGCCGGCGTCGCCTACGCGCTGGCCGTGGTCGCCGCCCTCTGCCTGCCCGAGACCCGCGGGTGCGACGACCCGGCGGGCGCGGCGGAGGGGGCCGCCGGCCACCCGCACGCCGGCCCGGAACCGTCCGGCACCCCCGCGCCGCGCTGATCCCGCCGGCCTGCCGTCCAGCCATCCCGTCGCCCCCGGTCCCGTACTGCCGGACCTCGAAGGGCCCCAACGGGAAGCTCCACAAGGTGGTGGTTTTCCCGGGCGGGGCCCTGTCCTGTCGGTTGCCGGCTGCTGCGGGGTCCGGTGCTACTCGCCGGGAAGACAACGGAGTTGCCCTGACCCGCCCCGTCGCAGACTCATGCCCTGCCCGGCACACAGCTGGGTGACATGGCCATCGAACGCGGCGCGTCCAGGACGGCCGTGCGCTACGGTCTCGAAGCCTTGTCACCAGGACCGGAAGGACCCGTGCCCGTGTCACGCAAGCCAGCCTCCCGCACCCGTATGGCGATCACCGCCCTCGTCGCCATGCTGCTCAGTACGAGTGGCTCCGTCGCCTACGCAGCCTTGGACGACCAGAGCGCGAGCCCGTCCACGGCATCGGCATCCGTCGCATCCGCGGGCAAGCCGTATGTCGAGACCAAACTCCTCTTCGGCACCGCCAAGCCGAACGGTGGCCCGCCTGTCAGCGACAAGGAGTTCCGCGCCTTCGTGGACACGTTCATCACCCCGCGCTTCCCCGCCGGCCTCACCGTCGAGACGGGCTACGGCCAATTCCGCGACTCGCACGGGAAGATCGAGCGCGAGCGCTCGTACACGGTCACCCTCCTCTACCCGTCGGGTGACGCCGGCCAGAACAGCAGCAAGATCGAGCAGGTCCGCCGCGAGTACGACAAGCGGTTCCAGCAGGAGTCAGTGGCCCGGGTCGACGAGAAGGCGCGCGTCGCGTTCTGATCCGGGTGGGGATCACGGGCGCGTCGGAGGCTGCACCGCACACAACCCTGAGTCCGGGATCCGGGATCCGGGCCCGCTGCTCAGGGGCGTGGTGCCCTGCTGTCCGTCACAGTCGACCACGGGGCCCTCGGCCATGACGCGGTCTTCACGCACGCAGTCCTCGATGTGACCAACACGTTCCCCTTCACTGCCGGTTAGCGGCGGTTCCGGGTTGAGATGTTCTGCCTTCGGGCTCCGAGATCGCATGGCCGAGTACACCGCAACACAGCGGAAGCGGAAGCCTTCGACCGTCTGAGCGGCTGATCGCGCATGTCGTTTGCCACCTGTTCGCGGGAGTCTTCACCCCCTTTAGGGTGGCTGAGGGCCGTGACTGGTGCTGAAGGTGGAGTACCACCGGGGAGCGGCTCGGCCGTCATGGGCAGTGCCGCGCGCCTGGGCGATTCACCGCGAGGCCCAGGAGTGCGCGTGACCGGTTCCGTTGAGATGAGTACCGCCGACATCCACGACCTGATCGATGACGTCGTCCGGTCAAGTAGCCGGCTCACCAGGGCCGTAGCCGGCCGGACCGACGCCGAACTGCGAGCCCCCTCGCAACGTGAGGGCCGGACGCGTGGCCATGTGCTTGCCCACGTGGCCCACTCCGCCGACGCCTACGTATGGCTGCTGTGCCTGGCCCGGACGGGCGCCGAGCCAGGGCCGCGCGGGGATGCGGCCGCCCTGGCTCGGGCGATGGCGGAGACCGCCGCGCTACCCGCTGTCGAACTCGTCGCAGAGGTACGTGGCTGCCTGGAGCGATTCGTGGCAGAGGCGAGGGAAATGCCTGCGGCGGCGTGGGACGGCATGGTCACGGCTCTGGCAGGCTGGCGACACCCCGCCTGGTACACCCTCCGGCGGTGTCTGCGGGAACTGGAAACCCATCACCTGGACCTGGACGTCGGCTTACTGCACGTCGGACTGGCCGACCACGTATGTCTCCTGGGCACTCGATGACACACTCGCCGCACTCAAGGCCCTGGGCTTCGCCGTTTCCTCGGTCGAAGGAACCGATCTCGGCCGGTCCTGGGAGTTCCGCACGGACGGCCCCGCGATCAGCGGCCCGGGACACGCACTGCTGGGCTGGCTCAGCGGCCGGACGTCCGCCGCCGACCTGGTATCCGACCAATCGCCAACAGCCCTTCCGCGTCCGCTGGTTTGGCCACAGCCGCCGTCTCCGGGGTGGGGACGGGCCGGCGCAAGCAGCAGTACGTGAACCAGATGGCGCAACGCAGAGCTCCGCCGCATCAGCCTCGGTAGGGCTGCCGCCGACCACCAGCCGGTGGTTGACCACATCGACCGGTACGGCGAACACGCGGCACAGCGCCTGTTGACGCCGGCGTTCGTCGCGCAGGCGGGGGCTCCCCCCCCGCACAACGCACTCGGCGATCAGCGGCCTGCGCGGATGACCTTCTTGCCGTCCTGGGTGAGCGGGACCGGGATCGGCTGCGGGACGCCGCGCTGCTGGCCGCCGTTGAGATCCTTCTGGACGACGTTCACGTTGACGGACGCGCCCTGGCCCCCGCTGAACTTCCCGCTCGCGAAGGCATCCACGCCGTCTGCGGTGATCTCGTAACCGGTCGTGTCCAGGATCGAGTGGGTGCGGCAGTCACGGAACACCTCCTCGATGGGGACGAACCAGAGCCAGTGGTAGTCACCGTCGTGATTGAGGTCGACCTTGTCGTTGAACCAGATCGCCACGGATCCGGCCATGTTGACGGTGGCCGTCCAGTCGATGTCGTACTTCTGCGTGCCGATCACGAGGGACGCCTCGATGACCGATTTGGGCGGGATCTTGAGGGGGAGGTCGACACTCCAGTTCTGGACCTCCTTGTGGGCGAACTCCTGGGTCGAGGAGAGGCTGGTCTCGATCGAGGTGGTCTCGCTGACCTTGGCCACGGCCGGGATCTCGGCCGAGACCTCCATGGAGACGCCGATCTTCAGCGACTCGGTCACGGAGATCCGCAGGTCCTGCTCGGTCGTCTTGCTCTGCTTGTACGTGACGACTTGCTCGACCGCCGAGCCGTTGCGGTAGTTGGTGGTGACGGAGCTGACCTGACCCGGTATGGGGGAGGGGGCGTTGGGGTCGTAGGTGATGCCGCTGTACTCCGCGCTGACCTGGTACTTGTGGTAGTCGCCGAGCGCGCTCTGCTTGCCGTAGTCCGTGGAGGCGGTGAAACGGCATCCGTTGGAGCGGGGGAACCGCTCCCGGGCCATCCACTTGCCCCACTCGTCCGTGATCTCTTGGAGCGAGTGGGCGGTTGCCTTGCGCTTCGAGGCGTTGCGCGGGGCGTTCAGCCGACTGGGTGCCGCCGCCGCTGTACCTGCGCTTGCGAGCGATACGGGGACGGCCGCGGCGAGGCCGGCTGCGGGGGCGATGGCGAGAACGCGCCGTCTGGAGACATGGCTCATGGAGAGTCCCAATCCAAAAGGGGCGGAACGGGGGAAACGTCTTGGGCAGCAATGCAATCGGCGATCTTCCGTAGCGCATAGGGACTTTGGTCCCGAATCGCCGACCGCGGCACGAAATCCCACGCGGCATGGGGTCGACGGAGGATGGCCAACCATGACGTCGTGGCCCGGGGGGGGGGGNATGCAATCGGCGATCTTCCGTAGCGCATAGGGACTTTGGTCCCGAATCGCCGACCGCGGCACGAAATCCCACGCGGCATGGGGTCGACGGAGGATGGCCAACCATGACGTCGTGGCCCGCCGCGACCGCAGCAATGCGGCGGTCGCGGCGGCCGATGTGGCGAGCGCGAGGTCCAAGCGGCAGGTGGCCAGTGTGCACGCAGGTCGACGGCGTCCGGCCCATGGGTGTACGCCTCTCGCAAGAACCGTGCTTGCCTGCGGCGACGCGGGATCTCTTGCGCCTGCAGCCATCAACGAGTGGTGGTGACTCCTTCGTCTCGCCTGCGCGGGGTTTCTGACTGCGTGCCGCGAGAGCGCGTGCCGTACGTCGCGACGCACGGAGATCCCCCAGAAGGGATCCAGCCGCGTGCTCAGGGCCGTTCGGACGTGTGCGGACGGGCCGGAGCGGTGCCTCCGTGCAGCAGTTGCTCGACGAGTGCCTGGGGGTAGGCGGGCGTGGCCGGCATGGCACCGAAGAGGGCCCGCAGGTAGAGCGGCCCGAGTACGTGGTCGAGTACCTGGTCGATGTCGGGGGGATCCTCTCCGCGGGCAGCGGCCCGGTCGAGGATCCGGCCGATGTCGTCGGCCCGACGTGCGAAGTGGCGGGAGCGTTCCTCCTGAGCCTCGGGCGTCCCGGGCAGGGACATGACCAGGGCGCGGAGGATCAACTGCCCTTCGGGGCGCACGAGGCTGGAGGCTGCCGCAGTGGCCCACTGCGTCAGATCGCCGCACAGGGTCCCGGTGTCGGGCAAGGGGGAGTCCTCTGTCAGCCGGGTGACCGCCACATCGGCCAGCAGCGCCTCACGAGTGCCCCAGCGGCGGTAGATGCTGGTGGGATTCACGCCGGCCCGCTGGGCGATCGCAGGGACGGTCACGTCCTTGCCGCCGGGCTCGGACAGCAGCTCGATCACTGCCCCGTGGACCGCCGACCGGACGCGGGCTGCGCGTCCGCCGGGGCGCGGGGTCGATTCATTCACGCTCACGCCAACAGGTTAAAGCAGATCTGTTTGCTTTTACAGCCCGAGGGTGCTCTACTCGACCTCGGCAAAAGCAAACATCATTGCTTTAAGGAGGGGTCGTGAAGAACCTGCTGTTCCCCGATGACGCCCAGTTCTGGTACGAGACCCTGCGGTCGTTCGGTCACATCACCTACGGCGGCGCCGACTTCGGTGAGGTCATCTCGACGAGCACGCGCATCGTGGAGGGCGACTACGGCAGCTGGCACGACGAGTGGCTGGCCACGGCCGACCGAGTCTCCGGCGAGGCCCAACGGGCCCTGGGCGAAGGTCACTCGGTCAGTGCCCGGGACGGATTCCTGCGGGCGTCGAACTACTACCGCTCGGCGGAGTTCTTCCTGCACGGCAACCCGTGCGACGCCCGCCACCACCACGCCTACGACCGCAGCGTGGAGTGCTTCCACGCCGCGGCGGCACTGTTCACCCCGCGGATCGAGCCGGTCCGCATCCCCTACGACGGCACCACGCTCCCCGGCTACCTCTACCGCGCCGACACCCTCGCAACCCCCCGGCCCACCGTGATCATGCACAACGGATTCGACGGCACGGCGGAAGAGATGCACTTCTTCGGGGCGATGGCCGGTGTGGAGCGCGGCTACAACGTCCTCGCGTTCGACGGACCGGGTCAGCCCGGTCCGCTCCACCACGACGGCCTGGTGTTCCGTCCGGACTGGGAGAACGTCGTGGGCCCTGTCCTCGACTTCGCCCTGACCCTGCCGGAGGTCGACGGCGAACGGGTTGCGCTGCTCGGCAACAGCATGGGCGGACTGCTTGCCCCGAGGGCAGCGGCGTTCGAACACCGGCTGGCCGCGGTGGTCGCCCTCGACGGTGTCTACGACCTCGGCCGGGCGGTCACCGACATCGTGCCCGGCGACCGTGACGAGGTCGAACGGCGGCTGCGCGCGGCCTCGGATCCCGAACTCGACGCCCAGCTGGATCACTTGATCGCCGCCAATCCGGTCCTGCGCTGGGCGTTGAACCACGGCATGTACGTGATGGGGGCCGACACCCCCCGCGCCTTCGGTGCCGCCTATCTCGACTACCACCTCCGTGACGGCATCGCCGAACAGATCACCTGCCCTGCCCTGATCTGCGAGGCCGTCGAGGACCTGTTCTTCGCCGGACAGGCTCGGCAGCTGTACGACAGCCTCACCTGCCCCAAGACCCTGATCGAGTTCACCGCGGAAGTAGGCGCCGACGCGCACTGCCAGGCGGGAGCGCAGCGGCTGGCCCTGGCCCGTATCTATGACTGGCTGGACGACACGCTGCACCACCGGCACGCTGCCGGCTAGGAGAGACGCCTCGTGCGGTCGAACTTGCGTTTCCTCGCCTCCAGGCGTCCCGGACTGCGCGGATGGCCGGCGGTCGTGGGCATCGGGTTCTCCTTCGCCGTCACGATGATGGGAACCACGCTGCCCACGCCGCTCTACCCGCTGTACCGGTCCTCCTACGGTTTCGGCGAGCTGGCCACCTCGGTCGTCTACGCCGTCTACGCGGTCGGTGTCCTGGTCGCGCTCCTGTTGTTCGGCCACTGGTCCGACCAGATAGGACGGATCCGGATGCTTCGAGCCGGCGTACTGCTGTCCTCGCTGTCGACGTCGGTCTTCCTCCTCGGCGAGGGAACCGGCTGGCTGCTGGTGGGCCGGCTCGTCTCCGGGCTCTCCGCGGGAATCTTCACGGGCACGGCCAGCGCGGCCATGGTCGAAGTCGCCCCGCCGGGCGGGGCGGCGCGCGCGACCCTGGCCGCGGCAGCGGTGAACATCGGCGGCCTCGGCGCTGGGCCGCTGGTCGCGGGAGCGCTCGCCGAGTACGCGCCCTGGCCGCTGCGACTGTGCTTCGTCGTCGAGTCGGTTCTGACGGTCATCGGGCTGGTCGCGGTCAGCGCCGTCGCCGAGCCCCTCCGCCTGCCGTCCACGCCGACGCTGCGCCCCCAGAAGGTCAGCGTGCCGGGATCGGTGCGCACGGTCTTCATCGAGGCCGCGATCCCCGGCTTCGCGGGCTTTGCCGTACTCGGTCTCTTCGCCGCCGTGGCCCCCTCGTTCCTGGCGGTCGTCCTGCACACGACCAACCATGCGGCAACGGGCCTGATCGTCGCGCTGCTCTTCCTCGCCTCCGTCACCGGTCAGCTGTCGTCCTCCAGACTGGGCGAGTACCGCTCGCTTCTGCTGGGGTGCGTCGCTTTGATCGCCGGTATGACGTTGGTGGCCACCGGGCTGCTGACCGCCTCCCTGGCGTGCCTGACCGTCGGTGGCGCCGTCGCCGGAGTCGGCCAGGGTCTGGCGTTCCGAGCCGGCTTGGACTCGATCGTCCGACAGACTCAGCCGAAGACCAGAGGATCGGTGACGTCCGCGTTCTTTGTGGTCCTGTATACGGGTATCACCCTCCCCGTGATCGGCGAGGGTGCCCTCGCGAACCTGCTGGGCCTGGTCCAAGCGGGAACCCTCTTCAACGGCTTCGTCATCTTCCTGGGCGTCACCGCGCTGTTGTTCCTTGCCCGCCGCCGACAAGGGCCCCTCGCCAGATGATCTTGCGACAGGCAAACGCTGCCTGCCTGCCTGCCGGGCGTCGCGACGCAGGCGGGACTTTCGCGACAGGCCATTGGCTTGACTCTGCCGGGGATCTCGCGAGGGTGAGGCCAACTGCCGGCCGTTCACCAGGACTTCAGCCGGGGGATACCGTGTTGATCCGGGGCGTTCGATGTTCACGGCGATGGCCGTGAACACGTGTTGCCCGAGTGCCCCGCGTGCCCCGCGTGCGGCGAACGACTGGCCTTGGGCGGGCTGGTGCTCAGTCGAGGTGGGCCAGGAGGAGAGCGTGCCGGCCGGTCCCTGTGGCGATGCCCGGCTCGGCATGCGTGGTGGCGCTGGGCCGACCAGGCAGGGAAGCTTGAACGGAGCGCGCGGCGGACCAGTGGCTCCGGGTCTTCGGGATCCTCAAGCGGGAGCCACCTTGTATGACGGTGTGTGACATGCCGCTTTCGGTGTAATGGGCTGGTTGGGCTGTTCGGCCGCGTCACCCTGTGCGAGTCGATCACGGTCGTGTCAGGAGACTGTGGGTGCACAGATCGCGTGAGTGGCTGTATGAGCGGATCCGCCAGGACAAGCGGCAGAAACCGGAGAAATCGGAGAGGGCTTTGGCCCAGAAGTGCCGGGTGCCGCGGAACACGGTAGCCGGGCGATCGTGATGGCGGGCGGCATGGAGGGCAAGGGAGCGGAGCGGCCGCACGGCCCTGACCTGCTGGCGCGTCTGGACGCCGAGCTGGGGCGGATCGACGAGCAGTTGCGCGCCCTGGCCGCCGCCAAGGACCGGATTCAGAGCCTGTTGGACGCGGTGGTTGCCATCACCCGGGAGCAGGAGTTGTCCGCGGTGTTGCACCGCATCGTGACCACCGCCATGGACCTGGTCGGCGCCCGCTACGGGGCACTGGGAGTGTTTGACGAGTCCGGCGAGCATCTTGCGGAGTTCATGGCCGTCGGCTTGTCCGAGCAGGAACGTGCGGCCCTGGCCGAGGTGGGGTTTCCGCGCGGCCTGGGCGTGCTCGGACACCTGATCCAGCACCCCGAACCCCTGCGGGTCGACGATGTCTCCTCCCACCCGGCCTCGGTGGGGTTTCCGCCAGGCCATCCGCGCCTGCGTACTCTGCTCGGCGTCGCCGTCAGCGTCCGCGGCGAGATCTACGGCGACCTCTACCTCTCCGAGCGACTCGACGGGCGCCCCTTCGACATGCACGACGAGAACATCGTCGTTGCCCTTGCCAGCGCCGCCGGCATCGCGATTGACAACGTCCGTCTCTTCGAACAGGTCCGTGCCGGATCCGAACTGTTCCAGCGGCGTTTGCTGCCGACGCTGCCCGACATGCGGCCCTTCGCCGCCGCCGCCATCTACCGGCCCGCCGCCGAACCCCACCATGTGGGCGGCGACTGGTACGACGCCATCCTGCTTCCGGACGGCGCGGTGGCGGTCGTCATCGGCGACGTGGTCGGCCACGATCTGCATGCCGCCGCGGCCATGGCCTCCACCCGTCACATGCTGCGCGCTTTGCTGTTCGCCATGCGTACTCCGCCCAGCGCGGTCCTCGCCCAGCTCGATCGCACTCTGGAGGCCATCACCGACAACCCCGTAACCACCACCATCCTGGCGCGCATCGAACCCGCGGGGGCTGCCTGGAGGCTCCGCTGGAGCACCGCGGGCCATATCCCCCCTTTGCTGATCACCCCCGACCGCCGGGCGGAATACCTGTTCACGGAGCCTGGACTACCACTGAACGTCGACAGCAGGCAGCCCCGCCCCGACCGCACCCACCCCCTGCCTGCGGACACCATCGTGGTCTTCTTCACCGACGGCCTCGTCGAACATCCCGACCACCCCATCAACGAGAGCCTCGCCGAGCTCGCCGAGCTCGCCACCACGCACGCGGACCTGCCCCTGCAGGACTTCGTGCAGGCCCTGGCCGACCACCACCCCAGCGACGGGCACGACGACATGGCCATCCTCGCCCTGCGCACCCCGGTTTGAAGGCGCGCAGGCCCACAGCGATACGGCTGACGGCGGAACCAGCAGGGCGCGGCACCGCCCCCGGGCGGTCACCCGAAACAGTCCCGACAGAGCACATTGCGAAAGGTCACAGAGATGAGCGGCGGTGTGATGGATCCGGCGAGGGCGGCGGACGATGGACGCCCGCGCAACGCCAAAGGGACGACTTCCCGATGACGGTGGCGAACCGCGGCAGGCTCCGGCGCGGCGGCATGACGGCCCTGCAGCTCGGTGTCGTCGCCGCGCTGTATTACGCCTCGGGCAAGCTGGGGCTGCTCCAGCAACTCGTGCGCGGCCAGGTCTCGCCGCTGTGGCCTCCGACCGGCATCGCCCTGGCCGGTCTCCTCCTGATGGGCCTGCGGGCCTGGCCCGGGATCGCTCTCGGCGCCTTCCTGGTCAACATCTCCCTTGGGCCGTCGATCCCCGCCGTGCTCGCGATCACGTCAGGCAACACACTCGCGCCCCTCTTTGCCTACGCGCTCCTTCGCCGCACCGGGTTCCGCACCGAGATGAACCGCTTCCAGGACGCGCTCGCGCTGGTCTTCCTCGGCGCATTCACCGGCATGCTGATCAGTGCGACGGTCGGCACCAGCACTCTGCTCCTGGCCCACGCTCTGCCTGCCGGCGGGTTCTGGCCCACATGGTGGGTCTGGTGGACCGGCGATGCGATGGGCGTTCTGGTGGTCACGCCGGTGCTGCTCGTCCTCCGCTCGGCACGCCTGCCGAAGAACACACCACCCTCCCGGTGGGCGGAGGCAGCGCTGCTTGTGGCGGCCACCATCGGCGTCGGCTTCCTCGAAAATGCTCCGGTACCGCTGATCTTCCTTGCCTTCCCGCTACTGACCTGGGCTGCCTTCCGCTTCCAACTCGCCGGGGCCGCACCCTGCGCGCTGGCCGTATCCATCGGTGCCATCCTCGCCGCTCCCCGCAGGTCAGGCCCGTTCGCCGGTCACACTCTGCTCACCGACATGATCGCGCTGCAGGCGTTCAACGGCGCCGCCGCGATGACCGCGCTGCTACTCGCCGCGGCCATCACCGAGCGAAACCAAACCCAGGAGAAGATCGAACAAACCTGCAGGCAGCTCGCCGAGATGGCGGCCAGGATCGCATCGGATACCGGCAGCCCATCAGCACTTCCCGACGGCGACGAGCAGGAAGAAGACGGCGGACCGACTCGGCCGTCGTGATCAGTCGACAGCACCTTCGTGGACGGGCGACGGCCCCGATCCGCGGTGCGTCCCGGCCCGGCCACATGCCGACGAGAAGCACCGAGAGAGGCGGTGCGTGCAAGAAGGCCCGGGTCCGCGGACGACGCCTGTCAGGGACGCACCCCGAAGGGCCCGCAGCCCCAATCCAACGAGCCGCTGCCCCGGCAAGGTCGCCGACACTCAGCAGACCGGCACAGGCCCTTGGGAAGTCACCTGTCCGTGGTGGCTCCCCTTCACATTGCCGATATGGAAATCGCGGGGTGTCCATCGCCTCCACGGTCGGACCAAGTGGCTCCTGAGCAACTTGCCGGAGCGGCTCCCCATCGCGCTGGTGAAAACAGAGCGGCGCTTGATGCGTCCGAGGCGGGGCGTGCGGCGCACCATTCCAGGGCCGGACGGCATGACGGCCACCTTCGCCGGGCCCGGAATCCGGCAATGACCGGGTGTTCGTGCTGCCAGGTGCACCGCGGTGAGTGGAACCGGCCGCAGCGGCGTAAGACCAGGGAGCGTTGATCTCGGACGCCGTGGGCGCGTGAGACGACGAGCACCACACATATCCGAAACCCCCGGTGCGTTGCCTTGCCTGGGGGTTTCCGCCACGTCCGGGGCGTGGTGCGGAAGGGGTGGCGCGGACTCGCTGTCCGATCACGGCAATTCCTCGGAAGAGTGATACGAGCTGTTCGAGCGCCTGTGGGGGTGGGGAGGTCGGCTCCTGCCTGAGTTCCCCGCGATTATGGAACGTGCGTTCATGATCTGCTCCTGGGTTACCCGTTACGGGGACCGAACTGGGCCGTTCTTTAGGGCACTTGTGCCCATCGCGCGCCCGGTCAGAGGAATCGTGCATCCCTGATGAATCCGGTGTGTCGGCGTGCTGCGTTCGAAAAGCTGTTGTCCGGCTTTCCGTTTCCGGCGTGTTGTTGACGTCCGAAGACGGGAGCGGAAGAAGTGACTGAGGGGGAAGGAGAGTAAGAGCATTGGTGAGAATTCGGATTCGTAGTGGGTCATGGGAGAAACGGCGGTCGGGGGAGAAGGAGCAGTCGGCGGAGGGGCTGCAGTCACGGGGGAAACGCCGTGTTCCGTCCGGTGAACGGCCGCCCGTCCTCGGCAAGGAGGAGTTCAGGGAGGTGGCCAAGGAGGAGCTGCAGTATGTCGACCGGACCGGGAGCCGGGAGCGGGCCGGGCGGCAGATCCGGCTGGTCGACATGGCGCGGCGGCTCCCCCAACTTGTGCGCCGGTCCATCGCGTTGGCATGGAGTATCGACCGCTGGGCCGCGCTGGGGCTGCTGATCTGTCAGGCCGGTTCCGGGGCGATGCAGGCGCTGGGACTGCTGGCGGTCAGTGGGACGATCGGGGCGCTGCTGTCCGGCGGGGACATCTACGGGCGGCTGCTGAGCGCTTGGCCGTCGCTGGCGCTGCTGGCGGTTGCCGCCGCCGTCCGGGCCCTGCTGGGAATTGCGGTGGCCTGGTTGTCCTCCCGGCTGGGACCGCAGATGTCCCGGGAGGCCGAACTCAGGCTGCTTCAGGCGGTCACCGAGGTGGAGCTGTCCGCCTACGACGCGCCCGGCTTCACGCATCGCAAGGAAGCGGCGGACCGGGGTGCCGAGATCGTCCAGGACCTGGTGAGCGACGGGCAGGACCTGATCGCCTCGCTCGCCTCCCTCGTCGCCGGCGCGAGCGTGCTGACCGCGCTGCATCCGGCGCTGCTCCCGCTGCTGTTGCTGGCCAGCTTCCCGCAGGCGGTGGCGCAGATCAGCGCGGCACGGGTGCGCTATCTGGCCCGGCTGCGGGCGAGCGGCGACTACCGGCTGCTGTCGATTCTGCGCTGGCATGTGTGCGACCGGTACACCGCCGATCAGATCCGAGCCGGCACCATGGCCGGCTTCCTGGTCGGGCGCTACCGCCACATCACCGAGCGCATCAACCGCGCCGACCGGGAGGCGGCGAACACCGGAGCGCGGATGTCCGTACTCGGCGCGGTCTGCGGCGGGTTGGCGTCGAGCGCGGTCTGGGCGGCGGTGGTGTGGCTGCTGGCCACCGGCCGGATGAGCGTCGGGCACGCCGGCACCGCGGTCTTCGCGCTGCAGACGGTGGGGACGGCGCTGCGCGGACTGGTCGCCGGCGGCGCCCGCATCATGCGGACGGGCCTCTACATGGACGACTGGTCCGAATTCCTGAAGGAGGCGGGTGGTTACCGGATGCGGCGTGGGGCCGCCGAACCGGCACCGCCTGCGGAGATCCGTGTCCGGGATCTCGTCTTCCGGTACGAGGAGGCGGCCGACGACGCCCTGCGCGGCGTCTGTTTGACCCTGCGGCGCGGGGAGGTCGTGGCGCTGGTCGGGTACAACGGCAGCGGGAAGACCACCCTGGCCAAGCTGCTGAGCGGTCTGTACCTGCCCACCACCGGCTCGATCACCTGGGACGGTGTCCCGACCGCCGATCTCGATCCGCAGGCCATGTGGTCGCAGGTGGCCCTGGTGCCGCAGGAATACGCCCGTTGGCCGCTGACCGCCCGCGAGAACATCACGCTGGGCCAGGCGACAGCGGGAGGTGACGCCGACATCCACGCCGCCTGTGCGCAATCGGGCGCGGACGAGGTGGTCACCGAACTGCGCTCCGGCCTGGACACGGTGCTGGCGCGCGACTGGCTGGGCGGACAGGAGCTGTCCGGCGGGCAGTGGCAGCGCATCGCGCTCACCCGCGCCTTCCACCGCCCGGCCGGGCTGCTCGTGCTGGACGAGCCGACCTCGGCCCTCGACCCGCTCGGCGAGCACCGTATCTTCGCCGGTCTGCGCGCGGTGGCCGCCACGCGTGCGGTCGTCCTCATCACGCATCGGCTGACGAACGTCGCGGTGGCGGACCGCATCGTCGTCCTGGACAAGGGGTGCGTCGTCCAGGAGGGCACGTTTCCCGAACTCGTCGCGCAACCCGGGCTGTTCCGGGACCTGTGGGCGTACCAGCACACGCGGGAGGTGTACCGGCCCGGCGCGCCCAACGGTTCCGGTGAACCCGCGGCGCCGGCCTCCGCGTCCGCGGCGGCTTCCCCGGCACCCGAGGTGAAGGGTTCGTAACCCGCCACCGCTCCCTGCCCGTTGGGGCTGAAGAGGCATTGCCGTCCGCGCCGCACCGGCGTGGGCGGCAGCGCGGATGGCCAGGGGAACCCAGGTGCTGACTTTCGGTCAGTTTGTGGCCGACACGCCAAGGCCCTCTTCCGTGCGGCACCATGCGTAATAGGTTCCCTACCCACCGGAGTCGGCGGGGAAGGCCCGCCGCGGGGAACTGTCCGTCCACGGAGGAAACGATGCCGCAGGGAACGATCGTCCTGTTCAACAAGAGCGACTGTGTGGGCATCATCGCCGACGAGCATGGCGACCGGCTGCCGTTCTCGGGCATGGAGACGCAGACCACCGATGTCGGTCAGCGGGTCATCTACGACGTGCACGGCGCAAAGGCCACCAACGTCGCGGCCGTTCGCTGAGACCCGGGGCCCGTCCGACGGGTCAGGGTCGGACGGGCCCCGGCCCGGCACGGGGAGTCGTCACGCTGCGCCTGAGAGGCCGGTCGTCCGGCTCCTCATGGCGGATCCTCCGGCGCGTGCCGATCCGCGCCGCCGGTGCGCCGTGCCGACGTCGGGAACGTGACGGTGACGGAGAACGCGGGACCGGCCACCGACGGCTTCAGCGTGCCCGCCATGGCTTCGGTCAGGTCGCGGGCCAGTCGCAGTGGAAGGCCGTCGGCGCGGAGCCGGGGCGGGGTGTCGGTGTCGGGGCCGGCGCCGTCGGCGATCCGGACGGCCAGGTGGTGGGGGAGGGCGCGGGCCGTGAGCGTGGGGGGTGCTCCCGGCGGGCTGTGGCGGAGCGCGTCGGCGGTGAGGGTGGTCAGGACGCGGGTGAGGACCACGGCGTCGGCGATGACGTCCGGCAGCTCCTCCGGGAGGCGGAGGGTGATGTCGTGCCCGCCGGGTCCCAGGTCGTCCAGGGCGGCGGCCAGTACGTCGTTGAGGTCGACGGGGCGGAGGTAGAGGTCGAGGGCGCCGGCGTGCAGTCGGCTCAGATCGTCCAGGTCGGTGACGAGTTGGGCGGCGCGGTGCACCGACGCCAGCGCGGTGTTGAGGAGTTGGCGGGTCTCCGGGTGGGCGGCGGCCGGGGCGGCGGTGTTGCCGTCCGGTGCCTGCGGGTGCGGGGCCAGCAGGTCGCGCAGCCGGCGCAGGGTGCGTTCGGCGCCGTGCAGCGGGCCGCGGAGATCGCGTCCGGCGGTGACGAGCAGGGTGGCGCGGGTGCGTTCGGCGGCGGCCAGGGTGTCCGTGGTCGCGGCGTGGCGGGCCAGCCGGCCGTGCACGTGCGCCATGCCCAGCTGTGCCGCGCAGGCGGTGAGGACGCGCTGGTCGTCGGCGCTCAGGGCGCGGCCCCGGCCGGTGAGGGTGAGGTCGTCGTCGATGGGGCTGGTGACGTCCGCCTCGTGGGGGCGCTCCGGGGGGCGTTCACCGGCACTGGCGACGACGTACCAGCGGGGGCCGGCGGCGTGTTCCCGGGCCCGGTCGCGCTCCAGGAGGCTGACCGCGGCCAGGCCGAAGTTCTCCCGTACCTGTTCGAGGAGGGTGGGCAGGTCCTGGCCGTGCATCATGGCGGTCGCCAGCCGGGTCAGGGCGCGTGCCTCGGTGGTGGCGCGCAGGGCCTGGTGGGTGCGCCGGGCCGCCGTCCCCGCGGCCGTGCCGACGAGCGCGGCGATGGTGAGGAAGGCGGCCAGCGCGACGATCTCCTCGGTGCGTTCGATGCCGAAGGAGTGCACGGGCGCGGTGAAGAAGTAGTCGGCCAGGAGCCCCGCCGCCAGGGCGGCCAGCAGGGCGGGCAGCAGTCCGCCGACGAGCGCGACCGCCACGATCGCCAGGAGGTAGATCACCAGGTCCGAGCCGAGGCCGAGGGTGCCGCGCAGCGCGGTGAGGGCGAGGGTGAGCAGGGGCAGCAGTACGGCGGCGCCGGCCAGCGCCGCCCAGAAGCGCAGCGGGCCGGTGCCGCGGCTCGGGTGCGGCAGCCGCGGCGACGGGGCGCCGACCGCCTGTTCGTGGGTGACGATGTGGACGTCGATGGGGCCGGAGCCGCGGATCGTACGGCGCCCGACGCCCGCGCGCAGGGCGGCGGAGAGTCGTCCGCGGCGGCTGGCGCCCAGCACGATCTGGGTGACGTTCTCGGCCTCGGCGAACTGGAGCAGGGCCGCGGCGATGTCGTCGCCGGTCGTCTGGTGGTAGCTGCCGCCGAGCGACTCCACCAGGGTGCGCTGGTCCCGCAGCCCGGCCGGTGCGGCGCCGGCCAGGCCGTCGCCGGGGGCCACGTGCAGGGCCAGCAGCTCGCTGCCGGGCGTACGGGCGGTGATCCGGGCGGCGCGGCGGATGACGGTGGCGCCTTCCGGGCCGCCGGTCAGTCCGACCAGGATCCGCTCCCGGGTCTCCCAGGGGGCGGCGATGCCGTGCTCGGTGCGGTAGTGCTGGAGCCCCTCCTCCACCCGGTCGGCCAGCCACAGCAGCGCGAGTTCCCGTAGTGCGGTGAGGTTGCCGACCCGGAAGTAGTGGGTGAGGGCGGCCTCGATCCGGTCCGCGGGGTAGATCTCGCCGTGCACCATGCGGCGGCGCACCACTTCGGGCGGCAGATCGACCAGTTCGAGCTGGTCGGCGCGCCGGGCCACCTCGTCGGGCAGGGTCTCGCGCTGGACGGTGCCGGTGATCTGCTCGACGACGTCGTTGAGGGATTCCAGGTGCTGGATGTTGAGGGTGCTGACCACGTCGACACCGGCGTCGAGGAGTTCTTCGACGTCCTGCCAGCGCTTGGCGTTGCGGGACCCGGGCACATTGCTGTGCGCCAGCTCGTCGACCAGCGCGACCTGGGGCCCGCGGGCCAGTACGGCGTCGAGGTCCATCTCGGTGAAGGCCGCTCCCCGGTGGGTCAGGGTGTGCCGTGGGACGGTCTCCAGGCCCTCGGCCAGCTGCGCCGTGGGCCGTCGGCCGTGCGGTTCGACGAAGCCGACGACCACGTCCGCGCCCTGGGCGCGCAGCCGCTGGCCCTCTCTGAGCATGGCGTAGGTCTTGCCGACCCCGGGGGCGGCTCCGAGGTAGATCCGCAACCGTCCGCGCTTCATGGGCAGGCTCCTGTCGGCTTGTCGCGGCCTCCTCTTCCATGGTGCGCTCCGCCCGGCGGGAGACCCGGATGGCTGCGGCGTGTCCACCGGAGTCCGACATACCGGGCGCTAGCGTCAGCGGGCATGCAGGATCTCGCGTTCGTCGCCCTCACCGTCGCCGTCTTCGGCCTCATCGGCCTGCTCGCCAAGGGGGTGGGCCGACTGTGACCATCGAGAACATCGTCGGCCTGATCGTCGCCGGGGGGCTGATCGTCTACCTCGTGCTCTGCCTGATCTTCCCCGACAGGTTCTGACGCGTCCGGGGATGAACGACGTACTCGCCGGCTGGCTCCAGATCATCGCCCTGGCGGTCGCGCTCGCCCTCTCGTTCCGGCCGCTGGGCGACTACATGGCCCACGTCCTCACCTCGCCCCGCCACCTGCGGGCGGAGCGCCTGATCTACCGGGCGGGCGGCGTGGACGGGAACGCCGACCAGCCGTGGCCGGCGTATCTGCGCAGTGTGCTCGCGTTCTCGGCGGTCTCGGTGCTGTTCCTGTACGCGTTCCAGCGGGTGCAGGACCGTCTGCCGCTCGCCCTGGGCATGAAGGCGGTCGGTCCCGCGCTGTCCTTCAACACCGCCGCGTCCTTCGCCACCAACACCAACTGGCAGGCGTACTCCGGCGAGTCGACGATGGGGCACCTGGTCCAGATGGCCGGGCTGGCCGTGCAGAACTTCGTCTCGGCGGCCGTGGGCATCGCCGTCGCCGCGACCCTGATCCGCGGCTTCGTCCGGACGCGGACCGAGCGGGTCGGCAACTTCTGGGTGGACCTGACCCGGATCGTGCTGCGGGTGCTGCTGCCGATCTCGCTGGTGGCGGCGGTCGTGCTGGTCGCCGCGGGAGTCGTGCAGAACTTCCACGGCATCCAGTCGGTCAGCACCCTCGCCGGCGGGCATCAGTCCCTCACCGGCGGCCCGGTCGCCTCCCAGGAGGCCATCAAGGAGCTGGGCACCAACGGCGGCGGCTTCTACAACGCCAACTCCGCCCATCCCTTCGAGAACCCCACGCCGTTCACCAACTGGCTGGAGATCTACCTCCTGTTGGTCATCGCCGTCGCGCTGCCGCGCACCTTCGGAACGATGGTGGGCGACCGCCGCCAGGGGTATGCGATCGTCGCCGTGATGGCGCTGATCTGGGCCGCCTCGGTCGCCCTCACCACCGCGAACGAGCTGCACAGCGTGAGCAGTTCGGCCGGGCACGCGGCCGGCGGCATGATGGAGGGCAAGGAGCAGCGGTTCGGCCTGTGGGGCTCGGCGCTGTTCGCGGTGTCCACCACGCTCACCTCCTGCGGCGCGGTCAACTCCTTCCACGACTCGTACACCCCGGGCGGCGGCGGGATGACCCTGTTCAACATGATGCTGGGCGAGATCGCGCCCGGCGGCACGGGCTCGGGGCTCTACGGCATCCTGATCCTGGCCGTGGTCGCGGTCTTCGTCGCCGGGCTGATGGTCGGGCGCACGCCGGAATACCTGGGCAAGAAGCTCGGCGCCCGGGAGATGAAGTTCGCCTCGCTGTACATCCTCACCACCCCGTCGGTGGTGCTGGTCGGCGCGGGTCTCGCGATGGCGCTGCCGGGGGAGCGGGCGGCGATGCTCAACCACGGCGCGCACGGCTTCTCCGAGGTGCTGTACGCCTTCGCGTCGGCCGCCAACAACAACGGCTCGGCCTTCGCCGGCCTGACCGCCGACACCACCTGGTACAACACCGGCCTCGGTCTCGTCATGCTCGTCGCCCGCTTCGTGCCCATGGTGTTCGTCCTCGCGCTGGCCGGATCGCTGGCCCGGCAGCAGCCCGTGCCGGTCACCGCGGGCACCCTGCCCACCCACCGGCCGCAGTTCGTCGGGCTGCTGACGGGAGTGATCCTGATCGTCGTCGGCCTCACGTACTTCCCCGCGCTCGCGCTGGGCCCGCTGGCCGAAGGGCTGCGCTGATGCCCACGACCGCGGTCCCGCCCGGGGAGGCCACGGACCCGCTCGCACCCAACGTCCACCGGGTCTCCGCAGGGCTGGTGGACCCCCGGCAGCTGCTCACCTCCTTCCCCGCCGCACTGCGTAAGCTGGATCCCCGGGTGATGGTCAGGAACCCGGTGATGTTCGTGGTGGAGGTCGGCGCGGTGCTGACCACCCTGTCGGCGCTCAAGGGCCCGAGCGTCTTCGCCTGGGTGATCACTGTCTGGCTGTGGCTGACCGCGGTGTTCGCCAACCTGTCCGAGGCGGTCGCCGAGGGCCGCGGCAAGGCCCAGGCGGAGACGCTGCGCCGCACCAGGACCGACACGGTCGCCCACCGGCTCCCCGCGGACCGGTGGCAGGCGTCCCGGGAGACCGTGGCGGAGGAGGTGCCGGCCGGCGAACTGCGGCTCGGCGATCACGTGGTCGTCGAGGCCGGCCAGACCATCCCGGGCGACGGCGATGTCGTCGAGGGCGTCGCCAGCGTCGACGAATCGGCGATCACCGGTGAGTCGGCACCGGTCATCCGCGAGTCCGGCGGCGACCGCTCGGCCGTGACCGGCGGTACGAAGGTGCTCTCCGACCGCATCGTGGTCCGCATCACCTCCAAGCCCGGCGAGACCTTCATCGACCGGATGATCGCGCTGGTGGAGGGCGCCGCCCGGCAGAAGACGCCGAACGAGATCGCGCTCAACATCCTGCTCGCCTCACTGACCATCATCTTCGTGATCGCTGTGGTCACCCTCCAGCCGTTCGCCGTCTTCGCCGGCGCCGAACAGAGCATCGTCATCCTGGTCGCGCTCGTCGTCGCGCTGATCCCGACCACCATCGGCGCGCTCCTCTCCGCCATCGGCATCGCGGGAATGGACCGCCTGGTGCAGCGCAACGTCCTGGCGATGTCCGGGCGCGCGGTCGAGGCAGCGGGCGACGTCAACACCCTGCTGCTGGACAAGACGGGCACCATCACCCTCGGCAACCGGCAGGCCGACGAGTTCGTACCCGTCAGCGGAGTGGACAGCGAAGCGCTCGCGGACGCCGCCCAACTGGCCTCGCTCGCCGACGAGACCCCCGAGGGCCGCTCTATCGTCGTCCTCGCCAAGGAGCGCCATGCGCTGCGCGGGCGCAGCGAAGGAGAGCTGCCGCACGCGCAGTTCGTCCCGTTCACCGCGCAGACGCGGATGTCGGGCGTCGACCTGAGCGGGGACGGCCCGCACGACGGCCCCCGGTCGCTGCGGAAGGGGTCGGCGACCGCCGTGATGCGCTGGGTGCGCGACGCCGGAGGACACCCCACTGAGGAGGTCGGCCCGATCGTCGACGGGATCTCCGCGAGCGGCGGTACGCCGCTGGTCGTTGGCGAGGTCGTCCGGCGCGGCGGCGCCGCCAACGCCCGGATCCTCGGCGTCATCCACCTCAAGGACGTGGTCAAGCACGGGATGCGGGAGCGGTTCGACGAGCTGCGGCGGATGGGCATCAGAACCGTCATGATCACCGGGGACAACCCGCTGACCGCCAAGGCCATCGCGCAGGAGGCGGGCGTCGACGACTTCCTCGCGGAGGCCGCTCCCGAGGACAAGATGGCGCTCATCAGGCGCGAGCAGTCCGGCGGCAAGCTGGTCGCGATGACCGGCGACGGGACGAACGACGCGCCCGCGCTGGCCCAGGCGGACGTCGGGGTCGCCATGAACACCGGCACCTCGGCCGCCAAGGAGGCCGGGAACATGGTCGACCTCGACTCCAACCCCACCAAGCTCATCGAGATCGTCCAGATCGGCAAGCAACTCCTCATCACCCGCGGCGCGTTGACGACCTTCTCGATCGCCAACGACGTCGCCAAGTACTTCGCGATCATCCCGGCGATGTTCGCCGGCGCCCACCCCGGCCTGCGCCGCCTCAACATCATGGGCCTGCACAGCCCGACCTCGGCGATCTCCGCGGCGATCGTCTTCAACGGCCTGATCATCGTCGCGCTGATCCCGCTGGCGCTGCGCGGCGTCCGCTACCGGCCGTCGTCCGCCGCCGTCCTGCTCCGCCGCAACATCTGGCGGTACGGGCTCGGCGGACTCGTCCTGCCGTTCCTCGGCATCAAAGTCATCGACCTGCTGATCCAGTTCGTCCCCGGACTCCACTGAAAGACCGTCACGGCAGAAGGAACGCGATTGCGATGTTCGGCTCCCTGGCCCGTCTGGCCCGCCACCACCTCGTGGCGCTGCGCATGCTGCTGCTGTTCACCGCGCTCACCGGCGTCGTCTATCCGCTGGTCGTGACCGGTTTCGCCCAGGCCGCGTTCCCGGGCCGGGCCAACGGGTCGCTGATCGAGGAGCACGGGCGGCCGGTCGCCTCGTCCCGCATCGGCCAGAACTTCACCGTGCCGGCGGCGCGGGGCGGCCGGGGCCCGGCCGCCC
>NZ_JBNHIN010000004.1:254063-291859 GCF_050054615.1 Streptomyces sp. YGL11-2
CCCCCGACCCCGGGTGGTTCCAGCCCCGCCCGTCCGCCGCCGGGCCCGCCGGCTACGACCCGACCGCCTCCGGCGCCTCCAACCTCGGCCCCAACAACCCCGAACTGGTCCGCACCGTACGGCTCCGCCGGCTCGCCGTGGCCGCCTTCGACCGGGTCCCGCCCGGCCGCGTGCCCCCCGACGCGGTGACCGCCTCCGGCTCCGGCCTGGACCCGGACATCTCGTCCGGGTACGCCTACGAGCAGGTGCCCCGGGTCGCGGCGGCCCGCGGGCTGGCCCCGGCGGCCGTCCGCCGGCTCGTCGCCCGCCACGCCCACGGCCGCACCCTCGGCTTCCTGGGCAGCCCCGGCGTCAACGTCGTCGAGCTCAACCACGCGCTCGGCCACCGATCCGCCGTGCTGCGGTGACCGGGGCGAGGGCGCGATGACCACCACGAGCAGTACCCGGGACGCACCCGAACGCGACCGGCTGACGGTCCCTCAGGGGCTGGCCGCACTCTCCCTCGACGCCCTCGCCTCCGTGGCCTACGGGCCCGAGGCGATCGTGGTGGTGCTGGCCGCGGCGGGTAGCCAGGGGCTCGGCTTCACCCTGCCGGTCACGGTGGCGATCGTGATCCTGCTCGCCGCGCTGACGCTCTCCTACCGGCAGGTCATCGCCGCGTTCCCGAACGGCGGCGGCGCCTACGCCGTCGCCGGCCGGCACCTCGGCCGCCGGGTCAGCCTGGTCGCCGCCGCCTCCCTGATCATCGACTACGTACTGAACGTCGCGGTGTCGGTCTCCGCCGGGGTCGCCGCGCTCACCTCCGCGTTCCCGTCCCTCTACGCGGACCGGGTGGTGCTGTGCGTCATCGTCCTGGTGCTGATCACGGCCGTGAACCTGTACGGCGTCGCGGAGTCGGCGAAGGTCATGATCGTGCCGACCGTGGTCTTCATCGCGGCGATCTTCACCATCATCGCGATCGGCCTGCTGCGGACGCACCCCGCGGTCCCGCCGACCCACCCGTCCGCCGCCGCGGCCTCCGGCGTCGGCACCCTCCTGCTGCTGCGGGCGTTCGCCTCCGGCTGCTCAGCCCTCACCGGCGTCGAGGCCATCGCGAACGCGGTCCCCAACTTCCGCACCCCGCGCGTCCGCCGCGCCCAGCGCACCGAGGTCGCGCTCGGCACCCTGCTCGGCCTGATGCTCCTCGGCCTCTCGGTGCTGATCGGCCGCTTCCACGTCGCCCCCAACCCCACCAAGACCGTCCTCGCCCAGCTCACCGACGCCGCACTGGGCCACAACGCCGCTTTCTACGTCGTCCAGTTCGCCACCATGCTGCTGCTCGCGCTCGCCGCGAACACCTCCTTCGGCGGGATGCCCGTACTGACCTCGCTCCTGGCCCGGCACCACAACCTGCCGCACGTCTTCGCGCTGCGCGCCGACCGCCAGGTATACCGGCACGGCGTCCTGGTCCTCGCCGCCTTCGCGCTGGTGCTGCTCATCGGGGCCGAGGGCAACACCCAGGCGCTGGTGCCGTTCTTCGCCATCGGCGTCTTCATCGGCTTCACCATCTCCCAGCTCGGCATGGTCCGGCACTGGTACGTCGAGCGCGGCACCGGCTGGCAGGGGCGGGCGCTGCTCAACGGGGCCGGTGCCCTGCTGACCGCGGCCGCCACTGTCCTCGAACTCGTGGCCAAGTTCAACGAGGGCGGCTGGCTGGTCTTCCTCGCGGTGGCCGTACTGGTCGCGCTCTTCGAGTCCGTCCACCGCGCCTACATGCGCATCGGCGAGGCACTGCGCCTGGGCGAGGTGCCGGGGCCGCCGCAGGAGCGCCGCTCGCTGGTGATCGTGCCCGTGGGGGCGGTCAACCGGCTCACGCAGGAGGCGATCGGCGCCGCGCTGTCCCTGGGGGACGAGGTCCGCGCGGTGACCGTCGTGCACCCCGACAACGAGGACGAGAGCACCGCCGACCGGATGCGCGAGGCGTGGAGCGCCTGGCATCCGCAGGTCCCGCTGACCGTCCTGAGCAGCCGCGCCCGCTCCCTGACCCGCCCGATCGTCGACTACCTGCACGCGGTCGGCGCCGAGGAAGCCGCCGCCTCGCCCGCCGAGGCCCATGAACGCCTGGTCGTGCTCATCCCGGAACTGCACCTTCCGCATCCCTGGCAGCGCCTCCTCCAGAACCAGCGCGGCGCGGTGCTCGACCGGGCGATCCGCCGGTACACGGATGTGGTGATCTGCCGGCTGCGGTTCCGGATCGAGATTCCGGACTGACCGCCGGGGGAGCCGGGTCCGGGGCCCGGTCGCCGGTACCGGATCGTTGCCGCACCAGCAGGTCGCCCAGCGCCGTACGGCGATGCAGCACCGCCCGGCCGGCGCGGGCCGTGGTGACCAGGCCCGCGGCGCGCAGTGCCGCGGCGTGGGCGGAGGCGGTGGCGTTGCTGACCCGCAGCCGCCGGGCCAGTGCGCTGGTGGTGAGTTCTTCGGTGAGCAGCAGCAGGACATCGGCCCGGGTGCGCCCGAGGACGCCGGCGAGCGCGTCGTCGGTGGTGCCCGCGACGGCCGGGGGCAGCGGCAGGCCCGGCCCCGCCGGGTACGTCAGATACAGGGGGCGGCCCGGGAGGTCGGCGAGGACGGGCCGGCCGGTCCAGTGGAAGGTGGGGACCAGGACCAGGCCGCGCCCGCCCAGCGCCGTCTCGCGGTCCGCAGGTGCCGGCAACTCCCAGGTGTCACCGCGGAGTTGCGCGCCCGGAAGGAGGCCGGTGAGCGCGCCGGCGAGGCCGTGTTCGGCGACGGTCAGGGCGTGGCGGGCGAACTCCGCCCGGTGCAGGTCCTGGACCAGCGGCCAGACGGGGCCCAGCACGGCGTCGAAGGCGGAGTGCTGGGCCCGGCGGAGGGTGTGCCAGGCCCCGGCGTCGCCCTGGTGCAGGGCGCGGACCCAGCGGGGGGCCGGGGACCCGTGCCGGGCGTAGACCCGCTCCATCTCGGAGCGGGCGAGGTCCGGGCGGGTGGCCCGTACGGAGTCCAGTGCGTCCCGGAGGCTGTCGCTGAACTCGTCGAGGAAGAGCGGTGCTTGGAGGCCGGGGACCAGGTCGGCCAGCGGCTCGGCGGACCGCGGCAGGGAGCGCAGTACCCGCCGGCGCCAGCGGCCGAGGAGCAGCGGGTCGTCGCGGCGGCACAGCATGCCGAGGGCCAGGTTGAGTTCCTGGAGCGGGGCCGGCCGGGGCGCGAAGCGGACCCGCGCGAAGTCGCCGGCCGTGAAGTGGACGCGGATCACCGGATTTCCCGGGCGCGGGCGTCCGCGCGGTGGCTGTGCCGGGGCCCGTGCGGTACGGCGGGGGCGTGCGCGGTCACGGTGCGGGGCCCGCCTCTCTGCCGCGGGGCGCGGCCCGGCCGGATCCGGCACCCCGTCGTGTCCCCGCCGCACTCACCCTCCGTATGATCGCAGAGCCGAGAGCCGACCACCTTCGGGGGTGAACGAGCATGACCGGACAGCGAGTTGTCATCGTGACGGGCGGGGGAACGGGTATCGGCGTGGCCACCGCACGGCAGCTGCGGACGGAGACGGCCGACCGACGGATGGCGCGGTTCGCGCAGGAGGCACAACCGGCCGGCGGGGTCGATGCGGCCTACGCGGAGGCGAGCCGGCTCAACCCCGCCGGGCGGCCCGCCGAGCCCGAGGAGATCGCCGAGGCGATCAGCCGGCTAGTCGCCGCGTTCGACATCCGCAGGGAGCCGCGCGAGGCGGGCGGCAGCTGACCGTCCTGCGCCCGCAGACCGCGCCGGACACCCACCACGGCGAGCGGCCCGGCAACTCGCCCCGGTCCCGGGGGATCCGGACACGTCCCGAGAGAGGACACCCACTCATGACCGGCACCACCTACCACGACCGCTGGATCGCCTGCACCCCCGACGCCGTGCGGATCCGCGGCTACTACTTCCCCTGGGGCACCAAGACCATCCCCTACACCGCGATCCGGTCGCTGCGCCGGGTCGAGATGGGCGTCCTGACCGGGCAGGGGCGGATCTGGGGCACCGCGAACCCGCGGTACTGGGCGAGCCTGGACCCGGGGCGGATGGGGAAGAGCACCGCGCTCGTCCTCGACCTCGGCGGCTACGTCCGTCCGTTCATCACGCCGGACGACCCGGACGCCGTGGAGGCGGTCATCCGCGAACGCGCCCACCTGGGAGCCGAGGGCCGGGACGGCGGCGGGGAGGGGAAGAACCGGGCACCCGTCGTGTGACGGGCCGGCGATCGCCGCTCCGGGCCGGCGGGGTGGACCGAGAACGACCGGGCGGGGCTCGTGGGCCGGCACGCGACGATGCCGACCGCGGGCCCCGCCCCGTGCGGCGGATCAGGCCGTCGCGGGCTGTGCGGCGCGGGCGAGTTCGCGGCGCAGGCGCAGGAAGGGGCGGGGGCGGTTGAGGGCGAGCACGGCGGTGGTGCGGCCGGCACGCTGGTAGCCGGCGAGGAAGCTGCGGTCGTCCGGGGAGCCTTCGAGGATGCGCGGGGTGTCGCCGGGTAGCCGGCGGCCGGCGAACTGGATGCGTACGCCGTACTGGTCCGACCAGAAGTAGGGCAGGGCGCGGTGGGCGGCGGCGGTACGGCCCGCGAGGAGGTTGCGGGCGGCGGTGGCGGCCTGTTCGGTGGCGCTGGTCCAGTGTTCGGCGCGGGTGCCGTCGACGTTGGCGACATCGCCGACGGCGACGACGGCGGGGATCGGCGTGACGCAGCCGGCGTCGCAGCGTACGCCGTCGCCGAGGGGCAGCCCGGAGTCCGCCAGCCAGTCGGTGGCGGGGCGGACGCCGATGCCGACGACGACCACATCGGCCGGCAGCAGGCGGCCGTCGGTCAGTTCCACGGCGGTGACCCGGTTGTCGGCGCCGGCGCCGTGCAGTTGTGCGACGCCGGTGCCGGTGAGCAGTGTGACGCCGTGGTCGGCGGGCAGCCGGGCACACAACTCGGCCATGCCGCGTCCCAGTTGGGGGACGAGGGGGAGCGCGGCGGCCTCGATGACGGTGACCTCGTGGCCCAGGGCGGCGCAGGACGAGGCGACCTCGGCGCCGAGGAATCCGCCGCCGATGACGGCGACCCGGGCGGAGCCCCCGCGGGTGAGGTCGCGGCGCAGGGCCCGGGCGTCTTCGAGGGTGCGCAGGGTGTGGGTTCCGGACGGGGGCGAGCCGGGGCCGGGGAGCCGGCGGGGGGTGGCGCCGGTGGCGAGCACCACGCCGTCGGTGGCGAGGGTGCGTCCGGTGTCGAGGTGGACGGTGCGGCTGCCGGTGTCGAGCCGGGTGGCGCGGGTGCCGAGCAGCCATTCCGCGTCCAGCTCGGCGGTCTCCTCGGCGTCGGCCAGGGCGAGTTGGCCCTGGCCGGTGGTCCCGGTGAGGAAGCCCTTGGAGAGCGGCGGGCGGTCGTAGGGGCGGTGGCGCTCGTCCCCGACGATCGTCAGGCGGCCGTCGTACCCCTGGGAGCGCAGGGCGCGGGCGGTGTGGAGTCCGGCCAGTGAGGCCCCGATGACGGTGACCGACTTCATGCGGCGGTGCCCTCCTCGGCGGTGTGGTGGACGTAGACCGTCCCGTTCTCGACGGTCACCGGATAGGTGCGGACGGCCCGGCGGGCGGGGAGGCACGTGGGCGCTCCGGTGCGGAGATCGAATGAAGCGGCGTGGAGCGGGCATTCGACCAGACACCCCTCCACCCAGCCGTCGGCGAGTGAGGCGTCCTGGTGGGTGCAGGTGTCGTCGATGGCGTACAGCTCTCCGTCGGCGTTGAAGACGGCGATCGGAGGTGCGGTGTCGATGCGTACGGACTCGCCTACGGGCAGGTCATCGAGGTGGCAGACGGGAATCATTGGGCCCCCCTGTTACTGTTCGGCGTTATCGAGTTTCGCAATGCGCACGACGCAGCGTTATGCGCAACAGAATCCCGACGGGGGGCCGGTGCGTCAAGCGGTCCCTGCAAAAGCCGGCCCGGGATCGGGCCGCTGGACGGTGGCAGCGGACTGGGTGGTGACAGCGGACCTATGACCGAAACGGACAAGGCGGAGGCGCGGGCGGAGGAGCAGCCGGACGGGAAGCGGCGCGGCAGAGCCCGCGCGAAACGGCAGGGGAGAGCGGACGCGCCGGCGCACGGGAAGCCGTCGCGCGGTGCCGCCGGCGCCGTGCAGTCGGTGGACCGGGCGGTGACCGTACTGGAGATCCTGGCCCGCCTGGGCGAGGCCGGGGTGACCGAGATCGCCGAGGAACTGGACGTGCACAAGTCCACCGCGTTCCGGCTGCTCGGGGTGCTGGAGAACCGCGGGCTGGTCGCCCAGGAGCAGGAGCGCGGCAAGTACTACCTCGGCGCCGGGGTGTTGCGACTGGCCGGCGCGGCGGCGGTGCGTCTGGACATCTCCCAGGAAGGCGCGGCGATCTGCCGCCTGCTCGCCGACGAGCTGGGGGAGACGGTCAACATCGCGGTGTTGGAGAGCGATGCCGCGGTGAACATCATGCAGGCCCGCGGCCCGGCGTCGGTCACCGCGCAGAACTGGCTGGGCCGCCGCACCCCGCTGCACGCCACGTCCAGCGGCAAGGCGCTGCTCGCCTATCAGCCCGAGCCGGTCCAGGAGGCCGTACTGGCACGGAAGTTGCCCCGGCTCACCGAACGGACGGTGACCTCGGCCGGGGAGCTGCGCGGCCAGCTGGCACAGGTGGTCGAGCGGGGCTTCGCGGTGGCGGTGGAGGAGTTGGAGCTCGGCCTGCGGGCTGTCGCGGCCCCGGTGCGGGCGCACGACGGTTCGGTGATCGGCGCGATCAGTGTGTCGGTGCCCGCGTACCGGCTGGACGAGGAGCGGCTGCCGGAGGTGGTCAAGCGCACCGTCGCCGCGGGCGAGGAGCTGTCGCGGCGGATGGGGTACGCCAGTTGACCATGGCGTGACGGAACGGCGTCACGGCGCGGTGCGCGGGCGGGGCGAAGCGGGGCCGGGGTTTGCGACCGGCCCCGCATCCGTTTCTCGGGGCCGGTCGGGATGTCCGGCCCGCGGCTCCGCGCCCGCCGGCGCGATCCGGTGCGCGGGGCGCGCCCCGCGCGTAACGGGTCAATTGCGAACGGCCGGCGCGCACCCCTTGACGGTGCCGATACGGCGTTCCCACTATGTCTCTCATTGCGCAACCAGTCGTGCACTACGCAACAACCACGCCGGACGCCACCCTCGCCGCCGAGCGGGCGCACACCCCGCCGCACCGTCCCCGACCCACCGGACAGGCCCGAAGTCCGCCCGACCACCCGGACAGCGCCCGACCCTGAAGGAGGGACATGTCCCCATCGTCCCCGGCAACCGCACCGGCCGCCACCGACGCCCGCCCGTCCCCCGCCACCCGCGCCCGGGTGGTCGTCATCGGTGCCGGCATCGTGGGTTGCTCGCTCGCCGACGAACTCACCGCCCGCGGCTGGCGCGACGTCACCGTCCTGGAGCAGGGGCCGCTGCCGGCCCCCGGCGGCTCCACCTCGCACGCCCCCGGCCTGGTCTTCCAGACCAGCCCGTCCAAGACCATGACCGAGTTCGCCGCCTACACCGTCCGCAAGTTCGGCTCCCTCGAAGTCGACGGACTGCCCTGCTTCCACCCCGTCGGTGGCCTGGAAGTCGCCACCACCGAAGCCCGCTGGGCCGACCTGCACCGCAAGGCCGGGCTCGCCGCCTCCTGGGGCGTCCGCGGGGAACTCCTGGGCCCGCAGGAGTGCAGGAAGCTCTGGCCGATGCTGGACGAGGGCGTGCTGCACGGCGGGTTCCACACCCCCGACGACGGGCTGGCCCGCGCCCTGCTCGCCTGCCGCGCCCAGATGGCCCGTGCCCAGGCGCGCGGCGCCCGCTTCCTGGAGCGGCACACCGTCACCGGAATCGAGCGAGCGGACGGCCGGGTCACCGGCGTCGTCACCGACCGCGGCACCTTCCCCGCCGACCACGTCGTCTCCGCCGCCGGGTTCTGGGGACCGGTGATCGGCGCCATGGCCGGGGTGCACGTACCGCTGCTGCCGCTGGCCCACCAGTACGCCACCACCGAGCCACTGCCCGAACTCACCGGGGCCCATGACTCCCACGCGGGTCCCCGCTCCCCGGATGGAGCGGAGGGCCTGGGGGAGGAAGCCGGTAGGCCGATCCTCCGCTTCCAGGACCGCGACCTCTACTTCCGCGAGCACTTCGACACCGCCGGCGGCCGACTCGGCATCGGCTCCTACGCCCACCGCCCCATGCCCGTCGACCCGTTCACCGTCCCGGCCTTCGATGACGCCCCCGTCATGCCGTCCTCGCTGCCCTTCACCGCGGAGGACTTCGCCCCCAGCTGGCAGGACAGCATCGGACTGCTCCCCGCGCTGGGCGCCTCGCGGGTGGCCGAGGGCTTCAACGGGGTCTTCTCCTTCACCCCCGACGGGATGCCGGTCCTCGGCGAATCCCGTGAACTGCGCGGATTCTGGCTCGCCGAGGCGGTCTGGGTCACCCACTCCGCCGGCGTCGCCAAGGCCGTCGCCGAGTGGATGACCGACGGCCGCCCCGCCGTCGACATCCACGAATGCGACCTCCACCGCTTCGAGGACGCCCAGCGCTCACCCGCCTACATCGAGGACCGCGGCGCCCAGAACTTCATCGAGGTCTACGACGTCATCCACCCGCTCCAGCCCATGGAGCGGCCCCGCCCCCTGCGTACGAGCCCCTTCTACGCCCGTCAGCAGCAGCTCGGCGCGTACTTCCTGGAGGGCGGCGGCTGGGAGCGCCCGCACTGGTACGAGGCCAACGCCCCGCTCGCCGAGGGGCTTCGGCTCCCCGAGCGGGACGACTGGGCCGCCCGCCACTGGTCGCCGATCGCCGCCGCCGAGGCCGCCGTCACCCGCGAGCGGGTGGCCCTCTACGACATGACCCCGCTGCGGCGGCTGGAGGTCACCGGTCCGGGCGCGCTGGACTTCCTCCAGTACATGACGACCAATCAGCTGAGGAAGAGGCCCGGCGCGGTGACCTACACCCTGCTCCTGGACGAGGCAGGCGGCATCCGCTCCGACCTCACCGTCGCCCGGCTGGACCCGGACCGCTTCCAGGTCGGTGCCAACAGCGGTTCCGACCTCGACTGGCTGCTGCGGCACGCACCGGACGGAGTCCAGGTCCGCGACATCACCCCGGGCACCTGCTGCATCGGCGTCTGGGGCCCGCTGGCCCGGGACCTCGTCCAGCCGCTGACCCGCGACGACTTCTCGCACGAGGCGTTCGGCTACTTCAGGGCCAAGCAGTCCTACCTCGGCCACGTCCCGGTGACCGCTCTGCGCCTGTCCTACGTCGGCGAGCTGGGCTGGGAGCTCTACACCACGGCCGACCTGGGGCTCCGCCTCTGGGACACGCTGTGGGAGGCCGGGCAGCGGCACGGGGTGATCGCCGCCGGCCGCAGTGCCTTCAACAGCCTCCGCCTGGAGAAGGGGTACCGCGCCTGGGGCCATGACATGACCACCGAGCACACCCCCTACGAGGCCGGTGTCGGCTTCGCGGTCCGCCCCGCCAAGGGCGACTTCCTCGGCCGCGCCGCACTGGAGGGGCAGAGCGAGCGGACCGCGGCCCGCAAGCTCACCTGCCTCACCCTCGACGACCCCGCGGCCAACGTCCTCGGCAAGGAACCGGTCTACGTGGCGGGTGCCCCGGCCGGCTATGTCACCTCCGCCGCCTACGGCTACACCCTCGGCCGCGGGATCGCCTACGCCTGGCTGCCGGCCGCCGCCGCGGTCCCCGGCACCGCCGTCCACATCGAGTACTTCGGGCGGCGGATCCCCGCGACCGTCGCCCAGGAGCCGCTGTTCGACCGGGAGATGGCCCGCATCCGCCGCTAGGACCCGACCCATCAGACAGGCCCTTGGCCCGCTCGTCACAACCCCGCCCGCCCCCGTCCGACGAAGGAGCAACCGCATGGCTCCCACCTACGACGTCATCGTCCTCGGCCTCGGCGGGATGGGCAGCGCCGCCGCCCACCACCTCGCCGCCCGCGGCGCCCGGGTCCTGGGCCTGGAGAGGTTCGGCCCGGTGCACAACCGCGGCTCCAGCCACGGAGGTTCGCGGGTCACCCGGCAGTCCTACTTCGAGGACCCCGCCTACGTCCCGCTGCTGCTGCGCTCGTACGAGTTGTACGAGCAGCTGGAGCGGGACACCGGCCGCGAGGTCGCCACCCTCTGCGGCGGGGTGATGGTCGGCCGCCCCGACAGCCGCACGGTCGCCGGAAGCCTGGCCTCCGCCCGGCAGTGGGACCTGCCGCACGAGATGCTCGACGCCAAGGAGATCCGCCGCCGCTTCCCGACCCTGACCCCGCACGACGACGACGTCGCGCTGTACGAGGCGCGCGCCGGACTGCTCCGCCCGGAGAGCACCGTCGCCGCCCACGTCCAGCTCGCCACCCAGGGCGGCGCGGACCTGCACTTCGAGGAGCCGGTCACCCGCTGGGAGGAGCTGCCCGGCGGCGCCGGGGTCCGCGTCCACACCCACGAGAACGCCTACACCGCGGGGCAGTTGGTGATCTGCCCGGGGGCCTGGGCGCCCCAGCTGCTCGCCGACCTCGGAGTGCCGTTCACCATCGAGCGGCAGATCACGTACTGGTTCGCCCCCGACGGCGGCACCGCGCCCTACGTCCCCGAGCGCCACCCCATCTACATCTGGGAGGACGCCGCGGGCGTGCAGATCTACGGCTTCCCCGCCATCGACGGCCCCGACGGCGGCGCCAAGGTCGCGTTCTTCCGCAAGGGCACCGTCTGCACCCCGGAGACCATCGACCGCACCGTGTACGACCACGAGGTACGCGCCATGGCCGACCAACTCGGCCCCCGTATCCCCACCCTGCCCGGCCGCTTCCTGAAGGCCGCCACCTGTATGTACTCCAACACCCCGGACGAGCACTTCGTGATCACCCGGCACCCGGCGCATCCGGAGACCACCACCGTCGCCTGCGGATTCTCCGGCCATGGCTTCAAGTTCGTGCCGGTCGTCGGTGAGATCGTCGCCGACCTCGCACTGACCGGCACCACCGCGCACCCCATCGACCTGTTCGACCCCCGTCGCCCCGCCGCCGCGGTCGCCTGAGGAGAGCAGCCATGACCACCACACCCACCGAGTCCCGGCCGGGCGCCGCCACCCCGCCCGCCACCAGCCTGATCGCCACCCTGGCCGGGCGCTACTACACCGACCCGGAGATCTTCCGGCAGGAGCAGGACCGCGTCTTCGAGCGGCTGTGGTGCTGCGCGGTCCGCAGCGCCGACCTGGACCGGCCGGGCGCCTTCCGCACCGTGCGGATCGGCCGGGAGAGCGTACTGGTCACCCGCAACCGCGCCGGGGAGCTGCGCGCCTTCCTCAACGTCTGCCGGCACCGCGGCGCCCGGCTGTGCACGGAGGAGTCCGGCCAGGTCCGCCGCAACCTCCAGTGCCCCTACCACGCCTGGACCTACGACCTGGACGGCCGGCTGGTGGCCGCCCCCAACCTCCAGAAGATGCCGGACATCGACCGCACCGAACGCGGTCTGGTCACCGTCGCGCTGCGCGAATGGCTCGGCTACGCCTGGGTGTGCCTGGCCGACGAGCCACCGTCCTTCGAGGACACCGTGATCGGCGCGGCCGTCGAGCGACTGGGCGACGCCGCCGCCGTCGACCGCTACCGCACCGAGGACCTGTCCCTGGGCCGGCGCATCACCTACGACGTGCGCGCCAACTGGAAGCTGATCGTCGAGAACTTCATGGAGTGCTACCACTGCGCCACCATCCACCCCGAACTCACCGACGTCCTGCCGGAGTTCGCGGAGGGCTTCGCCGCCCAGTACTACGTCGGGCACGGTGCCGAGTTCGCACCGGAGGCGCAGGGGTTCACCGTGGACGGCAGCGCCGGCTTCGGCCGGCTGCCCGGCATCGCGGACAGCCAGGACCGGCGCTACTACGCGGTGACCGTCCGGCCGCAGGTCTTCATCAACCTCGTCCCCGACCACGTCATCCTCCACCGGATGTTCCCGTCTGCCCCCGACCGCACCGTCGTCGTGTGCGACTGGCTGTACCTGCCCGAGGTCATCGACTCCGGTGCCGATGTCGCCAAGTCCGTCGAGCTGTTCCACCGGGTCAACGTCCAGGACTTCGACGCCTGCGAGCGCACCCAGCCGGCCATGGACTCCCGTGCCTACCGCGACGGGGGAGTGCTCGTCCCCAGCGAGCACCACATCGGCGCCTTCCACCACTGGCTCACCGACCGACTGGAGGGCTGGGGCCCGTCCGACGGGTCAGGGGCGGACTGAGCCGGCCGACGCCCGATAGTGGCACCGGCCGCCGGCCCCCGCCTCATCCGGCGGTGCGGCCGGCGGCCCGCCGCCACGCCGCCTCGCGCAGCAGCCGCAGCCCGTTGAGCCCCACGATCACCGTCGAGCCCTCGTGCCCGAGGACGCCCAGCGGCAGCGGCAGCCGCCCGGCCAGGTCCCACAGCACCAGCCCCGAGATGAACACCGACGCGATGACGAGGTTCTGCACGACCAGCCGGCGCGCCGCCCGCGACAGCGTCATCACCGCCGGGACGGTGGCCAGTTCGTCGCGCACGATCACCGCGTCCGCGGTCTCCAGCGCCAGATCCGACCCGGCCCGCCCCATCGCGACACCGGTGTGCGCGGCGGCCAGCGCCGGGGCGTCGTTCACCCCGTCGCCCACCATCAGCACCTTGTGCCCGGCCCGCTCCTCCTCGCGCACCGCCTCGACCTTGTCCTGGGGCAGCAGCCCGGCCCGCACGTCCGCGATCCCGGCCTCCTCGGCGAGCCGGGCCGCCGCCCGCGGATTGTCGCCGGTCACCAACGTCGGCGTCCGCCCGGTCAGCTCCCGCAGCGCGGCCACGGTGGCCACCGCGTCCGGCCGCAGCCGGTCGGCGATCCCCAGCACCCCGGCCGGGACACCGTCCCGCAGCACCAGCACGGCGGTGTGCCCGCCCTCCTCCAACTCCCTTGCCAGATCGGCCATTTCGGCGGCCATCGGGGTGTCCTCGACCAGCAGCCGGGCCGGCGCCCCCACCTCGATCCAGGCGCCGTCGACCCGGGCCCGTACGCCGGTACCAGGGGAGGCGGTGAACTCCTCCGCGGCGGGCAGCGCGCAGCCGCGGGACCGGGCGGCGCTCACGATCGCGCGGGCCAGCGGGTGCTCGCTGGGGTGCTCGGCCGCGGCGGCCCAGGTCAGCAGCGCCTCCTCGGACCGCCCGGCGCCGGCCGACGGCCGGATCGCGGCGACTTGGGGCGTGCCCTCGGTCAGCGTCCCGGTCTTGTCCAGCGCGACGCCGTCCACCTGGCCGAGCCGCTCCATCACCACCGCGGACTTCACCAGGACGCCGTGCCGCCCGGCGTTGGCGATGGCCGACAGCAGCGGCGGCATGGTCGCCAGCACCACCGCGCACGGCGACGCCACGATCATGAAGGTCATCGCCCGCAGCAGCGCACCGGTCAGCTCCGCCCCCAGCGTCAGCGGCACCGCGAACACCGCCAGCGTCACCGCCACGAGGCCGACCGAATACCGCTGCTCGACCTTCTCGATGAACAGCTGGGTCGGTGCCTTGGTCTCGGACGCCTCGGCGACCATCGCCACGATCCGCGCGATGACCGAATCGCCGGCATCCCGCTCGACCTTGATCCGCAGCGCGCCCAGCCCGTTCAGCGTGCCGGCGAACACCTCGTCCCCGGGCTCCTTGGCCACCGGCAGGGGCTCCCCGGTGATCGTGGCCTGGTCCACCTCGCTCGTCCCCGCCAGCACCCGGCCGTCCGCGCCGACCCGCTCGCCGGGCCGCACCAGGATCGTGTCGCCCACGACGAGGTCGGCGGTGGCCACGCCGTGCTCCTCGCCGTCGTCGGCCAGCCGGGTCGCCGTGGCGGGCGCGAGGTCCAGCAGACCGCGTACCGAGTCCTGGGTGCGGGCGGTGGCCAGCGCCTCCAGCGCGCCGGAGGTGGCGAAGATGACGATCAGCAGTGCGCCGTCCATCACCTGGCCGATCGCCGCCGCCCCGAGCGCCGCGACGATCATGAGCAGATCGACGTCCAGTGTCCGGTCCCCGAGGGCCCGCAACCCCGCCCAGGCCGGTTCCCAACCACCCGTCAGATACGCCACGGCGTACAGCGCACCCCAGGCCCACCCGGGCGCGTCGGTGAGCTGCAGGGCCAGCGCGATCAGGAACGCCACGGTGGCGACCGCCGCCCAGCGGGCCTCGGCCAGTGCGAACACCCGCGTACGCCGCGGGGCCACCGGGCGCGCCTCGGCGGCCCGGGCTGGACGTTCCAGAGTGGCGACAGGCATGGCGGAACAACCCTTCACGAGGTGAAAGCCGACGACCTCACCACCGTACAGGAACGAATGAACAACTCTTCATCCATTCTCTTCAGGATCGCTCTTTAGGATGGCTGCCATGGGCCACGGAATCGATGACACCAGCAGCGCCACCACCCGCGAACGCCTGGACACCGTGGGGGCCGCCGATGTCGCCGCCACCCTCCAGGCCCTCTCCACCCCCTCCCGGCTGCGCATCCTCGCCCGCCTCCAGGAAGGCCCCTGTGCGGTCAGCGACCTCGCCGCCGCCGTCGGCATGGAGCAGTCCGCCTGCTCCCATCAGCTCCGGCTGCTGCGCAACCTCGGCCTGGTCACCGGCGAACGCAACGGCCGCTCGATCGTCTACGCCCTCTACGACCACCACGTCGCCGAACTCCTCGACCAGGCCCTCCACCACGTCGAGCACCTGCGCCTCGGGCTGCGTGACGCCCCGTCAGCCACCGTGGAAACCCCGGCGAAGTGACCCGCCGCACCCTCCCGGCCGCCTGACGCGGCGGCCCGGCGCCTACAGCCGGCGGTTGTCCAGTACGGCCACGGCGCGCCGCACCCGCCCGGTCTCCTCCGGGTCCACCTCCGCGACCAGCAGCCCGGGCGCCGCGTCCAGCCGCGCCCGCACGGTCCCGTCGGGCCCCACCAGCGCACTGTGCCCGACGCCGGTCGGGGCCTTGGTGGCCACCTCGGGGTCGGCGTCCTGGTCCGGCGCGGCCTGCCCCACCGCCGCCAGCCACACCGTCGCGTCCAGCGCGCGGGCCCGCACCAGCAGCTCCCACTGCGCGCGCTTCCCCGGCCCGGCGCCCCACGACGCGGGCAGTACGCTCACCGTCGCGCCGGCGTCCGCATGTGCCCGGAAGAGCTCCGGGAAACGCACGTCGTAGCAGGTCGCCAGGCCCACCCGGACCCCGTCGACGTCGATGGTCACCACCCGCTCGCCCGCCGCGACGGTGTCGGACTCGCGGAATCCGAAGGCGTCATAGAGATGGATCTTGTCGTAGGACTCCTCCACCCCGGGCCCCGTGACCAGCAGGGTGTTGGCCACCCGGCCGCCGGGCGCCGGGGTGAACATCCCCACCACGACCGTCACCCCGGTCTCCCGGGCCACAGCCCGCACGCCCTCGGCCCACGGCCCGTCCAGCGGCTCGGCGACCAGCCCGGGCGGCACCCCGACGCGCGCCATGGACGCCTCGGGCAGCACCGCCAGCCGCGCGCCCTCGGCGGCGGCCCGGCGCACCAGGTCCGTGACCTGCGCGAGGTTCTCCTTCGGGTCGGTCGAGGCGGTCATCTGGCACAGCGCGATACGCATACGGCTCTCTCTCCTGTCGTACGGAACGCGTACAGAACTCGTACGGAACTTATGCGGATGTCGTGCGGGGCGGTGCAGTGGTGCCGGTCGGTCGTCGTCATACGCCGTCATACGTCATCATCCGCCGTCCCCGCCTCCTGCGGCTGCCGGTATTTCGCCTCGTCCTTCCCTCGCCGGGTGAAACCCCTCGACGCGCTGCCGGCCCAGCGAGAGAGGTGGTCCGGGCCCGGTCTCAGGCGGCCGGCCCCGGGGTGGCCAGGGCGCCCGCCGCCCGCAGGGTGCCGACCTGTACACCGCCGCCGAGGACCGGGGCGGTGGCGAAGGGGGCGAGCAGGCCGGGGTCGATGCCGCAGCGGGCCAGGGCGGCCGCGGTGACCGGCATCCGGGCCCGGTCGGCGCCGTCGGCGATCTTCACACCGACCGCCCGGCCGTCCGGCAGCGCGGCGACCTGTACGCCCTCGAAGCCGTCCTTGGCGAGCAGACCGGGCAGCGCGCGGACCAGCCGGGCGACGTCCCGGTCGGTACCGGAGACCATCTCGGGGTGCTTGCGCATGGCGTGCGCGACCCGGCCCTCGGGGGTGTCCGGGGCCGCCGTCGCCAGCCGGGCGACGGCCCGGGTCAGGCCGTGCAGCGAGACGGAGAACAGCGGGGCGCCGCAGCCGTCGACGGTGGTGCGGGCGATGCCCTGGCCGGTGAACTCCTCGACGGTCGTGGCGAGTTCCCGCTGGAGGGGGTGCCCGGCGTCGAGGTAGGTGTCCAGCGGCCAGCCCCGGGTGCGCGCCGTGTACAGCATGGCGGCGTGCTTGCCCGAGCAGTTCTGGGCGAGCCGGCCGGGGCCCAGGCCGCGCCCGAGCCAGTCGTCCCGTTGGGCGGGGCCGTAAGGGAGGTCCGGGACGTTGCGGAGGTCGTCCTCGGTCAGCCGGGCGGTGTGCAGGATGCGCCGGGCGGTGGCCAGGTGCCGTTCCTCGCCGGAGTGGCTGGCCGCCGTCAGGGCCAGCGCCTCGTCGTCCAGCGGCGGCAGGCCGGCGCGCAGCAGACCGACCGCCTGGAGCGGCTTGAGCGCCGAGCGGGGGTAGAACGCGGCCTCGATGTCGCCGAGTTGGAAGTCCACACTGCCGTCCGCCGCCAGGACGACGACCGAGCCGTGGTGGACGCCCTCGACGAGGCCGCCGCGCTCCACGTGGGCGACGGGGGCGTGGGCCGGTATGCGGAGGGCGGGCGGATCGCCTGCCGGGTGGCGGGCCGGGGTGGTGCCCGCGGTGCTGCCGGTGGTGCTCTGACGTGTGATCATGCTCGGTCTTCGGTGCTCTCTGTGCGGTCGGTGCTGCGCGCCCCAGCGGCGCTCGCGCGGCGGTCGCCGTCGGCTAACTTCCCTCGCTCTCCCGGAGGTTGGCGTGCCCGGGTGCCGCGCCGTCCCGTACGGTGCCGACCCGGCCGCGGACCAGGTACCAGCCGCCGACCAGGAGGGCCGCGATCACCGGCAGGGAGAGGATCGTGGTGCGGCCGGCGCCGCCGTCGGCGTACATCAGGACCAGTACCAGGGCGAGGAAGGCCAGCGTCACCAGCTCGGTCCAGGGCGAGCCGGGGAGCCGGTAGGCGGGGCGGGACAGCTGGCCCGCCCGCGTCTTCCGCCAGAAGAGCAGATGGCAGATCATGATCATGGCCCAGGTGCTGAGGATGCCGATCGCCGCGAAGTTCAGCACGATCTCGAACGCCTTGCTCGGCACGAGGTAGTTGAGGCCCACGCCCAGGACGCAGACGCCCGACGTGAGCAGGATCCCGCCGTACGGCACCTGGCTGCGGCTCATCACGCCGGTGAACCGGGGAGCGGATCCGGACATCGCCATCGAGCGCAGGATCCGCCCGGTGGAGTAGAGCCCGGAGTTGAGGCTGGACATCGCGGCGGTCAGTACGACGAGGTTCATCACCCCGCCCGCGGCCGGCACCCCGACATGGGAGAGCACGGTGACGAACGGGCTCTGGTTCGCCGAGTACGCGTTCCACGGCAGCAGCATCGACAGCAGGACCACCGAGCCGACGTAGAACAGGGCGACCCGCCACATGATCGAGTTGATCGCCCGCGGCATGATCTTCTCCGGCTCCGCGGTCTCGCCCGCCGTGACGCCGACCAGCTCGACCGAGGCGTAGGCGAAGACCACGCCCTGGATCACCAGCAGCATCGCCAGCGTTCCGGTCGGGAAGACGCCGCCGTGGTCGGCGATCAGCGCGGGGCCGGGGTGGTGGCCGTCGACCGGGTGCTGGGTGACCAGCAGGAAGATGCCGATCAGCATGAAGGCGACCAGCGCCCCGACCTTGATGATCGCGAACCAGAACTCCAGCTCGCCGAAGATCTTCACCGAGATCAGGTTCACCGTCAGCACGACCCCGAGCGCGATCAGCGCGATCACCCACTGCGGGATGTCGGAGAACATGCTCCAGTAGTGCGTGTAGGTCGCCACCGCCGTGATGTCGGCGATCCCGGTCGTTGCCCAGTTCAGGAAGTACATCCAGCCCGCGACGAACGCCCCCTTCTCGCCGAGGAACTCCCGCGCGTAGGAGACGAAGGCTCCGGACGACGGCCGGTGCAGCACCAGCTCGCCCAGGGCCCGTACGACGAGGAAGGCGAAGAAGCCGCAGAGCGCGTACGCCACGGCCAGCGAAGGCCCGGCGTCCGCGAGCCGGCCGCCCGCGCCGAGGAACAGCCCGGTGCCGATCGCGCCGCCGATGGCGATCATGTTGACGTGCCGTGACGTCAGCGACTTGCGGTATCCGGCGTCACCGGCGTCGACATGTGCCGCCGGTGCCGGCTGCCCGGCCCTCTCCTGCGGGTCGGCCTGCTGCAGGGATTGCTCGCTCACCCGTGGTCCTCGTCTTCCGTGGCAGGGGCCGTACGGTCCGGCGGCCGCACGATGGTGGTCAGCGTCGACTCGACGCGTGCGAGGTGGTGCTCCATGGCTTCGACGGCGTCGTGCTCGGACTGGTCGACGAGCGCCTCGACGATCGCCCGGTGCTCCCGGTTCGACTGGTCGCGCCGGCCGCCGACGTCGTTGAGGAACGCCGACTGGCGGGCCAGGGCGTCCCGGATCTCCTCGATCACCCGGCGGAAGACCGGGTTCCGCGCCGCCTCGGCGACCGCGAGATGGAAGAGCGTGTCCATGGCGACCCAGGCGGTGGTGTCGGTCTCCCGCTCCATCCGCTCCAGGAGATGCGTGAGGTGGTCGAGGTCCTCCGGCGTACGGCGGACCGCCGCGTACCCGGCCACCGGGATCTCGACATGGCGGCGGACCTCCAGCAGATGGCTGGCCGCGTAGTCGCCGAAGGTCGGGTCGGCCACAGCGCCGTCCGAGACGACGAACGTGCCCTTGCCGGTGCGCGAGACCGTGAGCCCCATCGTCTGGAGCGCGCGCAGCGCCTCGCGCAGCACGGGTCTGCTCACCTCCAGCCGTCGGCACAGTTCGGCCTCCGAGGGGAGCTTGTCGCCGACGGCGTACTCGCCTCGCTCGATGGCGCCGCGCAGATGGGTCAGGACCGCTTCCATCGCGCTCACGCGCCGGGGGATGTCGCCAGCTGTCTGGCTGTCTGACAGGTTCACCCGGGGATCGTCGGTCGGGGGCGGGGGCGCTGTCAAGGGTTCCGACGTGACCGCTTCACCTGGAGTGGCGTGGGTGTTCACGCGGGGCGGGCACCGGGCCCGCCGTTGCCCGCGGCGGGCCCGGCAGGGCCGTTACGGGGCCGCCGCGGGGCGGTGGCCCTCCGTGCCGCGGCCGCCCTCCGGGCGCAGGTCCAGCATGCAGAACACCTTGTCCCAGCGCTGCTCGCCGACCGCGACGAAGCCGGGGATCNCCGCCGCGGGGCGGTGGCCCTCCGTGCCGCGGCCGCCCTCCGGGCGCAGGTCCAGCATGCAGAACACCTTGTCCCAGCGCTGCTCGCCGACCGCGACGAAGCCGGGGATCCGGCCGTACTCGCGAAAGCCCAGCGACCGGTAGAGGCGCAGCGCCCGTGTGTTGTCGGCGCGGGCGTCCAGGGTGAGGACCTCGATGCCCGTCTCTCTGGCGTCGGCGATCAGGGCGGTGGCCAGCGACCGGCCGACTCCGCGGCGGTGCGCGCCACCGGCGACCGCGAGTTTCACCAGGTCCGCGTGTGGGCGATTGGTCTCCTGGGCGTAGCGCAGCCAGTAGCCCAGACCGATCAGCCGCCGGCCGACGTACGCGGCGCGGAGCGCCCCGTCCCCGGTCCGCGCCGCGGCGAGAACCCGGGCGACCAGCTCGGCCACCTCCTCCGGTGCGGGCGGATCGACCCAGCCGAGCGGCGCCCCGTCGCGGACCAGGTCCGACAGGATGCGGTGCGCCAACTCGGGGAAGAGGGTGGCGAGTTCGTGGTCGGCCGTGAGTTCGCGGGCATCGAGGATCCGGGGTTCGGTGCCCGCGTCGGCGGTGGTGACGGTCGTCATGAGCGGAGCCTAGGGCGCGCGGGCTCGCGGTGTGTGGTGGTGTCGGCCGGAGGAGCGTCGGAGCTCTGCCGCGGGTCCCCGGCCGCGGCTCAGGCGCCCGTGACGCCGTCGATGCGTTCCCGGAGCATGTCGGCGTGGCCGTTGTGGCGGGCGTACTCCTCGATCATGTGGACCAGGATCCAGCGCAGGGAGACCCCCTGGTCGCCGACGTGCCGGGCCTCCTCCTCGGAGAGCGAGCCGGAGTCGTCCAGGGAGGCGCCGGCGATCAGCTCGCGGCCCCGGGCCACCTCCGCGCGCCAGGTCGCCAGGGCCTCCTCGATGCCGCGGTCCGCCGCGAGCGCGAAGCCGTCCCCGCCGCCGTCCTCGTACACCTGCGGCACGGCACGGCCGGCGAAGACCCGCTGGAACCAGTTGCGTTCCACCTCCGCCAGATGCTGGACCAGGCCCAGCAGCGTCATCGGCGACGGCGCCACCGAGGCGACCCGCAGCCGGTCGTCGTCGAGCCCCGCGCACTTCAGCGCGAGCGTCTCGCGGTGGAAGTCCAACCAGCTCTCCAACATGGTGCGTTCATCCGCGTGCGGGGGCGGGACGGGGCGCCCGTCCGGTGTCGTTCTCATGCCCGCCACCCTCGCACGGGCCACTGACAGACACCAGGCACCTCCGGGCGGCGAGGCGGCCCGGAGCCTGTCCGATGGGCCCGGCCGTGACCAGTCAGGACGGGCTCCAGGGGCGCCGACGGCGCCCACGGGGCGTCACGCCATTGCCGCCCGGCCCGCCATCGGCCGCTCGGCCGCCGTCCGTTCGGCGAGGAAGGCCGCGACCCGGGCCACGAATCCGTCCGGGTCCTCGGCGGGCGCCCCGTGCCCGGCGTCGATCTCCTGGTAGCGGCTGTGGGCGATCCCGGCCAACAGTTCCCGCTGCTGGGCCGCGTCGATCGCCCGGTCGTGGGCGCTGGCCAGTACCAGCGTCGGAGCCGTGACGGAGGCGAGCAGCGGGCGCAGGTCCACGGCCAGGTCCACCGCGATCTGCCGGTCGGTACCGGGGGCCAGCCCGGTGGCGAGCGCCTGGACCAGTTCCTCGTAGGCGGCGGTGTCCGTGCGGTCCCAGTAGCGGGGGCCGAAGGCCATCAGGGGCAGCATCCGGGCGAACAGCGAGGTGCCGTGCTCCGCGTCGGCGCGCAGGAGGTCGCGCCAGTACGTGAACTCGGCCCGCATCCGGGTGTCCGTGTGGGCCCAGCCGGCGTGCAGCACCAGGGAGCTGACCCGCGCGGGGTGGCTGCCCGCGAGGTGGGTGGCGATCGCGGCGCCGAGCGAGTGGCCGACCAGGTGGAAGGTCTCCAGCCCGGCGTGGTCGGCGGCGGCCAGGACCTCGTCGGCGAGGTCCGCGAGCGCGAGCGGGCCGCCGTGATCCGTGGTGCCGCCCGAGCCCGAGTAGTCGGGCGCGACCACGGTGAAGCGGTCGGCGACCGCCTCGGTCAGCGGCAGCCACTGCTCGCGGGTGGCGGCGGTGCCGTGCACCAGCACCAGGCCGGGTCCGGTTCCGGTGCGGTCGTAGTCGACGAGGGCGTCGCCGCCGCTGATGCGTACGCGGGTGGTGGGCATGGGGTGATCTCCTGTGCGGGCGGGGGGTGTTCAGGCGGTGGTGCGGGCGGCGGGCGCCATCCCGTTGAGCGCGGTGCGCAGCGCGGCGTTGAACGCGGCGGGGCGTTCCTGGTGCGGCATGTGGCCGGCGCCGGGGATGACCGAGACCTCGGCGCCGGGTGTGAGCGCGGCACAGGTCCGGGGCACCTCCAGCGGGATTGCGGAGTCCAGCTCGCCGTGGAGGTAGTGGATCGGCACCTTCAGCCCGGGCAGGGCCGGGCGCGGGTCGTAGTCGCCGGCGGTGGCCTGGTGCTCGTCGATGTAGACGCCGGAGTCCAGGATCTGACGGACCGTCCAGTCGATGAGCGCGGGCGCGGTGCCCGGCGCGTACCACCCCGGCACCCAGCCGGCCACCGTACCGGCCCGGTCGCGGCGCAGATCGGCCACCAGCCGCGCCTGCTGCCGGGCCGAGGGCCAGTAGCCGGGCGCACCCACCGGTACCGCGCCGCCGATCAACTCCGGTCGCCGCACCCCCAGTTCGATGGCGAAGGCGCCGCCGACCGACGAGCCGACGACCACCGGACGCTCCAGCCGCAGTGCGCCGATCAGCACCACCAGGTCGCTGACCACGCCGGCGATGGTGTTGCCGCGGGCCGGCCGGGCCGACCGCCCGCAGCCCCGCCAGTCCACGGTGACCACCCGGTGGTCCCCGGTGAACTCGGGCAGCTGCGCGCCCCAGGTGCGCCCGCTGGTCCCCCAGCCGTGCACGAACAGCAGCGCCGGGCCGGTCCCCTCGTCCTCGTAGTGGAGCGTGGTGTCGTTGACGTCCAGACAGGGCATGCGCTTTCTCCCCTTCCGCTGCTTCCTCGCCTGTCGCAGGGCCGCGCCTGCGCCGATGCCCCCACCCAACCGCGATCACGGCGTCCGACCAACGGGCGATCCGCGCCTACACTGATCGCGAGCAGTGATCAATGAGTGATCGACAGGGGTCACGGCGAACGGGGGGCCATGGAGATCCGTCAGCTGCGCTACTTCCTCGCCGTGGCGGAGGAACTGCACTTCGGCCGCGCCGCCGAGCGGCTGCACATCGTGCAGTCCGCGGTGAGCCAGCAACTCCGCCGGCTGGAGCGCGAACTGGGCACCGACCTGTTCGCCCGGTCCACCCGCACCGTCCGGCTCACCGAGGCCGGCAGCCGGCTGCTCCCGTACGCCAGGGAGATGCTCACCCTCCAGGCGCGCGCCCGGGAAGCCCTCGACGAGCTGCGCGCCGAACAGGCCGCGACGGTGCGGCTGGGCACCAGCTCCGGCCTCGGCGCGCGGCTGGACGCGGTGCTCGCCGCCTTCGCCCGGCTCGCCGCCCACGCCCAGCTGGAACTCGTCTCCGGCAGCACCGAGGAACGCCTCCGGCAGGTGCGCTCCGGCGAGCTGGACGCGACCCTGCTGCGCGGCGAACGGGACGATGCCGGGCTGGAGTTCCTGCCGCTGTGGCAGGACGCGCTGATGGCGGCGCTGCCCGCCCGCCACGAACTCGCCGCACACGAGACCGTCGAGCTGGCCCGGCTCGCCGAGCTGCCGCTGCGGCTGTCGCCGCACTCCCGCAACCCCGCCCTGCACGACCTGGTCATGCACTCCTGCCGCGAGGCCGGCTTCGCGCCCGTGGCGGGACCGGAGTTCACCAACGCCCAGGACACGCTGGCCGCGATCGGGTACGGCAAGCCGTCCTGGACGGTGTTCTACGCCCCGCACGCCGTTCAACTGCCGGTGCCCGGTGTGGTGTTCCGCCCGCTGTGCGACCCCGTCCCCAGGATCCGGAGCTATCTCGCGGTACGGCCCGACCCGCCGGGGGCCGGGCTGCGTGCGCTGATCGAGGCGTGCCACGCCGCCGCGGAGGCGGGCCCGGGGCGGCCGGGCTGAGCGAGCGCCCGCCTCCCTCAGCCGGCCCGCGACCGGGCATACAGGTGCTCGGGCCGCCCGGTGTCGCCGTACTTGAGGGTCAGCCGGATGCGGCCGGTGCGTTCCAGGTGCTTGAGGTAGCGCTGGGCGGTGGAGCGGCTGACCCCGGCGCGCTCGGCGACGTCCTGGGCGGAGAGCGGGAGCCCGGCCTCGTCCAGGATCCGGCGGATCAGGTCGACGGTCGCCGCCGAGTGGCCCTTGGGCAGCTCGGAGTGCGGGGACCCGGGGGTCCGCAGGGCCGCGAAGATCCGGTCCACCTGCTCCTGCCCGGCCTCGCCGTCACCGCTCACGCCCTCGACGGTACGGCGCAGCGCGGCATAGCCGTCCAGCTTGGCGCGCAGCCCCGAGAACCCGAAGGGCTTGACCAGGTATTGCAGTGCGCCGTACCGCATCGCGGCCTGCACGGTGGCCACGTCGCGGGCCGCCGTCACCATGATCACGTCGGTGTGGTGGCCCAGCTGCCGCAGCCGCCGCATCAGGGTCAGGCCCGTCTCGTCCGGCAAATAGTGGTCGAGCAGCACCAGATCGACCGGGGTACGCTCCAACGTGGCCAGCGCCTGGGCCGCCGTATGGGCCCGGCCGGCAACGCGGAAGCCGGGCACCTGGGTCACATACGCGGCATTGATCTCCGCAACGCGGAAGTCGTCGTCCACGACGAGGACATCGATCATGGTGACTCTCCTGTGGCGGTGAGCTGACGGGAGGCGGCAGGGCAGGGGGCGTGCTCCCGGGTGAGCCGCTCGGGCGCGAGCGCTTCGGGCAGCACGACGGTGAAGACCGCCCCGCCGCCCGCGCGGGCGGTCACCCGGGCCATCCCGCCGTAGCGCTCGGACAGCCGGCGCACCAGGGCGAGGCCGATGCCCCGGCCCCGGGAGGAGTCGGTGGCGCACTTCGTGGACCAGCCCTCGGCGAAGATCCGCTCGCGCATGTCGGGCGGCACCCCGGGCCCGGTGTCGCTGACCCGCAGGACCGCGGTGGTGCCTTCGGGGCGCAGGTCCACCTCGATGAACGGCTCGGCGCAGCGGCGCCCCGCGGTGGCGTCCAGTGCGTTGTCGATCAGATTGCCCAGGACGGTCACCAGGTCGCGCGGGTCGACGACCGCGTCGGGCAGCAGCGTCGCCGGGGAGATCCGCAGCGCCACACCGCGCTCGGCGGCGATCGCGGCCTTGCCGACCAGCAGTGCGGACAGCAGCGGGTCGTGCACCCGCTCGGCGATCTGCTCCGCGGACGCCCGGTGCTCGCTGGCGACCTCCGCGACGAACTCCACCGCCGTGTCGTACCGCCCCAGTTCGAGCAGTCCGCGGAGCGTGTGCAACTGGTTGGCGTGCTCGTGGTCCTGGGCCCGCAGCGCGTCCAGCAGGCCCTGGGTGCTGTCCAGTTCCCGGCCCAGCAGCTCCAGTTCGGTGCGGTCGCGCAGGGTCACCACGGCCCCGCCGTCCCGGGTCGGCACGCGGTTGGCGACCAGCACCCGCCCGCCGCTGACGGCCAGCAGATCGCTGCCGTCCACCCGACCCGCCAGGACGTCCGTGGTGCGCCCCGGCGGCAGCACCTCGTCCAGGGCGCGGCCCGCGGTGCCCGCGTCGAGCCCGAGCAGCCGCCCGGCCTCGTCGTTGACCAGCCGGATCCGGCCCTTCCGGTCGAAGGCGACCACACCCTCCCGGATGCCGTGCAGCATCGCCTCGCGCTCGGCCAGCAGCGCGGAGATGTCGGCGGTGGCGACCCCGTGCGTACGGCGGCGCAGACTGCGGGCGACCCCCACCGCGGCCAGCACGCCGACCGCGAGCGCGGCGCCCGCGTAGCGCAGCAGCCCGGGGATGGCGCCGAGCAGCAGCCCGTGCACGCTGTCGTAGGCGATCCCGACCGAGACCGCGCCGACGATCCGGCCGCCGGCGTCGCGCAGCGGCACCTTCGCACGCGCCGACCGGCCCAGCGTGCCGGTGTCGATCTGCCGGACCTCCCGGCCGGCCAGGGTCCGGCTGGGGTCGGTGGAGACGTGGTGGCCGATCTCGGCGGTGTTGGTGTGCGACCAGCGCACCCCGTGAGTGTCCATCACCACGACGTACAGCGCCCCGGTGGACCGGCGGATCCGTTCCGCGGTGGACTGCACCGGGCCGTGCGGTGCGGGTGCGGAGGCGACCAGGTTGCGGGCCAGTTCCGGGTCCGCGGCGGCGGTCTGGGCGATGGCCTGCGCCCGGCGCATCGCCTGGTCGTCCAGCACATGGCTGAACGGGGCGAGGAACAGGCCGGTGGCCAGCACCATCACCCCCGTCGTGATGGCCAGTTGCGTGATCAGGACCTGTGCGAAGACGCGACGGGGCCAGTGGATCCGCATGCGGTCCCCCTTGTCTCGGCGGCCCGGCGCAGCTTTGCGGAACCGACTCTTTCCGTTGATCTCCGATGAACGCAACGTAAGCCGCCGCGGCCCGGCTGCCCACCCTCTGTCGAACCTTTGTTGTTCTAGCGTGAGCAAAATGGGCACAACAGGGTTTGCGCGCAGAAAGACTGGTTGCGCCCACAAGGCTGCCGCTGTGGCCCGGCTCGCTCCTAGCCTCCCGCTCCATGAACAGCCACACGAGCCCCGCCATCGAGCTGCGGGGGGCGAGCAAGACCTTCCGCACCCCCTCGGGCGGACTGCACACCGCCGTCCGGGACTTGGACCTGACCGTCGAACGCGGCGAGTTCGTCGCCGTGGTCGGCCCCACCGGTTGCGGTAAGTCGACGACCCTGACCCTGGTCAGCGGATTGGAAGAGCCCACCGAGGGCGATGTCCTGGTCGCCGGCGAACCGGTCCGCGGCATCGGCGACAAGGTCGGCTTCGTCTTCCAGCAGGACGCCGTCTTCCCCTGGCGCACCGTGCTGTCCAACGTGATGGCCGGCCCGCGCTTCCGCGGCGTCCCCAAGTCCGTGGCCAGGGAGCGGGCCCGTGACTGGCTCGCCCGGGTCGGCCTCGCCGCCTTCGAGGACCGCTACCCCCACCAGCTCTCCGGCGGCCAGCGCAAGCGCGTCGCCCTCGCCGCGACCTTCGTCAACGACCCCGAGATCCTGCTCATGGACGAGCCGTTCTCCGCGCTCGACGTCCAGACCCGGGCCCTGATGTCGGACGAACTCCTGGACCTGTGGTCCGGAACCGGTGCCTCCGTCGTCTTCGTCACCCACGACCTCGAAGAGTCCATCGCCCTCGCCGACAAGGTCGTCGTCATGACCGCGGGACCGGCGACCGTCAAGGAGGTCTTCGCCATCGACCTGCCGCGCCCCCGCCGGGTCGAGTCGGTGCGGCTGGAGCCGCGGTTCATCGAGATCTACCGGGAGATCTGGTCCTCGCTCGGCGAAGAGGTCCGCATCACCCGCGAGAGGGGTGCCGCCCATGTCGCCTGAGACCGCCACCGCACCGGCTGCCCACGGCAGGGCCGGCGCCGCCGGATCCCGTACGCATGCCAGGGCCCGCGCCGCCCGGAACCACAGGATCCTCGTCCACGGCACCCGGGTACTGCTCCTCGTGGGGTTGCTCGGCCTCTGGGAATGGCTGGCCCGCGCCGCCGTCATCGACCCCTTCAACTTCTCGATGCCGTCGAAGATCTGGGACCAGATCACCCAGTGGGCGCTCAACGGCACCCCGCAGGGGCCCCTTGTGGAGCAGATCTGGTACACGCTCTACGAGGCGCTGCTCGGCTGGGTCATCGGCGTCCTCGGGGGTGTCGTCCTCGGCATCGCCCTCGGCCGGATCCGCTTCCTGGCCGACGTGCTCGGCCCCTACATCAAGGTCCTCAACGCGCTGCCGCGGATCGTCCTGGCCCCGATCTTCATCATCGGGCTCGGTCTCGGACCCGCCTCGAAGGTCGCCTCCGCCGTCGTCCTGGTCTTCTTCCCGGTGTTCTTCAACGCCTTCCAGGGCGCCCGCGAGGTCGACCGCAACCTGGTGGCCAACTCCCGGATCCTGGGCGCCAGCAAGCGCCAGGTCACCCTCCAGGTCGTCATCCCCTCCGCCACCTCCTGGATCTTCACCAGCCTGCACGTCAGCTTCGGCTTCGCCCTGATCGGCGCCATCGTCGGCGAGTACCTCGGCGCGACGAAGGGCCTGGGCCTGCTCGTCTCGGCCTCCCAGGGCACCTTCAACGCCGCCGGCGTCTACGCGGCCATGGTCATCCTCGCCGTCGTCGCCCTGCTCGCCGAAGGGGTGCTGGCCTTCCTCGAAAAGCGGCTCTTCCGCTGGAAGCCGGCCGACCCCGGCGAGGCCCGCTAACCGCGCCGCGGCCCGCCGACCCTCCCGCCCATCCGCCCCCTCACAAGGACGTGACCATGCGCACCCAGCTCAAGCTCTCCGCCGCCGTGGCCGCCGCCGCGCTCGCCCTCACCGGTCTGACCGCCTGCGGCGGCTCCTCCCCGGATGCCTCCGCGGACGCCAAGGACGGCAAGCTCAAGATCATGGTGGGCGGCCTCGACAAGGTCATCTACCTCCCCGCCCGGCTCACCCAGCAGCTCGGCTACTTCAAGGCCGAGGGCCTCGACGTCACCCTGCTCACCGAACCGGCCGGCGTCCAGGCCACCACCTCCCTGCTCTCCGGAGACGTCCAGGGTGTCGTCGGCTTCTACGACCACACCCTCGACCTCCAGGCGAAGAACAAGCAGGTCGAATCGGTGGTCCAACTGGCGCAGACCCCCGGCGAGGTGGAGCTGGTCGCCGACAAGGCCGCCGGCGACATCACCTCCCCCAAGGACTTCAAGGGCAAGACGCTCGGCGTCACCGGCCTCGGGTCGTCCACCGACTTCCTCACCAAGTACCTGGCGGTCAAGAACGGCGTCAGGACAGAGGACTTCCACACGGTCGGGGTCGGCGCCGGGCAGACCTTCCTCGCCGCCTTCCAACAGGGCTCCATCCAGGGCGGAATGACCACCGACCCGACCGTGGCACAGGTCCTCGACAAGAACCTCGGCAAGGTGCTCATCGACATGCGCACCCCCGAAGGCTCCCAGCAGGCGCTCGGCGGCCTCTACCCCTCCTCCAGCCTCTACATGAGCACGGACTGGGTGAACAGCCACAAGGACACCGTCCAGAAGCTCGCCAACGCGTTCGTCAGGACCCTCAGGTGGATGTCCGTCCACACGCCCGAGGAGATCGCCGCGAAGATGCCCGCCGACTACGCGCAGGGCGGCAAGGAGCTCTACGCCAAGGCCATCAAGAACACCCTCCCGATGTTCACCAAGGACGGCGTGATGCCCGCCGACGGCCCCGCGACCGTCGAGCGCGTCCTGAAGTCCTTCAACCCCAACCTCAAGAACGCCTCCATCGACCTGAAGAAGACCTACACCACCGAGTTCGTCAAGAAGTGACCACGCGGCGGAGAGCCGCGCCGCGGACGTCGTGACGCCCCTGGGGCCTGTCCGGTGGGTCAGGGTCGGACAGGCCCCAGGGATCAGCCGCGGAACCCCATGTGCACATGATCCCGGTGGGTGTCGTCCGAGAAGAACTGGTCGGCCGCTCCCCCCGACAGCTGGAGCGGCCCGCCGACGTTGTAGGACCCGGCGGCGGCCGCCGCCCGCATGAACTCCTCGACCAGCGCCCGCGACGTCCCCGGATCGACCACCGCATGCCCGTCGATCCGCCACACGTCGACGGCCCGCCCCCGCGGATGGTCGCTGGGCCGGTCCGTCCCGAACACCTTCAGCGGATGCCCGGACCGCACCACGCTCACGTCGATCCGGTACGTACGGGCCAGGTCCAGCAGCGCCCGCACGACGCTCGCGTGGACCTGCCCGCTGCGGATGTCAGCAACCGCCGCCGGTGGCAACCGAATCGACGCCCCCGCGTCCAGCACCCGCTGCGCCTCGGGGCTCAGCGCCGTCGCCGGCGCCCCGGGCTCGGCCGGACGCAGGGCCGTCACCTCCCACCGCGGCCGGGCCTTCTGCAGCCGCACGTCCACCGTCGTCCCGCCGGCCACCACCGCCCCGTCCCCGCGCCGCACCCACTGCCGGCACACCACCAGCACACTCGCCGAGTCCGCCAGAATCCCCCCGTACTGCGCGTCCACCACCTCCAGCACCGCCTGCGCACCCCCGGGCCGCAGCGCCCCCGCCTGATCCACCAGCGCCGGCTCCAGCCCCAGCGCCCCCACCCGCGCCATCGCCGCGTCCCGCTCCCCGGCCGGCCAGGACCCGATGGCCTGCACCAGCTCCACGGCCCGCACCTTCACCTCCGGCTGCACATCCCCCGGACTGGGCCACCAGGCCGGGACCTTCGGGAGCCCGGCGAGGGTGGCGGTCGCAGCGGGGCGCGGCGAGGCGGGCGCGCCGCCCCGGCTTCCGCCCGAGCACCCGGCGACCCCCAGCAGCACCGCGGGCGCCCCCTTGAGGAGCGTCCGCGGGCGGGGGAGCGGGCCGTCCGGACCGCGGTGGTCGGCGATGCTCATACGAAGTTCACCCCCGCCCGCCGGAGCATCGGATCGTCCGCCAACTGCCACAGTGGTACGGCGTAGTTGCCCTGGCCGTACCGGCCGCCGAAGTGGAGGCCCAGGACGCGGTGGTCGGCGAGGTCGACGACGGGGGAGCCGCTGTTGCCGCCCAGGGTGGAGCAGTCGTGGCGCATGACGTTTTCCTCCGGTTCCAGCCCGGTGGTCATGCCGGGCTGAAGTCGTTTGACGTTGTAGACATCCATGAAGATCCGGCGCATGGACTCCGGTTCGTTGCGGCGGCCGTCCCAGGCCGGGTAGCCGACGCAGTACACCGGGTGCCCCGGCAGATCGGCGGGTGCGTCCGCGGCCACCGCCAGGGGAGTGGGGAGCGTGCTGCCGCCGAGGTACGGGGATATCCGCAACAGGGCCAGGTCGACGTCCTCGTGGATGCCCAGGACCTCGGTCACCTCGTACGAGGGGCCGCCGTCCGCCGGGTCGTCGGTGCCGGAGTACTCCTCGCCCATGTCGAGTGCGGCGCCCAGGCCCTGCTGGAAGGTCCAGCCGCCGCCCGCACCCCGCGCGAACTCCGCCGCGACATGGCGGTTGGTCATCACCACGTCCGGGCCGACCAGGAACCCCGTACCGAGCCAGTCCAGGCTGAAATGCCCGGAGATCTCCACCCGGCCCACCCGGGCCAGGGTCTCCCGGATCGCGGCCCGGTGGCCGTCGAGCACCGCCCAGTCGCCCTGCTGCGGCGCGAAGTCATGGTTCTGCACGAGGATGGCGGGCCGCCCTTCGAGCAGGACGATGGCCTCCATGCCGAACGACTCGTCGTCGCTGATCTCGTCGGCGCGTCCCGTGGCGAGCTTCTCCAGGCCGCTGGCGCCCGCCGACAGCACCCGGGTCCGCTCCTGCCGGGCGTACTGCGAGATCTGGTCGGCGGGCAGTTCGTCGGCGGGCAGCCCCACCGAGGATTCGGGGATCTCCCAGGACAGCTGGTCCCGTACCCGCGCCGCCACCGCGCACAGATCCGAGAAGACCCGCTCGGGACCGGTCGCCACCGGTGATCGACTCCGGTTGTGCATCTCGCCCTCCTCCGTCGCGTCGTCGAGGTTGCCGGGTGCCCTTCGGCCGACTGACCGATGGGTCGATGAAGTGGTGCGGTCGATGGGGCGCGGCTGGTCGATGGGTGGAAGGTCGGTGAGGGGCAGCCGCATCAGCTCCGTTGTTGCGCCGCGGCGATCTCGGCGTGGACGTCGGGACTGTGCGCCGCAAGATGCCGCAGCACGCTGGTCAGCTGCGTGCCGACGTTCACGAACGCCGTCGTACGGCCCTGGAACTCCACGTTCTCCACCCGCCGCGTCCCCCGGTGGAGCGCCACCACCCGCCAGTCGTCGGTGAGTACCGGCGAGCCGGACGAACCGCCGCGGGTGTCGGTGAAGTAGCGGACGTCGTGCTCGTCCGCCTCGTAGACGAGGTTGTTGCGCAGCGCCACCCGCTTCGGCAGGCCGCCTGGGTGCTGGATGATGTTGACGGCCACGAAGTCGCCGTCGGCGAGGGTCAGCGGCCGGTCGGCCAGTCTCAGCGCGGGGCGGGCCGGCGAGTCGGCCAGCCGCAGCACCGCGTAGTCCAACTCCGGGTCGGCTGCGGCGAGTTCGGTGACGGCGGCGTCGGGGGTCGCCTCGTCGGTGTCGGTGTCGGTGTCCGCGTCGTAGTCGAAGCGGGCGCGGGTGTGCCGGGCCTGGAGGCCCAGGTCGTCGGGGTCGGCGAGCGGGCGTTGACCGCCCGTCCCGGTACGGGCGTTGACCACATGGTGGTTGGTGATCAGGAGGTCCGGCGCGATGAGCCAGCCGGTCCCGGCGTGCGGGAAGCCGTTCGGCTGGAGCGGGGCGCCGCCCTGATACGGCGGGACCTTGAGGCGGGCGACCGCCGCCGCGGCCAGGTCGCCGCCGCGGAGGAACCCGATGGGGACGGTGTCGTCCCGGTGGACGATCGCCTCCTTGATCTCCGGGGCCGCCCGCCCGGCCAGCACGTCCGGTTCGCCGCCGGCCTGCCGCGCCACATCGTCCAGGGCGCCCTGGAACGTCGCGAGGGCGGCCGCCTCGGTGGTCTGCGCCACGGCGTTGCGCAGCCAGATCTCCAGGGGCACGGAGCCGTCCACCAGCCGCTCGACCCGGTTCATCTGGTTGAGGTCCGAGTGCAGTTGGTGCCCGGGGGCGGCCAGCACCGGGAGCGTGCCGCGGTAGCGGGTCATGATGCCGTCGAAGAGCAGCGGGCGCAGGGCAGGGTCGCCCAGGCCGGTCTCCAGCGCGGTGTCCCGCAGTCGAAGAACGGCGTCCGCCGGGAGATATGCCGTCATGATGGGCCACCGGGCCCTGCCGGGCCGCTTCCCTTCTCGTACCCGCTCCCGGCCGGCTCCGGCCGGACCCGCGCCTCCCGCTGCGCCGCGGCCTCCGGCGCCGCCCGCCCATGGGTCCCCACGCCCATCGCCGCGGCCACGCCCGCCACGATCTCGCCGCTCCGGTCGGAGACCGCCAGCAGCCGCCGGGCGAGCGAGGTGAGGGTGCCGCGGTCGCGGGCCACCCGCAGGATGTCGCTGATCCGGGCGGGGCCGTGGGGCGCGGGCGCCGCGCCCTGGCCCGCGGCCCCGGCGGCCCGGCCCGGCCCCGCCGCATCGTCCAGGATCCCCATCACGGCGCCCAGCAGGCCGGGCTGACGGTGCGTCGCCCGGCACATCGCCGCGCCCAGGGTGTCCAGCGTCTCGTCGTCCGTCGGCAGCCCGACGACCTCCAGCGCATGGTCCAGGGCGCCCGGGTCCTGACCGTAGATCTGCGAGGCGACGGCGCGGACGAGCACCGGCTGATCGGCCAGCACCGCGTCGGGCAACTCCCGTAGTTGCGTGGCGAGTTGATGGCCCGCCTCGGCTCCGGAGTCCTCGCCGGCGCCGGCGCCGGACGGCAGCCGGGCCCGCGCCAGCCGTGCGCCCATCGCCTCCAGGTCCTCCCCGAGGCCGACCGCCACCTCCTCCGCCGCCCGCAGCTGCCGGTCGGCGCACGCCAGGTCGCCGGCCTCCTCGGCAAGCCGCGCCGAGAGCAGCAGTAGCTCCAGCCGCCGCTTCGGGCAGCCGCCCCGCTCGGCCCGCGCGATGGCCTCGGTGACGGCGCCGCGTGCCTCGCCGCGCTGCCCGAGCCGGTTCAGGGCCTCGACCATCAGGGCGTGCAGCGGGCTGCACGCAGTCCAGGGCCGCCGCTGCCCGAGCCGTACCAGCGCCGCCTGGGCGTAGCCCTGCGCCAGCAGGTCCTCCACCTCGCGCGCCGCGATCCGCTCCCAGTCCTCCTGGTCGGCGCCCGCGGCCACCCGGTCCGGCGCGCCGCCGCCGAGCCGCGCCGTCAGCAGCCCCGCGGCCCTGGGGGACATGTCCTGCTGTGCCCCGGCCAGCAGCCGCTCGACGCCGGGCAGCCACCGCTCCTCCACCGACCGGGGGTTCTCGTCCAGCCGCAGCCGGTGGTAGATCTCCTCGGCCCGCGCCTCCAGCCCGTCCCGCGCGGCGTAGTGCTCCACCGCGCGCCGCTCGACCGCCCGGATCACCTCCGTGCGGTCCCCGGCCGGCAGCCGCAGCATGATCGCCCGTACGTCGCCGCGGTAGCGCACCGCTTCCGGCCGGGCCGGCTCCACCATGTCCAGCCGGCTCAGTTCGCCGAACAGCCGGCGCGCCTCGTCCATCGATTGCACCCGCAGTCCGCAGGGTTCGGCCAGTACGTCCTTGATGATCTCCGGGGTGATGACCCGCAGTGCCAGGCCCGGATAGGCGAGCCGGCGCACGTCCTCGTTGGCGATATGGCTGAGGATCCGGTCGTAGAGGATGCCCTGGACGAGCATCTGGTCGACACGCCGGAACACCTCCTCGCGGCGGGCCGGCAGACTGCGGATCAGGTCGCCGGTCTGCTCGGTCTCGCTGCCGGCGAGCGCGGCGGCCCGCGCGGCGAGCCGCAGGCTGAGCGGATGGCCGCCGACCCGCTCGGCCAACGCCGCGGCCACGTCGGGGTCGTTGACGCCCAGCGACCGCAGGAGGGCGACAGCCGCCGGCGGGTCCAGCTCGCACAGCCGGATCTCCAGGGACGTGACCCTGCGCGCCGGATGGTCGACCGGTGCCCGGCCGGAGACGATCAACCGCAGCCGTGGATAGACACGCTGGAGCGACATGCAGATCGCCCACATCCGGCCCAGCACCGGCGATCCGCGGTACTGCGCCTCCTCGAAGGAGTCGACGGCCAGCACGAACGGCGGATCCGGCCGGCCCGCCGCGGTCACCGCCCGCACCAGGACGTCGGCCACCCGCCGGATCAGATCGGTCTCCCGCTCGGTGGCCAGTGCGTGGAACTCCTCCGACGAACTGCGCCCCAGCACCCGGGTGGTGGCCAGCTGATGCAGCTGGGCCACCCGTTCCTGCTCCTCCCGCTGGCTGCACGCCGCCTGCTGGCACTCGTCCGCCAGCGCGTCCAGCTCGGCACGGAACTCCGGGTACTGGACGCCGAGTTGCCGGGCCGCCTCGGCGATCAGCGTCACCGGCTCCTGGATGGACAGGGTGGGCCGCTCGAAGTCGATATAGGCGAACGGAAAGGCGGGGGTGTCCGCGGCCGGGAACCCGTGGGCCGGATCCGGCACGGCGTCCAGCAGGAACTTGGCGAGCAGGGTGCTCTTGCCCATCCCGCCGGGACCGTGGATGACCAGCGGCGGCGCCGGCGCCGCGTGCGCGCCCGTACTGAGCAGCTGCCCGGCCAGCTCCTCGCGGGCCGCCGCGTCCCCGGGCGGTACGCCGACAAAGGCGCGCAGCTGGTCGAGTTCCCGGCCGCGGCCCTGGAACGGCGCCCGCATCAGGCGTTCCAGCGGATCGAGCAGCCGGGCCCGCTCCAGCGCGTTCTGCAGCTCTCCGGCGTCGGGCAGTCCCGCAACGCCCGGCACCCGCGACAGCCACAGCACCGCCTGGAGGGTGTCGGCCAGCTCCTCGACCGACGGGCGTGCCGTCCGGTGGGCCGTCGCGGACAGATTGCCGTTCAGGAACGCCAGACAGACGGCCTCCGGCCCGCCGGGCTCGTCGGGGAACTGCTCGCGGTTGGCTGCCAGGGCCAGCCGGGCGGCCTGCGGCCCGGCCATCCCGCGCAGCGCCGCTTCCCGGATCTCGGACGTGAGCGACCACTCGGCGCGCCCGGCGGCCCCCAAGGTGGTGCAGTCGTCGAGGAGTTCCAGCACGGCACTCCCGGTCGGGCCGTCCTCACCGGGCAGCCGCAGCCGCAGCGGATCGAAGTGGGACAGCAGGCAGGCGGCCTCCCGGTAGGCCCGGCGCGTGTCCGTCACGGCCGGCGGCGACGGCTCGCCCGTCCGCAGTTCCTGCCGCAGCCGGGCGCCGAACAGCTCCCGTACGTCGGCCGAGGACGGACCCGGGAGGTGGGGCTCAGAGGGTTTGGTAGACACGGATCGCCTTCTCCGCCGCCGTACAGATCTTCCGCATATAGCTGTCGCCGTCGCCGTCCCGCACCCCCGAATCTCGGAGCACCGCGTCCACCGCCTCGTCCACCAGACCGGCGATGACGGATTCGTCGGGCTGTGCCGTATCGCTGAGCCGGGGCGGCGATTCATGGAAGTACTGGTCGAAGAAGCTGTGCAGATCCTGGCGTTCGACCACCCGCGCGGTGTCCCAGCACAGACTTCCCCGCAGGTCGTAGGGGAGTTGGTACATCGAGCGGCCGTATCCGAGGAGGACGAGCCGGGGCGCCTGGTCGCCGCGCACGGCGGCGTGCTCGTAAATCGCCATCGCCAGCTGGCCGATGAAGTCCCAGACGTCGGACCGGGGGTCGAGCTTGTCGCATTCGTCGAGGACCAGCCAGTAGTGCTCGTCGGCGGCGGTCGCCTGCCCGACCACCCAGTGCACCGCGTCATCGATCGCCGGGAGCAGGTCGTTGAGCCGGGTGGGGTCGAACGGCCGGCTTTCGGCCCGCGGATCGGCGAGGAAGGCGGCCAGCCGCCGGATGACCTGCGAGGCGGTGGAGGTGCGCGACAGGACGACGCGGACCGGACGGAATCCGCGGTGCTGCGCGATATGGCGCAGAAAGGTGTAGGTGTACGACCGGCCGCTGTCCGGATCGCCGTCCACCGCCAGGACGAACTTGTTCTGGTCGTCGACGAACCGGCGCAGCGTCTCCCGCAGTTCCTGCCGGTCGATGAACGCCTCGGTGCCGTTCTTCAGGACGCAGGTACGGAAGGTGTCCCGCCGCGTGTGGATCTCCAGGTCCTCCTGCAGGCGGCGGAGGAATTCCCGGGCAGTGGTGATTTCGGGCAGTGCGGACAGCCGGTCGAGGCGGTTCACGGCCTCCAGGAGTTCCACCTGCTGCCGGATGTTCCGGCGTGCGGCCTGCACCAGGGAACGGGCGTTTTCCGCGCTGACCGTCGTGATGGGGAGCGCCGCGACGAATTCCTCGGAGAAGCCGTGGTTGAGGAGTTCGGTGCGGGGGTGGTCGGTGTCGAGGAAGAGGTACTGCGTCAACCACGTGGTGACCGCGAACCATTCCGCTTCGTTCAATGGCATGCCACACCTACCCACCCGCCCCTCGGCAGCGCGGGACGAGCCGACTTCTGCACTGCCTCCTCTTTGTCATGTTTCCACCCGGTCTGTGCTCACGCAAGGTGATCGAAGATCCGCTGTACCGGCTCTCTGACCGGCGGTTGCGACAGGTAGGGGCCGATCCCGTGGTGGTTGCCGCTGTCGTTGGTGACCAGCAGATCGGTGATCCGCTCCGGCGGTCCGAACTCCGGCCGCAGGGTGTGGTCGAGCGCCACCAGATCCCGCAGATCCGACGCGTTGCGCCAGGCCAGCACCCCCTCCGGAACCGCCGGCGGGCGAGCCAGCTGGTCCTGCACCTCGGTGATCGCCAGCGGCGACCCCACGGTGACCAGCAGTTCCACCTCCTGCCCCCGCTCCCTCAGCACCTCGTAGGCCACCACGGATCCGAGACTGTGGCCGACGACCACCAGGGGCCCGCCGTCCAGCCCGTCCAGCGCCTTCGCGACCACCCCGCGGATCGCCGGTCCGGCCCCGCCGAAGAAGTACGCATGGACATCCCTGAACGTGTGCCTGGCCAGCTCCCGGAACACCGCGGTACGCACCGGCCGGGGCAGCGGCAGCAGTTCCAGCGGAAGCGCGCCGTCGTCCTCCTCTTCCGCGTCACCGCCGGTCTCGGCGCTGCCCAGGGTCTCGGCCAGATACGTCATGTCCCGCAGCCAGTCGACAAGTGCGCCCTCCACCGCCGCGCGCTCCCCGTCCGGGCCCGCCCGGTCCTCGCCGCCCCGGCCCTCCAGCCCGACGGCGCCGCATTCCCGCCACGACTCGGAAACGGTGAGCGCCACGAATTCCTCGGGATCGGCGAATAGTCCGGATTCCGCCGCCCGCCCGGATTCCTTCATTTCTGTCATCGTCTCCGCCGCCGCACCGGCCGATTCCGCGTGCGCCACCGGCCCGCCGTCCAGCGGATCCGGCCGGAAATCCGGCAGCGGTTTCTCGTACCGCAGCGCGGCCCAATACGCCATACGGGACGCCCCGGCCATATCCCTGCCGAAGAGCGCCTGATCCCATTGCGACTTCAGCAATTCCGGGCGCACCTTGTTCCCGATGCCGTGCACATAGACCACGGTGGGCCGCCTGGGGTGCATGCCGCCTCCTGCCGCCGTTCCTCCGCCGCACCCCTTCCCGGCGGTGCGGACGACGCATCGGCGCCGCCCCGTAAGCCACTCGAACAGCCGGGCGGCCGGCCGCCCGCGCCGGCGGTCGTGC
>NZ_JBNHIN010000005.1:0-3230 GCF_050054615.1 Streptomyces sp. YGL11-2
CCCGGTGCCCGACCTCGTCCGGCATGCCGGTCTTCGCTCGGCGTTCGCCATCCTGATCCCATTCCTCGGGCACGAACAGTCGCCACGAGATCGGCACCGAGGCGGTATCGGAGGCGGCGTGCAAACTGACTGCGACCTGGCAGTTGGACTGCTTGCCCAGCGCCCCGCACCACTGGCGGGCCACCCCCACCGACATCTTCCCGTCCTTGGGGAACGACACGTCATCGATCACCCACACCATCGGATCGACCACCGGCACCGTCTTGAGAGCCACCGCCCGCAACACCGCGGTGTGGTCCCACGGCGATTGGTTCACGAACTGCTGCAGGGCCTGCATATCGCCACCCGGCAGCCGCTCAGCCATCGGCTGGATCGACTTGCGGCGACCATCCAGCATCAACCCACGCAGGTAGCACTCTCCCCACCCACGCGTGTCCTTTCGCCGCACCGAAACAAACACCTCGGCCACGAACGCCGCCAACTGGCCACGAAGTTCCTCGAGTTCCCCCAAGTCCACCGGACCACCATGCCCGACCCAGCACCGCACGATCAAATCAAGTTAACGAAGTACTACTAGGGGCACTGCAGGGCGAAGAATCACTCACCTTGGATGAAGTCTTCCGAGAGGTGGAGCTGTCCCTCATTTCCCGCGGGCTGCCTCGACCTCAGCGTCGCGCAATCAATGCCGCCGGAAACCTCATACTTACCAAACGCCGCCGAACCGTCGCTGCCCGCTCCATTGGTGAAGTGTCCAACATTCAGCCCGGCCACCGATTTAGCACGCGGCGCCAGGCACACGACGCGGGGGTGCATCGACCGCTTCAAGCGGGCATCTGTGGAACCAGGAAGACTGGCGCAGAGTCCATTGTCATCTCCGGCGGCTACAAAGACGACGAGGACCAAGGCGACGTCATCGTCTATACCGGCCATGGTGGACAAGATCAGGCCGGCAACCAAATCAGCGACCAATCCCTGGACGACTCCGGAAACGCAGCTCTGGTGACCAGTTGCCTCGAAGGACTCCCTGTCCGCGTTATCCGTGGCCGGCAGAGCGGGTCGCCCTATGCCCCCAGCAAAGGCTACCGGTACGACGGCCTCTACCGTGTGACTAGCTACGGCAGTAAGACCAGTCTCGATGGCTTCTTGATATGGCAGTTTCGACTAGAAGCGTGCGAGGGTACTCCGCTACCAAAAATGCAACATCAGGACAGACTTGGGGATTTCGCAGAGTCTGAAATTGAGCGCGCGAGCGCGCGGAAAAAATCAGCTGCCGACAAGCCCCAACAAGTGCCCACTGCTGTGCAGCGAATCGTACGGAGCAGTTCTGTGCATCGCCAGGTGAGAGAATGGCATGATAACCGCTGCCAGCTCTGCAGCGTGCGTATCGAAGTGCCTGGCGGAAGCTACAGTGAAGGTGCATACATTCGAGCGCTGGAAAGTCCGCACAACGGTCCGGACGTAACTGGAAATGCGCTATGCCTCTGCCCGAACTGTCACGTGATGCTGGATTCCGGCGCCATCGTCCTTGGCGAAGACCTCAGCGTCATCCGAGCCGGCGAAGAGGTAGGAATGTTGAATACGCACCCTCGGCATGTCATCGACCCGGAGTGTGTGAGGCAGCATCGCAACCGGTGGAGTGACGCAGCGGTCCGGACACCCACACGCGACGCCGTCGAGGCGGGACGCCAGCGCATGTCGATGGGCTCCAGCGCACAGACCGATGCCACGGAAACAGCGCTGCACAATCTGACAGCGGGCACGGGATCGAACTCGAACTCCTAAAGCCGGCGCCGCAGGTTCGGATCCTGTCGAGGGCTCGAACCTGCGGCCCAGGGCTGGCGGCAGGTTCCGCGTCAAGGTCTCCGCCGCTCGCCCGAGTGCGCCCCCAGTGCACATCCGCTCCGGCACTCCCGGAGACCCGCAGGTCAGCGAGGGAAGCCCAGCAGCCCTCAGGCTCTCAAGCCCTCGCGAAGGCCCCGCCCAAGACGTTCCCCCGGGCAGAGGCGGAGAAAGCGGACGAGTCGGCCTGTACGCCGGGTTCTGTCTCCGGGCGACCTTGCGGTCGGCCGGGAGGCGGCCATCCATCTAGGGCTGCCGTTGCCGGCAGCCTCGTGCGGTCTACCCGCGGACTCGGGCGGGCAGCCCTCGTACGTCCGCGCAGGGGCATCTTCCGATGCCCCCTCTTGACCTTGCTCCGGGTGGGGTTTACCTAGCCCTCCGAGTCACCTCGGAGGCTGGTGGTCTCTTACACCACCGTTTCACCCTTACCGAGGACCGAGGTCCCCGGCGGTCTGCTTTCTGTGGCACTGTCCCGCGGGTCACCCCGGGTGGGCGTTACCCACCACCCTGCCCTGTGGAGCCCGGACGTTCCTCGGGGGGATACGGGATCCCCACGCGGCCGCCCGGCCGGCTCGTCCGCCGTGGTGACCATGCTACCTGGCGGGCCGCGGGGGCTTGACCTTGCCGCGGCGTCAACGTTTTTCATGGCGGTATGGGGATGGAGGAAGTGGGATGGGGATGGGGGTGGGGGAAGCGGGATGAAGGGGCGGGGAAGCGGGATGAGGATCGGGGAGCTTGCTGCGCTGGCGGGGGTCAGTACGCGGACCGTGCGGCATTACCACCACGTCGGGCTGCTGCCGGAGCCGGAGCGGCTGGCCAACGGGTACCGGGAGTACGGGCTGCGGGACGCGGTGGCGCTGGCGCGGGTGCGGCGGCTGACGGAGCTGGGCATCGGGCTGGAAGAGGTCAGGGACGTCCTGGCCGATGACGCGGGGCGGGAGCTGCGGGACGTGCTGGCCGAGCTGGACGGGGATCTGGCGCGGCAGGAGGCGGCGATCCGGGAGCGGCGGGCGCGGCTGGCCGGGCTGCTGCGGCGGGCGGAGGAAGTGGGCGGGTTACCGGAGGAGGGACCGGTGTCGGAGCAACTGGCCGAGTTGTTCGCGGAGATGGCGCGGGCGTCGGCGGCGCTGCCGGGGCCGGAGCCGGCGATGGCGGCACGGGAGCGGGAGCTGCTGGTCCTGTTGGACGCTTCGGGCGACGGCCGGGCGCAGGGGGCGCTGGCGGCGGCGGTGCGGGAGATGTTCGCGGCGCCGGGGTCGATGGAGCGCGCCTATGCGGCGTACGGGCTGCTGGACGCGCTGGCGGGGGCGGCGGTGGACGATCCGCGGGTGGCGGAGGCCGCGCGGGCGGTGGTGGAGAGCGTGCCCGAAGGGGCCGTGGGGGGGGGAGGC
>NZ_JBNHIN010000005.1:3350-7502 GCF_050054615.1 Streptomyces sp. YGL11-2
CCGGGGCCGGGCCGGTGGCGGGCTCGGGGCGGGAGGCCGAGGTCTGGACGGAGCTGCTGGTGATGGAGCTGGCGCCGGCGCAGGCGGAGGCGATGCGGATGGCCATGCGGATGATCGGGGAGGGACGCGATGAGCGGACCGGGGGCGCGTGAGGTGGTGCTGCGGCTGGCGCGGCACGAGGCGCGGTGGCAGGTGAGCCTGGTGCACTGGGTGGCGCGGCGGCGGGCCGGGGTGGCGGCGGGTGACCTGGCCCTGGCGTACGCGGGGGCGCAGGCGGCGCTGGTGTACGGGCTGACGTTCGTGTGTCTGGTGGAGACGGTGGGGGTGAGTGCGCTGCTGGCGGGCATGCCGGCGCTGCACGCGGTGACGCTGGTCGCCGATGTCTACACGGTGCTGATGATGCTGGGGTTCCAGGCGTCGGCGGTCACCCGGCCGCATGTGCTCGGCCCGGACGCGCTGCTGCTGCGCGCCGGCGCCCGGTTGGAGCTGCGGATACCGCTGGAGCGGATCGTCGCCGTCCGGTACGACCTGCGGCTGACGCAGGACGCGAAGAAGGGGGACGGGGTGCTGGAGATGGCCGTGGGCGGGCAGACGTCGGTGACCGTGGAGCTGGCCGAACCGGTCGTCGTGGTACGGCTGTTGGGGCAGCGGGAGGCGGTGCGGAGGGTGCGGTTCCACGCCGACGAGGCGCGGGGTGCGGTGCTGGCCGTGCGGGGTGCGATGGAGGCGTCGCGAGACGCTGAGGAGGACGCCGTGGGGGACGCGGCGGCGGCCGGGGGGCCGGTCACGCCGGTGTGAAGCGGACCGGCTCGCGGCCCGGTTCGGCCTCGGCGAGGCGGACCTGGATGCGCCGGCCGAGGGGCAGCGCGGGGCCGCCGGAGGGAGCCGCGATACGGCCGATGACGGCCGGTTCGTAGAGGTGGACGGTGCCCTGGGTGGGATCGTCCTCCTGGCGGTCGACGACCAGCGCCTCGAAGGTGTCGCCGACCCGGTCGCGGAGCAGGGCGGCTTCGACGAGGTCGACGCAGGCGCGTTCGACCTGGTTGGCGCGCTGGGTTCCGGTCTCCATCTCGTGCGGGAGGTTGCGCAGCGCGCTGCGGACCCAGTCGGCCGGGCCGCGGCCGGCGGAGGCGGCCAGGCAGAGTTCCGAGGTGTAGCGGTCGACGAGCCGGCGCAGCGGCGCGGTGGTGTGGGCGTACGGGGCGGCGACGGCGGCGTGCACGGCCGCGGACGGGGGCGGGGCGGTGCCGTCGAAGACCATGTAGCCGGCGCCGCGCAGCAGGGCGGTGCACTCCAGGAGGAACGCGGCGTGCGCGGCGCGGCGCGGGTCGAGGGTGCGGATCAGGGCCGCGTACGAGGTGTGGTGCGGCCAGTCGACGCCGAGGGCCTGGGCGGTGAGGCGGAGGCGGGCGACCGAGCCGTCGGGGGCGGTGGGCAGGGTGCGCAGGATGCCGGTGCCGGAGGCGAGCATCAGGTCCGCGGCGGCCATACCGGTGAGCAGGGAGATCTGGGCGTTCCAGCCGTACGCCGGGAGCGGGGCGCGGTATTCGAGGGTGTAGCGGCCGTCGTGCTCGACGATCTCCTGCTCGGGGACGTTGAGGGAGATCGCGCCCCGGCCGACCTCCAGTTCTTCGCGGCGCAGCCCGATCTCGCGGAGCAGGGCGAGCGGCTCCTCGGCGGTGTGGTCGTCCAGGGCCCGCTGGACGCCCGTGTAGTCGAGCTTGGCGCGGGAGCGGACCAGGGCGCGGCGTACGGAGGCGAGGGTCAGCGCGCCGTCGGCGTCGAGGTCGAGCTGCCACAGGACGGCCGGGCGGTCCTGGTCGGGCAGCAGGCTGGCGGCGCCCTCGCTGAGCACCGTCGGGTGCAGCGGGATCCGCTCGTCGGGGAAGTAGAGGGTGGTCACCCGGTGGTGCGCCTCGGCGTCCAGGGCGCCGCCCGGGGTGACGAAGGAGGCGATGTCGGCGATGGCGTAGTGGACGCGGAACCCGCCGTTGGACCGCCGGGAGAGGAACATCGCCTGGTCCAGGTCCTGGGAGCCGGGCGGGTCGATGGTGAAGAGGGGCAGGTCGGTGGCGTCGTCGAGGGTGTGCTCGGTGGCCACCTCACCGTCGCCGGCCGGGATGCGCGGTGCCCGCGCGGCGCTGTCCGCCTCTGCCTGTGCGGTGGGCGGGAAGTGGTCCGGGATCTCCAGCCGTACGCGCAGGTCGTGCAGCGCGGCCCGCAGCGGGGCCTCGGCTGCGTCGGTCACATGCATATGGCGACGGGGCATGAAATCGAGCCTATGGCGGGCGGGCGCTCCCGGCGCGGTGTGCGGGCGCCGGGACGTCTTCGGTGCGTCGGCGGGGCGGGGAGGCCGGGACCTGGTGCACGTCGGCCCCGGTGTCCGTCGGGCAGACCCTAAGCTTTCGGCGGGGCCGCACCCCCGCTCGTACCGCTGTGAAGGAGAACACCGTGCTCGTGCTGTTGCCGCCGTCCGAAGGGAAGGCCGCCGGAGGGGCCGGTGGGCCGCTGGACCTCGGGGCGCTGTCGCTGCCGGGGCTGACCGGGGCGCGGGCGGAGGTGCTCGGGGAGCTGGTCGAACTGTGCGCGGCCGATGCGGGCAAGGCGCAGGAGGTGCTCGGGCTGAGCGACGGCCTCAGGGGGGAGGTCGCGAAGAACGCGGGGCTGCGTACGGCGGGGACGGCGCCGGCCGGGGAGATCTACACCGGGGTGCTGTACGACGCCCTGGGGCTCGCCTCCCTGGACGGGGCGGCGCGGAAGCTGGCCGAGCGGTCGCTGCTGGTGTTCTCGGGCCTGTGGGGCGCCGTGCGGATCGACGACCGGATCCCGTCCTATCGCTGCTCGATGGGGGTGAAGCTGCCGGCGCTCGGGGCGCTGGGGGCGTACTGGCGGGGGCCGATGGCGGAGGTGATGCCGCAGGCGGCCGGGGCGGGCCTGGTGCTCGATCTGCGTTCGGCGGCGTACGCGACGGCGTGGAAGCCCAAGGGGGAGGTCGCCGGGCGGACCGCGACCGTGCGGGTACTCCAGTCGAAGATCGTGGACGGGGTGGAGAAGCGCTCCGTCGTCAGCCACTTCAACAAGGCGACCAAGGGGCGGCTGGTGCGGGACCTGCTGACGGCCGGGATCGAGCCGGCGGGTCCGGCGGAGCTGGTCGAGGCGCTGCGCGGGCTGGGGTACGCGGTCGAGGCCGAGGCGCCGGCGAGGTCCGGCAAGGCGTGGGGCATCGATGTGATCGTGACGGAGCTGTGAGCGTGGCGGATGAGGGTGAGGGTGAGGGGGAGCGTGGCGGGGAGCTGTGAGTCGGCGGGGACGGTAGAGGGGTAGAGGGGACGCGAGGGTGGGCGTTGCAGCGTGTGCAACGCGCGTTGCAGGGGGTGGGGTGGTGGGCGCAGTATGGGCGGCGTGACCCACGCCGCCCCCTCCCCCGTGCCGTCCCCCGGGCCCCCGGCTCCGTGCGAGTCGGGGGGACCCTCGTCCCCGTCGGTCCTCGCCCTCGCCCCCGTCATCCCGGTCGTCGTGCTCCAGGACGCCGCCGACGCCGTACCGCTCGCCCGTGCACTGGTCGCGGGCGGGCTGCCGGCGATCGAGATCACGCTGCGGACGCCCGCCGCGCCGGACGCGATCCGGGCCGTCGCCGCCGAGGTGCCGGAGGCGGTGGTCGGCGCCGGCACCGTGCTCACCCCCGGGCAGGTCGCCGCGGCCGGTGCGGCCGGCGCCGCGTTCCTGGTGAGCCCCGGTTGGTCGCCGCGGCTGCTGCACGCCATGCGGGACTCCGGCCGCCCCTTCCTGCCGGGCGTCTCCACGGCCTCGGAGGTGGTGGCGCTGCTGGACGAGGGCGTCACCGAGATGAAGTTCTTCCCGGCCGAGGCGGCGGGCGGCACCGCCTATCTGACGTCGCTGGCCGCGCCGCTGCCGCAGGCGCGCTTCTGCCCGACCGGCGGCATCGGCCCGGCGACCGCGCCGTCCTATCTGGCGCTGCCGAACGTCGGCTGCGTCGGCGGCAGCTGGATGCTGCCGGCCGATGCGCTGGCCGCCAAGGACTGGGGCCGGGTGCGCCAACTCGCCCGGGAGGCCGCGGCGTTGGCGCCCTGAGCCGGCCCGCCGCCGCCCCGCAACGGAACGGGCCCGGGGGGGGGGGGGGGGGGGGGGGGG
>NZ_JBNHIN010000005.1:7649-12866 GCF_050054615.1 Streptomyces sp. YGL11-2
CAGGTGCGAGGTGTCGTTCAGCAACCGCAGCGAGGCGTTCCCGTCCGCGTAGTACGCCACCGCCGACAGCGACGCCGCCGACAGCTCCATCCGGAACAGCGACTCCGGCGGGGCGCCCAGCGCCAGCCGGACCAGGGTCTTGATCGGCGTGACATGGGTGACCAGCAGGACGGTCCGGCCCGCGTACCGGGCGATGAGCTTGTCGCGAACGACCGCGACCCGGCGGGCGGTCGCCGCGAAGGACTCGCCACCGCCGGTGGGCGCCGCCTTGACGGAGCCGAGCCAGGCGTCCAGATCCTCGGGGAAGCGCTCGCGGACCTCGGCGAAGGTCAGCCCCTCCCAGGCCCCGAAGTCGGTCTCGCGGAGCCCGTCCTCGACGCGGACGTCCAGGCCGAGCCGGGCCGCGATCGCGTCGGCGGTCTCCCGGCAGCGGCGCAGCGGTGAGCTGACGACGGCCTGGATCGTGCCGCGGGCGGCGAGCGCGGCGGCGGTCGCCTCGGCCTGGCGGCGGCCGGCGGCGGAGAGTTCGGGGTCGGTGCCGCCGCTGCCGGAGAAGCGCTTCTCGGGGGTCAGCGCGGTCTCGCCGTGCCGCAGCAGGACGAACGTCGCGGGCACGCCGAGGTCGGGCGCGCCCCAGCCCACCGGCGGGGCGGCGGGCGCCTGTTCGCCGGTCTCGGCCGCCTCGGCGGCCCGGTCGGCGGCGCGCGCCGCGGCGCTGCGGGCGGGCGCACCGGCGGTGGCCAGTGCCGCCCGGGAGTCGCGCGGCTCCCACTGCTTGCCGTTCTTGCCCGCGTCCATCGCCTCGTTGGCGAGCCGGTCGGCGTGCTTGTTCTTCTCCCGGGGGATCCACTCGTAGCTGACCTGGTTCGCGGGGAAGACCGTCTTCGCCTCGGCGGCCAGCGGCTTCATGTCCGGGTGCTTGATCTTCCAGCGGCCCGACATCTGCTCGACGACGAGCTTGGAGTCCATCCGGACGTGGACGGTGGCCTGCGGGTCCAGCGCGTGCGCGGCGCGCAGCCCGGCCAGCAGGCCCTTGTACTCGGCGACGTTGTTGGTCGCGGTGCCGATGAACTCGGCGGCCTCGGCCAGCGCCTCGCCCGTCGCCGGGTCGAGGACCACCGCGCCGTAGCCGGCCGGGCCCGGGTTGCCCCGGGAGCCGCCGTCCGCTTCGACGATCAGCTTGCGCGCCATGGCCTACAGGCCCGAGTCGGGCGTACGGACCAGGATGCGGCTGCAGTTCTCGCACCGTACGACGGCGTCGGCGGCGGCGGCCCGGACGTCGTTGAGCTCGGTGATGTTCAGCTCCAGCCGGCAGCCCTCGCAGCGGCGCTGGTAGAGGCGGGCCGCACCGACGCCGCCCTCCCTGGCGCGGATCTTGTCGTAGAGCTTGACGAGCGCCTCAGGGAGGTCCGCGACGGTCAGTTCGCGCTCCTTGGTGACCGTGGCGGCCTCGGCGTCGATCTCGGCGTAGGCGGCGTCCCGGCGGGCGGTGGCGTCGTCGACCTTGGCCTGGATGGCCCCGACCCGGCCGGTCAGCTCGGCGGCCCGCTCCTGGGCGGTCTCGCGGCGCTCCATGACCTCCAGTACGACGTCCTCCAGGTCGCCCTGGCGCTTGGCCAGCGAGGCCAGTTCGCGCTGGAGGTTCTCCAGGTCCTTCGGGGAGGTGATGGCGCCGGAGTCCAGGCGCTTCTGGTCGCGGGCGGCGCGCTGGCGCACCTGGTCCACGTCCTGCTCCGCCTTGGTCTGCTCGCGGCTGGTGTCGCTCTCCTCGGTCTGCGCGGCGACGAGCAGGTCGCGCTGCTGGGTGAGGTCGGCCTCCAGGGTCGTCAGCTCGGCCAGCTCGGGGAGGTTCTTGCGCCGGTGCGCGAGCTGGGTGAGCCGGACGTCCAGGCTCTGGACGTCGAGAAGGCGGATCTGGTCGGCGGGCGCGGCGTTCAGCGTGGGGCTCCTGTGGTGTTTGTCGGGGTGGTGAGCGGGGCGGACGCCGCGTGGGCGGTCCAGGGGTCGGTGACCGTACGGGAGACATGCGTGCGCAGTCCCCAGCCGTGCCGGTCGGAGACCGCGTCGAGCTGGGCCGCGGCCTGCTCGCACCACGGCCATTCGGTGGCCCAGTGGGCCGCGTCCAGCAGCGCCAACGGGCCGTGCTGCGTGGCCTCGGAGGCCGGGTGGTGACGCAGGTCGGCGGTGAGGAACGCGTCCACGCCGGCCGCCCGTACGTCGTCGAAGAGGCTGTCGCCGGAGCCGCCGGAGACCGCGAGGGTGCGGATCTCGCGGTCCGGGTCGCCGGCCGCCCGGATGCCCTGCGCGGTGGCGGGCAGGCGGGCGGCGGCGTGGCCGGCGAGCTCGGACAGCGTCATCGGGTGCGGGAGTTCGCAAATCCGGCCCAGGCCGCGGCGGCCGGCCGGATCGCTCGCGTCCGGCACCAGGGGGCGCAGGATCCGCAGGTCCAGCGCGCCGGCCAGGGCGTCGGAGACGCCGGGGTCGGCGGTGTCGGCGTTGGTGTGCGCGACGTGCAGGGCGATGTCGTGCTTGATGAGGGTGTGCACGACCCTGCCCTTGAAGGTCGAGGCCGCGACCGTCGTCGTCCCGCGCAGGTAGAGCGGGTGGTGGGTGACGAGGAGGTCGGCGCCGAGCTGCACGGCCTCGTCGACGATCTCCTGGACCGGGTCGACGGCGAACAGCACCCGGCGCACCTCGGCGCCGGGGTCGCCGCAGACGGTGCCGACGGCGTCCCATCCCTCGGCCCGCTCGGGGGGCCACAGGGCGTCGAGCGCGGCGAGGACTTCAGACAGTGCGGGCACGGGGGAAGGTTACCTCTCACCCGTGCCACCGCACCGCCCCGCGGTCCGCCGAGGGCACCGGGCACCGGGTCCGCGCGGGTCGGTGCCGGGCGGTCGGTGCCGGACGAGGAAGCCGCGCAGGTCGTCCAGGACGCCGTCGGCGGCGGTGCCGCCGAGTCCGAGGTACCAGATCTCGTCCTTCACGTTCCTCGCGTGGCCGTCCCTGACGGCCTTGAGGTTCTTCCAGAGCGGGTTCTGCTCGGCGGTGTCGCGCTTGGTGGACCCGGGGTCGCCGCAGACGCCGGTGAAGATCCAGTCGGCGTCGGCCTGGTTGATCTTCTCCGGGCCGACCTCGGTGGCGAGGTCGTCGGCCCGTTGGTTCTCGGGGCGAGGCAGGCCGACGTCCTTCTTCTTGGCTGCCGAACGGCCGCGAAGCCGCGGGTGAACTGCGGCATTTGACATCCTCGCGCCGGTCGACGGGGCGATGTGCACCCTGGCGTCCGCCGACACGGGCACCTTGAGCCGGGTTCCTGGTTCCTCCCCGTCGCGGCAGGGGTTGCGCACGGTGCCAGGACGCGTCCTGGCCATTTAGGGCGCCCTGACTTTACGCATCCTTGAATCAAGGAGCACAACCATCCCACCCACCACCGGCGAACCGGACAATCGCCACCCTTATGCGTGAAGACCGGCAACTCTCGTTGATCCGCCCGAAATGCGAAAACTAACGTCCCTCCACTGGAGGTGGCCACCGATGACGATCTGCGCCAGTGAGGACGCCACATCGCTCGACAGCCCGCACCGCGCGGCGCTGACGATCGCCGCCGACGGCTCGTACGCCGCCCGGCTCGCGCGCCACGACGACGCCGCCGGGAGCTGGTTTCCGGAGCGCTGGACGATCGGCGGCCCGGAGCCGTACGCGGTCCCCCTGCCGGGCAGCCAGCCCGAGGAGCCGGACAGCGAACTGCTGCCGCTCGCGGACGGCCGGGTGCTGCTCCTGCGCCGGGTCGCCGACCGCTTCACCGTCTCCCTGCTCTACCCGACCGACCCCGGGACCCGGGAGGTCCTGCTCGGCGCGGTGCCGGCGGACACCCTGACGCTGCTGCCGCCCACCCCGCGCGGGACGCTCGGCTATGCGCTGGCGCCCGGCGCGCGGGGCACCGCGCTGTGGCTGGTGCACGGCGGCGCGGCCGGGCCGGAGCGGGTCGCCGTGGTGCCGGGGCGCTGCACGGGCGGCGCCTGGCTGGACCACGACGGGCGACTGCTGGCGCTGGACCGGGAGTTGGACGGCCGGACCAAGACCGTGGTGGTCGATCTGGCGCGCGGCGGCCCGGCCAGTCCGCTGCTCCAGATCACCGAGCGGAGCAACGACCGCCTGCTGCTGGCCGATCCGGACAGCGGGCTGCTGCTCGTCCGGTCCGACGCCGCCGGGCACGACCGGTTGGGCTGGGGCGTGCTCGGCAGCAGCCTGCCGGTGCGCTTCCCGGAGTGTCTGCGGGCTCCCGACATGGCGGTGACGCCGTTCGCGGTGCAGCCGGGGCGGATGCTGCTGCCGGAGAGCTGTGCGGTGGCGTTCCGGATCGACGCCGCGAGCGGGACGTGGCTGGGCGTATGGCGGCCCGCGGGGCGGCGGTTGCGGCAGTTCCGGGCGCCGGAGGGCTGGCTGGCGGGCGCCGGGCTGTGGACGCGGGACGGTGAACTCCTGCTGCCCTACGCGACGGACGCGGTGCCGTGCGGGATGGCGCGGATGACCGTACCGCCGGAGCCGGTCGCGGTGCGGGTGGCCGCGGGGACGACCGCGGCCGTAGGGACGGTCGGCGCCGTACGGCCGGTCGCGGCGCCGGTCGCCGCGGCGCCGGTCGCCGCGATGGGCGGATCGGGAATCACGGATTCCGGGGGCGGGATTGTCCCGGATGCTGCGCATACCAGTACCGACTCCACAGCATCTCCACATCTCAAGGTCATCGGCGCGGAACCGCACACCAGTACCACGCATCCCCGATTGTGCAGGCCAGTGCCCCTGCAACAGGCACCTCTCGGGGCCCGGGAGGCCCGGTGAAGCGCTGTCTTCCGCCCAGTTACTATTCAGGCGGGGGCTACGCAGCCGGTTGACCCGGCCACCGACAGCGCCGCACGGGTTTCGCCCCGGCGGTAGCTGGGGGAGGTCCCGACGCGTACAGCTGTAAGCGATCTGACGGAGTGACTCTTTCCATGTCCGAAGCCCGAACCGACACGACCCAGGCGCGCCCGCAGGGGACCTCCGCCCAGGCCGCCGAGGCCGCAGGCGCCGGCAAGCACCGCGGCCAGGCTTCCTCCAGCGAGGAGGCCCAGGCCGCCGTCCACGGCCGGCACCGCCGGGACCATCAGGCGCAGACCGCCTGAGGACCCACCCGACGCCGACGGCCGCGGCCGCCGCACCGCTTCCCGCGGGCGGCGGCCG
>NZ_JBNHIN010000005.1:12979-106109 GCF_050054615.1 Streptomyces sp. YGL11-2
CACCGGTCCGTACCCGGACGGGCCGGCCGTCAGCCGTGCTTGAGGCCCAGCACCTCGGCCGCCGCGAAGGTCTCGTGCGCCGGGCGCTCGGCGTAGTACGGCGTCAGCAGGCCGTCCAGCTCCTCGTAGCTGAAGACCTCCTTGGCGGTGTCGAACTTGGCGGCGATCCGCGGTCGTTCGGCGATCGCGACCATCCCGCCGTGGACGACCAGCAGCTGGCCGTTGACCCGGGCGGCGGCCGGCGAGGCCAGATAGCCGACCAGCGGCGCGACGTGCTCGGGTGCCAGCGGGTCGAGGCCGCCGTCGTCCGGGACCTGGAATCCGGCGAAGACGTCCTCGGTCATCCGGGTGCGGGCGCGCGGGCAGATCGCGTTCGCGGTCACGCCGTACTTGGCCAGCGCCAGCGCCGTGGAGGTGGTGAGGCCGACGATGCCGCCCTTGGCCGCCGCGTAGTTGGGCTGGCCCGCCGAGCCGGCGAGGAACGCCTCGGACGAGGTGTTGACGATCCGCCCGAAGACCGGGCCGCCGGCCTCCTTGGAGCGGGCGCGCCAGTGTGCGGCGGCGAAGTGGGTGGTGTTGAAGTGCCCCTTGAGGTGGACGCGGATCACCGAGTCCCATTCGTCCTCGGTCATCGAGAACACCATCCGGTCCCGGAGGATCCCCGCGTTGTTGACCAGGATGTCCAGCCGGCCGTAGGTGTCGATCGCCAACCGCACGAGTTCTTCGGCCTGTTGGTGGTCGGCGACGTCGCCGAGGTGGGCGACCGCCTGCCCGCCCGCCGCGCGGATCGCGGCGGCGGCCTCCTCGGCGGGGGCGGCCGAGGCGGTGCCCGAGCCGTCCCGGCCGGGCTGACCGAAGTCGTTGACGACGACGCGGGCGCCGAGGCGGGCGAGTTCCAGGGCCTCGGCCCGGCCCAGACCGCGTCCGGCGCCGGTGACGATCGCGGTCAGTCCCTCCAGTGGCTGTGCCATGCGTGTCCTCTCCTGTCCGGTCCTGTCCCGTCCTGTCCTGTCCGGTCCGGTCCACTCGTCCCGCACGGCGGTGCGGCGTCAGATCTCGATGCAGGTGCGGAGCGAGGTTCCCGAACGCATCTGGTCGAGGGCGTCGTTGATCTCGGCGAGCCGGACGCGGTGGGTGATCAGCCCTTCGAGGTCGATCCGGCCGGCCCGCCACAGCGCGATGGCCCGCTCGTAGGACCGCAGCACGTCGCCGCCCCCGTACAGCGACGGCAGGATCCGCTTCTCGTCGAAGAACAGCTCGAACATGTTGACCTGGAAGGTGTCGTCCAGCGCACCCGCGCCGACCACGCACAGGGTGCCGCCGCGCCGGGTCGTCTCGTACGCGGTGCGAGTGGTGGCGGACTTGCCGACGACCTCGAAGACGTAGTCGAAGCCCTCTCCCCCGGTGATCCGGGCCTTGGCGTCGGCGAGTTCGTCCGGCGCTACGGCCTCGGTGGCGCCGAAGCGGAGGGCGGCCTCGCGGCGGGCGGCCACCGGGTCGACGGCGATGATCTGCGCGGCACCGCAGGCCCGCGCGCCCTGGATGACGGAGATGCCGACGCCGCCGCAGCCGATCACCGCGACCGACGACGCGGCCTCCACCTTCGCGGTGTTGAGGGCGGCGCCGAGCCCGGTGGTGACCCCGCAGCCGATCAGCGCGGCAATCTCGTACGGGACGTCGTCCGGGATGGGGACCGCGCAGTCGGCGGCCACCACGACCTCCTCGGCGAAGGTCCCGGTCCCGGCGAAACCGAAGACCTCCCCGCCGGGACGCCGGAAGTTGGGCGTGCCGGCGTTCATGAACCCGGCCAGGCACAGATGCGTCTGGCCCCGCTTGCAGGACGGGCAGCCGCCGCAGGCGGGCAGCCAGCACATCAGGACCCGGTCGCCCTGCCGCAGTCCGCCGACCCTGTCGCCGACGTCGAGGATCTCGCCGGCGCCCTCGTGCCCGGGGACGAACGGCGCGGGCTGCGGCAACACCCCGTTCATCGCGGAGAGATCGGAGTGGCACAGCCCGGTGGCCCGGATGCGTATCCGGACCTTCCCCGGACCGAACCCCATCGCCTCGACGTCGTCGAGCACGTCGAGCCTGTCCTGTCCCGTCTCGTGCAGTACGGCTGCGCGCATGCGCACTCACGGCTCCTCTCGCGGCTTCACGGCAACAAGATGTCCCGACCCTGACCCATCGGGCAGGCCCTAGCGGTACGCGATCACGGTGTCCGCCAGCACCGGGGCGTCGTCGCGGTCGGCCGCGGTGACCGACACCTGGAGGCGGCCCGGCTCGGGGGCGTCCCGCCAGACGCGGACGCGCAGCGTCTCCCCCGGGAAGACCACCCCGGCGAAGCGGGTGGTATACGAGCGGACCCGCCCGACGTCGCCGCCCAGCACCGTGTCGACGACCGCCTTCAGCGTGACCCCGTACGAGCACAGCCCGTGCAGGATCGGCCGGTCGAACCCGGCGAGCTTGGCGAACTCCGGGTCGGCGTGCAGCGGGTTCCAGTCGCCGGACAGGCGGTAGAGCAGCGCCTGGTCCTCGCGGATGAGCCGCTCGGTGGTCAGGTCGGGTGCCCGCTCGGGCGGTTCGAGGCGGGCGGAGGGCCCGCGTTCGCCGCCGAAGCCGCCCTCGCCGCGGACGAAGATCTGGGTGTCGCAGGTCCACAGCGGGCCGTCGCCGTCGGCCACTTCGGAGCGCAGCACGATGACGGCGGCCTTGCCCTTGTCGTAGACGGCGGGCACGGTCGAGGTCTGGGTGGCCCGGCCGGTGACGGGCAGGGCGCGGTGCACGGTGACGGTCTGCCCGCCGTGCAGGACGGCGGCCAGGTCGACGTCGATGCCGGGAGCGGAGAGCCCGCCGGCGAGCGCCATGCCGCCGCCGGCGACGGTGGCGAAGCTGGGCAGGACGTGCAGCGCGCTCTCCAGGGTGTAGCGGAGCTCGTCCGGGTCGGTGGCGGGGTGCGGCTTCTCGGGGGTGGCCGCGCCGGCGCCGATACCGAGGTGGTAGAGCTGGACGTCCTTGTGGTCCCAGGCGAGTTCGGTGGTCCGCGGCTCGGCGGAGGTGGCCTTGGCGGCGTCGATGGGCATCGGGGGTGCTGCTCCTTCACCACGGTGTGAGACCCCGGCCCGGCCGTCCGCACCGTCGACCGTGCCGGGGTCGTATCGGGTCGGCGGACCGCGTCCGGTGGGCGCACCGGCGCGCTTCTAGAACGCGTTCTAGCCGATGGCCCTCATGTATAGCCGATGCGCGCCGCACCCGGAAGACCTCTGACGGATTGTCAGATTCGGGGAGGGCGGGCGACGGCGCGGACGTGCCGCGGTGCGGTGCCGCCCGGCGGACCGTGACATTTGTCAGCGCGGATCGCGCACATTCGCCTCTGCCGCCCGCCGGCGGACGTCCGTAGCGTCATGGGCACGACGCCGGTGGGGCGTCGTCCGAGGACGAGCACGGCGGGCGCGGCGAGCGCGCCGGCACAACGGGGAGGGCGGCCATGACGAGGACGGCGGTGCCGAGAGGCACGGCGGTGGGATTCTCCGGGGTGACCCGGAACTACGGCGCGGTGCGTGCCGTGGCCGGGCTGGACCTGGAGATCGACCAGGGCGAGACGGTGGCACTGCTCGGGCGCAACGGCGCGGGCAAGTCCACCACCATCAGCATGCTGCTGGGCCTGCTGCCGCCCAGCTCAGGCACGGTGCGGCTGTTCGGCGAGGAGCCGGAGACGGCGGTACGGGCGGGCCGGGTGGGGGCGATGCTCCAGGACGGCAAGCCCATCCCCCGGGTCACCGTCCGCGAGCTGGTCGGCTTCGTCGCCGCCACGTACCCGAACCCGATGGAGGTCTCCGAAGCCCTGGAGCTGGCCGGCCTCGCCGACTTCGGCGGGCGCCGGATCGACCGGCTCTCGGGCGGCCAGGCACAGCGGGTCCGGTTCGCGGTGGCGCTGGCCGGCAACCCCGAGCTGCTGGTGCTCGACGAGCCCACGGCGGCGCTGGACGTGGAGGCGCGCCGGGCGTTCTGGCACGCCATGCGCGGCTATGCGCGGCGCGGCAACACCATCCTGTTCTCCACCCACTATCTGGAGGAGGCGGACGACAACGCCGACCGCATCGTGGTGATCGACCGCGGCCGGGTGGTCGCGGACGGCAGCGGCGAGGCGGTCAAGCGGCGGGCCGGCGGCTCGCTGGTCTCCTTCGACCTCGCGGGCGCGGGCACCGGCGCACTGTCCGGGCTGCCCGGCGTGACCGCCCTGGAGATCCGCGGCGACCGCGCCCTGCTGCGGACGTCGGACTCCGACGCGACGGTGCGGGCGCTGGCCGGCCTGGACCTCATCCGCGGCCTCCAGGTCTCCCCCGCCAGCCTGGAGGACGCCTTCCTCCTGCTGACCGGCGCACCGGGCGCCGACGACGACACCGGCGGCGCCCCGGACCGCGGTGTCACGGTCCACGGTGCCACGGACCACGGTGCCGAGGGCGCCCGTACGCCCGCCGCCCACGGCGCGCTGTCCCCGAAGGAGACGGTGTGATGCTCGACTACCTCCGCCTGGAAGTGCGCCGCACGCTGCGCGACAAGAGCTTTGTGATCTTCGGCATCGGGATGCCGGTGCTGATGTACCTGCTGTTCACCAGGATCGGCGCGGGCCCCGGCGGCGTGCCGATGGCGTGGAAGGTCTCCTCGATGGTCGGCCTGGCCGCGTACGGCGGGCTGGGCGCGGCGATCGGGGTGGGCAACGGACTCGCCGAGGACCGGAGCCTGGGCTGGCTGCGGCAGCTGCGGATCACCCCGCTGGGCCCGGTCCAGGTGGTGGTGGCCCGCGGGCTGACCGGGACGGTGACGGTGCTGCCGGCCATCGTGGCGGTGCTGCTGGCGGGCGCGCTGGTCAACGGCGTACGGCTGGCGGCCTGGCAGTGGGCCGCGCTGGTCGTGCTGCTCTGGCTGGGGACCGCGCCCTTCACCCTGCTCGGCCTCGGCAACGGCTACCGCCTCTCCTCGCAGACCACCGGACTGGTCAACACCGGCTGTCTGCTGCTGCTTTCGCTCGTCGGCGGCCTGTGGTTCCCGGCCGACGCGTTCCCCGGCTGGCTGCGCGCGCTCTCCTCCTGGACGCCCGCCAACCGCTTCGCCGATCTGGGGCTGAGCATCACCCGCGGCGGCGCGCCGGGGCTGACGACGGTGGCGGTGCTGGCCGCCTGGCTGGCACTCTTCGGCGGTTACGCGGTGTACGCGTACCGCCGGGCGGCCCGCTCGGTGTGAGGGACGGCGTGAGGCAGATGGCACAGCAGCGGACATGGGGCGCGAAGCCCGGGGGCGGCAACGACGGCGGCTGCGGCGGCAACGGCGGCGGTAGCGGCGACGATGGGCAGGGGTCGTGCGCGACGGTGCCGAAGTGGGCCGAGCGGAAGATGAAGGGGCCCAACCGGTACACCTTCCTGCCCTGGCTGCTGATGGGGCTGGGGGCGTTCTCCAACATCATCCACGGCAAGACCGACCATCCGGTGCTGGCCGGCGCCGGAATCCTGGCCTTCAACTCCCTCTACGTCAGCGTCGTCTTCTCCTCCTTCAACCCCCGCCGGCGCGACACCCGCTATCCGCTCTACGCCCTGGCCGCGCTGACCGCCGTCACCTTCGCCATCGCGCTCGGCTTCCAGGGCGAATGGTTCCTGTTCTTCCCGCTGCTGTCGCTGGCCTCCGGTACGGTGCGCCCGCTGCGCGGCCGGCCCCTCGGCGTCTGGCTGATCGCGCTCAGCGGCACGGCCGGCTTTCTGTCCGGCTCGGTCGACCACAGCCCGTCGGGCTCGTTCGGCATCGGCTACGCCACGTTCCTGTCCGGCATGGTGACGGCGACGGTCCTCAGCCTCTTCGACACGATCCAGGAGCTGCGGACCACCCGTCAGGAACTGGCGCGCAGCGCCGTGGAGCGGGAGCGGCTGCGGTTCTCCCGCGATCTGCACGACCTGCTGGGCCACACCCTGTCCGTGGTGGTGGTCAAGGCCGAGGCGGTCCGCCGGCTGGCGCCGCGCAACCTCGATGCGGCGCTGGCCCAGGCCAGCGACATCGAGGCGGTCGGCCGGCAGGCGCTGACCGAGATCCGCGAGGCGGTCACCGGCTACCGCGAGGGCAGCCTCAGCACCGAGCTGGACCGGGCCCGTTCGGCGCTGGAGGCGGCCGGTATCGACCCCGTGGTACGGCTGTCCGGGCCGCCGCTGCCCGCGCAGGCCGAGGCGCTGCTGGGCTGGGTGGTCCGTGAGAGCGTGACCAACACCGTGCGGCACAGCGGCGCCACCCGCTGCGAGATCGCGCTGCACGCCGACGACGACCGGGCCCGGCTGACGATCACGGACGACGGCCGCGGTCCCGTAGGCTCCGGTGCCGGAGGGCCCGACGGTGCCGCCGGTACGCGGGGCCGCTCGGCTGACCCGGCTGACCCCGCTGACCCGGCCGGCGGCAACGGCCGCGGCCCGGTGGGCGGTACGGGCCTGAAGGGGCTGGCCGAGCGGCTGGCCGCGGCGGGCGGCACGCTGCGCAGCGGTCCCGACGGCCGGCGCGGTTTCCGGGTGACCGCCGAACTACCGGTGGGCGCGGGTGACATGGCGGATGCGGAGGAGTTGACCAGGTGATCAGGGTCCTGTTGGCGGAGGACCAGGGAATGATGCGGGGCGCGCTGGCGCTGCTGCTCGACCTGGAAGAGGACATGGAGGTCGTCGCCCAGGTCCCGGCGGGCGACCAGATCGTCGATGCGGCGCTGGCCGCCCGGCCCGACGTGGCGCTGCTGGACATCGAACTCCCGGGCCGCAGCGGGCTGGACGCCGCCGCCGACCTGCGCGCGCAGCTGCCGTCGTGCAAGGTGCTGATCGTGACGACGTTCGGTCGGCCCGGCTATCTGCGCCGCGCCATGGAGGCCGGGGCGTCCGGCTTCCTGGTGAAGGACGGGCCGGTGGAGGATCTGGCGGCGGCGATCCGCCGGGTCCTCGCCGGTGAGCAGGTCATCGACCCCGGGCTGGCCGCGGCGGCGCTGAGCGCCGGCCCCAATCCGCTGACCCAGCGCGAACGCGATGTGCTCACCGCGGCCGTGGACGGGGCGACGGTCGCCGACATCGCCGGCCGGCTGCACCTCTCCCAGGCCACCGTCCGCAACTACCTCTCGGCGGCCATCGGCAAGACCGGCACCCGCAACCGCATGGAGGCCGTACGGGCGGCCCGCCGCAACGGCTGGCTGTAGCGGCGGGCGGTACCGGGCGCCGGGTGCGGGCACGTTGGCCGCCCACCGGGGTCACCCCTGGGCGGCCCCCGCCCGGCGGCGCGGCAGGGCGAGCAGCATCAGCACGATGGAGGCCGCCAGCACGATCGCGCCGGAGCCGAAGGCGAGCCCGTAACCGCTCGCCAGCGCCGTCCGGCCGTGCCCCTCGGCGATCCGGGCGGCGGCGATCGTGGAGAGGACCGACAGGCCCAGCGGGCCGCCCATTTGGCGGGAGGTGTTGATCAGGCCGGAGACCAGGCCCTGGTCGGCCGGGTCCGCGCCGGAGGTGGCGATGGCGGCGGTCGGTGTCGCGGTCAGTCCGGCGCCCAGCGCCATCAGGACGCCGGGGCCGAGGATCGTGCCGAGGTACGTCCCATGGGCGGTCATCGTGCTCTGCCACAGCATGCCGGAGAGCGAGATCGCCGCACCGGTGACGGCCAGCGTCTTGGCCCCGACCCGGTTCATCAGCCGCGGCGCGAGCTTCGAGCCCAGCACGATGCTCAGCGAGTGCGGGATGAAGGAGAGCCCGGCCTCAAGTGGCGTGTAGGAGAGGACGTTCTGGACGTAGAGCGACAGGAAGTACCACATGGAGAACATCGCGGCGCCGGCCAGCACCATCGCCGCGTTCGCCGACGAGACCGAGCGCAGCCGGAAGAGCCCCAGCGGCATCAACGGGGCCCTGGTGCGCGCCTCGACGGCGACGAAGGCCGCGACCACCAGGAGCCCGGCGGCCAGCGGCAGCAGTGCGGCGGCCGACCCCCAGCCGTGCGTCTCGGTCTGCACGATCCCGTAGGCCACCAGCCCGAGCCCGCAGGTCACCAGCAGCGCGCCCGGCACGTCCAGCCGGCGCGCGGCACCCTGCCGGCTCTCGCTGAGCCAGGTCACCGCCCCGGCCAGGACCAGCGCCCCCACCGGCACGTTGATCAGCAGCACCCAGCGCCACGACAGGTACTGGGTGAGCACCCCGCCGACCAGGCCGCCCACCGCGCCGCCGCCCGCGCCCACCGCGGTCCAGGTGGCGATGGCGCGGGTACGGGCCGGGCCGGCCGGGAACGACGTGGTGAGGATGGTCAGCGTCGCCGGGGAGAGCACCGCCGCGCCGACGCCCTGGACGGTGCGGGCCGCGATCAACTGCCAGGGCTGCTGGGCGAGTCCGCCGGCCAGGCTCGCGACGGTGAAGAGCGCCAATCCGAGGACGAAGATCCGCTTGCGGCCGAAGAGGTCGGCGGCCCGGCCGCCGAGCAGCATGAAGCCCGCGAAGGTGATCACGTAGGCGTTGACGATCCACTGGAGGCCCAGCTCGGACAGTCCCAGGCCGGAACGCATGGCGGGCAGGGCCACGTTCACGACGGAGACGTCCAGGACGACCAGGAACTGCCCGGCGCAGACCAGCAGCATCACCAGCCAGGACGGCGCCGCCGCCCGGCGTGCGGCGGCGGACAGCGTGGAAGGGGTGGCTATCGGGGGCATGCGGACCATGCTCGCACTCACCGCGCGCCCGGCGCATCGGGATATCGGTGCATCGGACATCTGTCGCACGGCCTAGTCCCGGAGGCGTAGGACGCACCTCCCTGCTTCCCCTTCCCTCCCCTGCCCCTCCCCTCCGCCCCTTCCATCCCTTCCATCCGTTTCCTCATTTCCGCAGCAGCGTCACCACCGCCGCGCCGCCCAGCCCGATGTTGTGGGCCAGCCCGACCCGGGCGCCGGGCACCTGGCGCTCGCCCGCCGTTCCGCGCAGCTGCCATACCAGTTCGGCGGTCTGGGCCAGGCCGGTCGCGCCCAGGGGGTGGCCCTTGGAGATCAGACCGCCGGACGGGTTGACCACCCAGCGCCCGCCGTAGGTCGTGGCGCCGTCGGCGACCAGCTTCCCCGCGTCGCCGTCCGCGCACATGCCCAGCGCCTCGTACGTCAGCAGCTCGTTGATGGAGAAGCAGTCGTGCAACTCGATGACGTCGACGTCCTCGATGCCGAGGCCGCCGGCCGCGTATACCTGCCGGGCCGCGGCCCGGGACATCGGCTTGCCGACGACGTCGATGCAGGAACCGGAGGCGAAGCTGGCCTCGGTGTCCGTCGTCATGGCCTGGGCGGCGATCTCCACCGCCCGGTCCGCCAGGCCGTGTTCGCGTACGAAGCGCTCGGAGGCGAGCACCGCCGCCGCGGCGCCGTCGGACGTCGGCGAGCACTGGAGCTTGGTCAGCGGGCGGTGGATGGTCCGGGCGGCGAGCACCTCCTCGACTGTGTGGACGTCCTGGAACTGCGCGTAGGGGTTGTGCGCGGAGTGCCGGTGGTTCTTCGCGCCGACCGCGGCGAGCTGTTCGGCCGTGGTGCCGTACCGCTCCATGTGCTCGCGAGCCGCGTTGCCGAAGATCTGGGCGGTGGGCGGGGTCGCCTCGAAGCCGTGGGCGGCGGCCATCACCCCGTAGTGGCGGGCCACCGGAGAGGTCGCGAAGCTTCCGCCGTCCGCACCGGCGCCGAGTGCGCCCCGTTTCATCTTCTCGAAGCCGAGGGCCAGCACGCAGTCGTTGAGGCCGGCGGCGACGAACTGACGGGCCATCATCAGTGCGGTGGAGCCGGTCGCGCAGTTGTTGTTGACGTTGTAGACGGGGACGCCGGTCAGCCCGAGTTCGTAGGCGGCGCGCTGGCCGGCCGTCGAGGGCTGGTAGCAGTAGCCGACCGGCACCTGCTCGACCGCCTCGTAGCCGATCCCGGCGTCCGCGAGGGCCGCGCCGCCCGCCTCCTTCACCATGTCCCAGTACTGCCAGTCGCGGGTCTCGGGCTTCTCGAACCGGGTCATCCCGACGCCGACGATGTACGCCTTGCCAGCCATGCGAATCCTCCTGGGGTCAGATGAGGGGGCGGGGCTCCGGATCCCGCGGCAGGCCCAGCAGCCGTTCCGCGACGACGTTGCGCTGCACCTGGGTCGTCCCGCCGGCGATGGTCAGGCAGCGGGACATCAGGAAGCCGTGCAGGGCCCGTTCGCCGGCGCCCTCGCGAACCGCGCCGGCCGGGCCGAGGAGTTCCAGCGCCAGTTCGGCGACCTTCTGCTGGTGGGCGGTCTGCACCAGCTTGCGGATGCTGGCGCCGGGGCCCGGCTCCAGGCCCGACACCTGCTGGAGCGTGGTGCGCAACCCGATGCAGGCCAGCGCATGCGCCTCGGCGGCCAGCGCACCGACGCGCGCCCGCACCGCCGCGTCCAGTCCGGCGGAGCGGGCGAGGAGTTCTTCGAGCCCGGTGTCGAAGGTCAACTGGTCGGCCATGTGGACGCGTTCGTTGTCCAGGGTGGTGCGGGCGACCCGCCAGCCGTCGCCGGTCCCGCCGACCACCGCGTCGGCCGGCAGCAGCACGTCGTCGAAGTAGACCTCGTTGAAGAGGGCGTCGCCGGTGATCTCCCTGAGGGGGCGGACGTCGATCCCGGGTGTCGTCATGTCGACGAGGAAGAACGTCAGGCCGCGGTGCCGGGGCGCGTCCGGGTCGGTGCGGGCGAGCAGGATGCCGTGGTCGGCCCACTGGGCGGCCGAGGTCCAGACCTTCTGGCCGTTGATCCGCCAGCCGCCGCCCTCGGCCGGCGTCGCGCGGGTGCGCAGCGACGCCAGGTCCGAGCCGGCCTCCGGCTCGGAGAAGAGCTGGCACCACAGGAGGTCGCCGCGCAGCGTCGGCGGCAGATAGCGCCGCTGCTGGGCGGCGGTTCCGTGGGCGAGGAGCGAGGGGACCACCCAGGTGGCGATGCCGAGATCGCCGATCCGGACGCCGGCGGCGGCCAGTTCCTGCTGGATGGCCAGCTGCTGGACGGGGCCCGCGCCCAGTCCGTAGGGCTCGGGGAGGTGGGGTGCGGCATAGCCGGTGGGGGCCAGGGCACGGCGCACGGCGGCCGGGTCCAGGCCCCGGACGCCGTCGACGACGCCCCGGGCCTGCTCCCGGAACGCGTCGGCCGCGGCGGGGAGTTCGAGCCGGAGCGCACGGCGGGCACCGGCGGCGGCGTGGCGGGCGGCCCGCAGCCGGTGGCCGTCGCCGCCACCGAGGAGCTGGCGGGCGGTGACCGCGCGGCGCAGATGGAGGTGGGCGTCGTGTTCCCAGGTGAAGCCGATGCCGCCGAGGATCTGGATGCAGTCCTTGACGCAGCCGACCGCGGCGTCCAGTGCGGTCGCGGTGGCCAGCGCGGCGACCAGCCCGCGCGCCTCCGGCGGTTCGTCCAGCGCGCGGGCCGCGTCCCAGACCAGCGCACGGGCCTGCTCGCAGCGTACGAGCATGTCGGCGCAGAGGTGCTTGACGCCCTGGAACTGGCCGATCGGGCGGCCGAACTGCTCGCGCACCGCGGCGTGTTCGGCGGCGGTGCGCACCGCCCAGGCGGCGGTGCCGCAGCCCTCCGCGGCACTCAGCACGCCGGCCAGGTCGCGGACCAGGGCGCCGTCGAGCGCCAACCGCCGGCCGCCGGGGACCGCCACGCCGTCCGCGCGCACCTCGGCGACCGGCCGCGTGGGGTCGGCGCTGTCGTGGGCGCGGACGGCGAGGAGGTGGGCGTCTACGGCGAGCCAGACCTCGCCGGCTGGGCTTTCGGCGCTTTCGGCGCTTTCTGTGCTTTCTGCGCTTTCCGCGGCCAGCACGAGCAGATCGGCGTCGGCGCCGGCCAGGACCGGTGGCGCGGTGCCGTCGAGGACATGGCCGTCGGCGGCCGCCACGGCGGTGAGCGAGCCGGTGTCGAGGGCGACGGCGGCGGTGCGTTCGCCGGCGGCCAGGGCTCGTACGAGGTCCCGGGGCGCGCCGCCGCGGTGCAGCAGTTCGGCGGCGAGGACGGTGGGCAGATAGGGCCCGGGGAGCGCGGCACGCCCGAACTCCTCCAGGACGACGGCGAGATCGAGCAGGGTGCCGCCGCCTCCGCCGTCGGCCTCCGGGAGGTGCGGGGCGAGCAGGCCCTGGGCGGCGAGCCCGTCCCAGTACGCGGGCCGGCCGGGTCGCGCGGGCGCGGTGTCGAGGAGTTTGCGCACCTCGCCGGGTGGCACGGTGCGGGCGGCCCAGCCACGGGCCGCCTCGGCCAGGTCACGGTGGTCGCGCGTGATTCCGATGCCCATGGCGGGCAGAGTAGAACACGTTTCAATCTGATGGAAGGTCAGGCGACGGAAGGGAGGGACGCCGCGCGGGCGCCGGGGCGGCCGGCGAAAGCGGTCCGGACCGGACGGGAACGGTTCGGACCGGAACGGAACGGCACGGATGCGCACCGGAAACGGTCCGGTGAATTCCCGTACGGACCGTTCCGCTATTCCGTTCGCCCACCGGCTCCGCGGCGCCCGGCAGGCGAATTCGCGGCATTCCCGGGCCCCGCCGCGCACGCCGGAAACACCCATCGGCAAAACGTCCGGCCGGCGAAATGGGAACCCCCGTTCCGATATCGCTCCCGGCATACGGCACGATGAGCCACTGACCGCCGCCGCACACCAGGAGGAAGCGCATGACCGCTCCGACGGCCCCGACAGCACCCCGGCCGGAGATTCTCGCCGCGTTCGAGGCGGCGAAGGGCTTCATGCCGGCGGACGAAGGGCTCGCGCTGTACGCGGCGGCCACCGAGGCGGCGGCGCTCGGGCTGCCGCTCGTGGAGGTCGGCACCTACTGCGGGCGCTCCACGATCCTGCTCGCCGACGCCGCCCGCGCGGCCGGCGTGACGGCCGTCACCGTGGACCACCACCGGGGCAGCGAGGAGCAGCAGCCGGGCTGGGAGTACCACGACCCCACGGTCGTCGACCCGGTGGTCGGGCGGATGGACACCCTGCCCACCTTCCGCCGCACCCTGCACGCCGCGGGCCTGGAGGACCACGTGATCGCCCTGGTGGGCCGGTCGCCGCGGGCCGCGGCCCTCTGGCAGGCGCCGGTGGGCCTGGTCTTCATCGACGGCGGGCACACCGACGAGCACGCCACCGCCGACTACGAGGGCTGGGCCCCGCACGTCGCGCCCGAGGGCCTGCTGGTCATCCACGACGTCTTCGCGGACCCGGCGGACGGCGGCCAGGCCCCGTACCGGATCTACCGCAGGGCCCTGGCGTCCGGCGCGTTCACCGAGGTCGCGGTGCACCGCTCGCTGCACGTCCTGCGCCGCACCGGCCCCGGAATCTGAGCGGGCTACCATCGCGAACGTGTCGAACGGCAGCAGCTTCCCCCCGCCCCGCCGCCTGCGCGGCACCCTGCTGATCGCGCTGGCCGCCGTGGTGGCCGTCGGCGCCGCGGGCTGGCTGGTCTGGCGGTCACCGGGCGGCGCACGGCCGCACACCGGGACGTCCGCCGCCGGCTCCCCGGCGCCCGACCCCAAGGGCGGCACGGCAGGCCCGGCGGCCGGCCCCTCCGCACACCCGGGCAACCCGCACGGCAGCCTCAAGGGCAGGACGGTGCTGCTCGACCCCGGCCACAACCCGACCAACCACGACCACACCACGCAGATCGCCCGCCTCGTGGACATCGGCAACGACCGCAAGGAGTGCGACACCACCGGCACCTCCACCGACGACGGCTACGCCGAGGCGTCCTTCAGCCTCGACGTCGCCCGGCGCGCCCGGACGCTCCTCCGGGCGGAGGGCGCCAAGGTCGTCTTCACCCAGGACGGCGACCGGCCCTACGGCCCGTGCGTGGACGAGCGCGCCGCCATCGGCAACGCCGCGCACGCCGACGCCGCGGTCTCCATCCACGCCGACGGCTCGGCCGTGGGCGACCGCGGCTTCCACGTCATCCTCCCGGCCCGGGTGCAGGCCGGCGCGGCCGACACCTCCGCGATCACCGGCCCCTCGCGGGACCTGGGCGAGCGGCTGGCCGGGCGGTTCGTGGCGGCGACCGGAAGCGCCCCGTCCAATTACGTCGGCCACGGGACGGGCCTCGACACACGCTCCGACCTCGGCGGTCTCAACCTGTCGACGGTGCCGAAGGTCTTCATCGAGTGCGGCAATATGCGCGACCCCAAGGACGCCGCGGAATTGACCGACGCCCAGTGGCGGCAAAAGGCGGCCCGCGGGATCACGGAGGGCATTACGGACTTCCTGACGCGCTGACCGGACTTCTCGACACGTCCCGTACCGGCGCACCGCCCGCTCCGCCATCGTGATTGCCGCGCCGATACCGGCGGGACGATCCACAGGATTCGGGGCTAGGTTCCCCTTTACCATGGGGTGCCACCGCCGTGCCTCGCGCCGCGCGCCAGCGACAGCGTCGACCGGAAACGCGACGTCGACCAGAACACGAAACCGACAAAGGACCTTTACGTGAACATCCGCTCCCTCAGTCGAGGCGATGGCGTGGTGATCGGAGCAGCGGTGCTGCTGTTCATCGCCTCGTTCCTCGGCCTCGACTCGTCCGGCGTCATGAACGCCTGGCAATCGCTGCACCTGCTGATGAGCATCTTCCTCGCGGGTGTCATCGCCGCCGCGCTGATCGTGGTGGCCCGGTCGCTGCCGCAGTCGCGCAAGGTCGCCGGGCTGGACCTCGGCCAGTTCGGTACGGCGCTGGCCGTCTTCGCCGCCTGGACCGCGTTCTGGGCGCTCATCGACAGCACGGGACCGGGCGCCGGCCTGATCCTCGGCCTGCTCGGCAACCTGGTCCTGGCGGGCGCCGCCGTGGCCACCCCGCTCGTCCCGCAGCTCCAGGCCGCGCTGGTGAGCGCCCCCCGGCCGCAGGCCGCCCCGTACGGCGGCGCGGCGGGCGCCACCCAGGGATACGGCTACCCGGGCGCCCAGCAGCAGGGCGGCTACGGCTACCCGTCCGCCCAGCAGCAGGCCGGCCAGACCTACGGCCAGCAGGCCCCGGCCGCGGACGCCACGGCAGGCGGCGGTGCCGGCGCCACCCAGGCCGCCGGCAGCCCGCCCGACTTCGCGCCGTTCTGGTTCGCGGTACCGGTCGCCCGCCCGCTGTACAGCGAGGAGGGCAGCCCGTCGCCGATCGCCGAACTGGCGCCCGGCACCTGGTACCTGGCGGTGGAACAGCGCGGGCCGGCGCTGATCGCGCAGACCCAGGACGGCCGGCGCGGCGTCCTCCAGGACACCACCGGCATCCAGCGCGGCTGACGCCGGGCACCCGCACCGCGGTCCTTTCCGGCCTCCCGGCCGGGCGGCCCCTCGCCCTCCAGGGCGGGGGGCCGTTGCCATGTCCGCGGCACGGCCGTACAGTTCGCCGGACCCACGGGGTACCTGACACGACATCAGATGACTCACCGTCGGAGGGCGGGCACCATGCGACTCGGTCTGGCACTCGGCTACTGGGGGCGCGGCCCCGACCCCCGGCATCTCGAACTCGCCCGCGAGGCCGAGCGCCTGGGCTACGACTCGGTGTGGACCGCGGAAGCCTGGGGCTCGGACGCGTTCACCGCGCTCACCTGGATCGCCGCGCACACCTCCCGCATCAAACTGGGCACCGGCATCGCCCAGATGGCCGCCCGCACCCCCACCGCCACCGCGATGCACGCCCTCACCCTCGACCACCTCTCCGGCGGGCGGATGCTGCTCGGCCTGGGGCTGTCGGGCCCGCAGGTCGTCGAGGGCTGGTACGGACGGCCGTTCCCCAAGAGCCCGCTGACCGCCACCCGCGAATACGTGGACGTGATCCGCCAAGTCCTGCGCCGGCAGGGCCCGGTGGAGCTGGCCGGGCGCTTCCACGCGCACCCGTACCGCGGCCCGGACGGCACCGGCCTCGGCAAGCCCCTCAAGCCCATCACCCATCCGCTGCGCGCCACGCTCCCCGTCCTCCTGGGCGCCGAAGGCCCCCGGAACATCGCCCAGACCACCCGGATCGCGGACGGCTGGCTGCCGCTGTACTGGTCGCCGACCCGCACCGAGGTCTACCGGGAGTCACTGGCGAACGCTCCGGACGGCTTCCTGATCGCCCCCATGGCGCGCGCCGCGGTCTGCGACGACCTCGCCGAGGGGCTGCTCCCCGTCAAGGCGATGCTCGGCTTCTACATCGGCGGCATGGGCCACGCGGCCAGGAACTTCCACGCCGACCTGATGGCGCGGATGGGGTACGAGGAGGAGGCCCGCCGGATCCAGGAGCTGTTCCTCCAGGGCCGCAAGGAGGAGGCCGTACGCGCCGTACCGGACGCCTTCGCGGACGAGATCTCACTGGTCGGGCCACGCGAACGCATCGCGGAACGGCTGGAGTTGTGGCGCAAGGGTCCGGTCACCGACCTCCTGGTGACCGCCCCGGACCTGCGCACGTTGCGGGTGTTGGCGGAGCTGAACGCTGCGCTTGGCTGACCTCCCACGTGTTCGGCCTTCCCGCCGTGGAGGTTGTTCACCGTTGCGGCTCCGCTGCGCTGTGCGTCGCGCTACGTTTGTTGGCTTTCCCGCCGTAGGGGTTGTTCACCGTTGCGCCTGCGGCGCGGAACCGCTGCGCGGGGCTGTCGGGTGCGGTGACGGTCCTCCGGGGCAGGGTGTCCGGACTGCTTCGCTTTACGCCCGGACACCCTGCCCCTCCGGCCCGTCACCTCCCGTGAATGGGGGGAATTTCGGTAGGTGGGGGCTGCTGTAGGTGGGTCGGTACCTCAGTCGAAGGACGCGTAGGACAGCCAGCGGTCGAGCAGCGGACGGTCGCCCAGCACCTCGACCCGGTCGCTGTCGGCGGGCAGCCTGCGGTAGATGACGGCCAGCAGGTCGGTGAGCGGGCCGCGGAGCGCGACCGCGGCCTTCTCGTGGGCGCGGCGGTGGACGAGCCGGTCGCCGGTGAGGTCGAGGAACCACTCGGCGTTGAGAGCGGGCGGGACGTCGGTGGCGTGCAGGTGCAGCGTCCGGCCGGGGCCGAACAGGCCCTCGGCGCGCTCCGTCCAGCGCTCGGCCGCCGCCGGCAGGGCGCACACCTGGAGCCACTCGTCGATGCAGTCGGCGGCGATCTCCGTCGCGACCTCGTAGCCGGCGCCGGTGGTGAGCGCGGCGTCGGCGCGGTGGACCACCGTCTCGTGAGTCATCCGGCGGGCCCAGAACCCGGCCCGGTGGTCCGACGCCCAGGACCAGACGGCGGTGTCGGGGCCGGCCTCGCGCAGCGCCGCCACGGTGCGCTCGGCGCCCTCCGCCAGCCAGGCGTCGAGCGCCTCGGGAGTATCGTCCACCGGACCGCCGGCGCCGGGGACGGTGGCCGGGTCGATCCCGGCGGTGGCGCGGGTGGCGACCAACTGCCCGGCCCAGCGGTGCGCGCCACCGAGGTGTCGGGCGAGGTCGGCCAGGGTCCAGTCGGGGCAGGTCGGCACCGTGGCGGAGAGGTCGGCGCCGCGCAGCACCGCGCGGAACTCCCCCGTCTCGGCGAGGAGTTCCGCGCAGTAGCGTTCGTGGTCGAGGGAGCCCTGGAGGCGGACGGGCGGGGGCTGGTGCGGTTCCTGGAGAGTCATGGGCCGCACGGTACTGCGCGCCCCGGTGGCTCAGCCTCCCAATTGCGAGGCGCTCGGCACCTGGTCCTTCACCTCGGCACCGTTCTTCTTGCCCGCGTCCTTGACGTTGTTGATGACGTTCTGGAACTGGTCGACGTCGCCGGTGCCGGCCTCGCCCTTGCGCAGCTTGGTGCCCAGGTCCTTCAGCGACTCGATGCCGCTGCTGAGCGGGGCCAGCGCCTTGGAGAGCGCGGGGTCGCCCTGGGCGTTGCGCACCGCGGCCTTGAGCCGGTTGTAGGTGAAGACCCCGGCCAGGCCCGCCTTGACCAGGGCGGTCTTGCGGCCCTGGGCGCCCTTCTTGAAGGTGCCCGCCTTGTACGGCTTGACGATCCACTGGTAGGTGGCGCCGGCCGCCAGCCCGGCGTTGGCGACGAAGCGGGTCTTGGCGAACTTCTGCTTCTCGAACGAGCTGGTGGGGCTGGGGCTCGGGCTGGCGCTGGCGCCGGGCGAAGCGGAGGTGCCGCCCTTGTTCTTGCTGCAGGCCACGGCGCCCACGGTCAGGCTGCACGCCAGCAGCAGCGCGACGACGGCCCGGCGGAGGGCCGCGTGGTTGCGGGTGGGGGACGACTGGACGGTCACGGCGCGCCTCCGGCGGGCTGGGGTCGGCTGGGGAGCATTCGTCCGCAGCCTGACCCTCCCACCGGAGGGCCGCCACCGGGAACCGGCCGTATGGGGGTGTCCGGTGGCGGCCCGCGCCCGTACGGGGGAGGGCTACCGGCAGCAGTCCGGGGCGAGCCCGGACGGCAGCCGCTCACCGCCGAAGACCGCCGTGGTGGCTTCGTCGCCGCCCAGGGCGGCCACCGCCAGCAGCAGTGAACCGGCCGTCCAGGAAGTCAGCTCCCGCGGCCAGATCGCGTCGTCGTCGAAGACGTAGCCGGTCCAGTACATCCCGTCCTCGGCGCGCAGGTGCTGGATCCACTTCAGGATCTGCACCGCCCGCTCGGACTCCCCCATCGCCCAGAGCGCCAGCGCCAGTTCGGCGCTCTCGCCGCCGGTGACCCAGGGGTTGGGCAGCACGCAGCGCACCCCCAGGCCGGGTACCACGAAGCGCTCCCAGTCCGCGTCGATCCGCTCCCGGGCCGCCGCGCCGCGCACCGCGCCGCCCAGGACCGGGTAGTACCAGTCCATGGAGTAGCGGGACTTGTCGAGGAACCGCTCCGGGTGGTGGCGTATCGCGTGCCCCAGGCGGCCGACCGCCAGTTCCCAGTCCGGCTGCGGCTCCTCGCGCTGCTCGGCGAGCGCCAGCGCGCAGCGCAGCGCCTGGTAGACGGAGGACGAGCCGGTCAGCAGCGCATCGTTGACGGGGGTGCCGTCGTCCTCGCGCTTCCAGCCGATCTCGCCGCCGGGCTGCTGGAGTTCCAGCACGTACTCGATCGCCGCGTGGACCGCGGGCCACATCCGGTCGAGGAAGGTCTCGTCCCCGGTGGACAGGTAGTGGTGCCAGACGCCGACCGCGATGTACGCGCAGAAGTTGCTCTCCCGGCCGCGGTCGGTGGCCGCCGCCGCGTCGCCGTCGGCGTAGGCCGCGTACCAGGAGCCGTCCGGGTTCTGATGCCGGACCAGCCAGTCGTACGCCGCCGCGGCGTGCTCGTGCTCCCCGGCCGCGTCCAGCGCCATGGCTGCCTCGGTGTGGTCCCACGGGTCGAGGTGATGGCCGCGGAACCAGGGGATCGCCCCGTCCGCGCGCTGGGTCGCCAGGATGCCGGCGACCGTGCGGGCCGCTTGACCGGCGGTGAGCACCCCCGGCAGGACCAGCCGTTCGGTACGTCCGGGACTCGTCACTTGGCGGCCCCGGAAGCGGACGCGGTGGTGGACCTGGCCGTCTTCGTGGCCTTGGCCGCGCGCTTGGCGGGCTTCCCGGCAGGCGCCTCGGCCGCCGCCTCCGGCTCTGCTCGTACCTCCGCCTCCGGCAGTCGCGGCTTCGTGGCGTAGGCGACGAAGCTCTTGCCGATGAGCGGGTTGAGCGCCTGCTCGGCGAGCCGGGTGGCCAGCGGCTTCTTCATGATGTCCCAGACCAGCAGCTTGTGGTACGCCTTCACCGGCAGCGCCTGCTCGTTGTCCACGCCGAAGGCGCACTTCAGCCACCAGTACGGGCTGTGCAGTCCGTGCGCGTGGTGGGTGCCGTACGGCTCCAGGCCGGCTTCCCGCATTTTGCCGAGGAGTTCGTCCCCGCGGTAGATGCGGATATGGCCGCCCTCGACCTCGTGGTAGGCGTCGCTGAGCGCCCAGCAGATCTTCTCCGGACCGTACCGGGGCACGGTGACCGCGATCCGGCCGCCCGGCCGCAGCACCCGGACCATCTCGGCGAGCACGCCCTTGTCGTCCGGGATGTGCTCCATGACCTCGGAGATAATCACGACGTCGAAGCTGTCGTCCGGGAACGGCAGCGCCAGCGCGTCGCCCTCCATGGCGACGGCGGAGGCGCCCGCCGGGGCCTCCCCGGCCTCCTTCATCGCGGCGAACCACTTGGCGACCTCGCGGATCTCCTCGCCGTTCTGGTCGAGGGCGACGACCTGCGCGCCGCGCCGGTAGCACTCGAAGGCATGCCGGCCGGCGCCACACCCCAGATCGAGTACGCGGTCGCCCGGAGCGAGCGGGAAACGGGAAAAGTCGACGGTCAGCACAGCGTTCTGCTTTCGTCCGGCGGTGGGTGGCGGTGAGGGCTGCGGTACGGGGTGAACGGCTAGCGGGGAAGGGTGCGGGCGGCGGCCCGGCCGCCCTGGAGGGCGATCGCCTCGCGGTAGCGCTCGGCGGTGCCGATGGCGGCCTGCCGCCAGGTGAAGCGGGACAGCACCCGCTCCCGGCCGGCCGCGCCGAGGCGGCGGCGCAGCGCGTCGTCGCCCAGCAGGCGGAGCAGTCCGGCGGCCAGCGCGCCGGCGTCGCCCGGCGGCACCGCGAGGCAGGTCTCGCCGTCCGGGCCGGCGACCTCGGGGATGGCGCCGCCGGTGGTGGCCAGCAGCGGCGTCCCGGTGGCCATCGCCTCGGCGGCGGGCAGCGAGAAGCCCTCGTAGAGGGACGGGACACAGGCGATCTGCGCACCGCGGACCAGGTCGACGAGTTCGGCGTCGCTGATGCCCTTGACGAACTCGATGGCGCCGGAGAGGCCGAGCCGCTCGATGGCGGCGGCGACCGGCCCGTCGTCGGCGCGCCTGCCGACGACCACCAGATGCGCGTCCGGGTTCTCGGTCCGCACCTTCGCCAGCGCCTCGACGAGGTGGATCAGGCCCTTGAGGGGCACATCGGCGCTGGAGGTGGTGACGATCCGGCCCGGCACCTCCGGGACGGCGGCGTCCGGCGAGAAGAGGTCGGTGTCGGCGCCGATGTGCACGACATGGATCCGGTCGGTCCGTACGCCGAGGTCCTCGACGATCTCCTGGCGGGAGGAGCCGGAGACGGTCAGCACCGACGGCAGCCGGCGGGCGACCCGCTTCTGCATGCGGGTGAAGCCGTACCAGCGGCGGACCGAGGCGCGGCGCTTCCAGTCGTGCGCGGCGGCCAGGTCCAGCCGCCGGTCGACGGTGATGGGGTGGTGGATGGTGGTGACCAGGGGGGCGCCGAGCACGCCGGGGCCGCCGAGCAGGCCGTACCCGAGCGTCTGGTTGTCGTGCACGACGTCGAACCGGCCGCGGTGGGCGGCGAGATGGCGCCGGGCGCGCAGCGAGAACGTCAGCGGCTCGGGGAAGCCGCCGGTCCACATCGTGCCGACCTCAAGGGCGTCGATCCAGTCGCGGTACTCGCCGCGCCGGGGCGTGCGGAACGGGTCGGGCTGGCGGTAGAGGTCGAGGCTCGGCAGCTCGGTCAGCGTCACCCCGTCGTCGAGGACGGGATAGGGCTGGGCGCCGATCACCTCGACGGTGTGGCCGAGGCGGGCCAGTTCGCGCGAGAGGTGGCGTACGTAGACGCCCTGTCCGCCGCAGAACGGGTTCCCCTTGTACGTGAGCATCGCGATGCGCAGGGGACGCCCGGGGTCGTTCGGGGCGGAGGCCGAAGGGGCCTCTGCCGGGCGGGGCGCGGCTGCCTGGACGGCCTCTGCGGTCACGCTCGGCCCCCTTCTCACTGGACTTTCGCCGGAGCGTAGCCGCTGGCGATAATCTAGAACAAGTTGCAGAACCGTATAGCTACTGATCAGTTCGGCGAGGTTCGAATCTACCGGCCGGGAACGGAGCGAGAAGAGCCGCACCAGGTGATTCGCGCCACCACACACCCCCCTGCCATGCTGTGCCGATCGCACCACCGACACTCACCGCACCGCGGATGGAAAGCCACGGAATGGGACATATGACTACGGAATCCAAGGCGGCCCGGCCGGCGCTTCCCGCGAGTCCTCCCCTGACCGAGCGTCAGGAGGCCCGGCGCCGCCGCATCCTGCACGCCAGCGCCAAACTGGCCAGCCGCGGCGGCTTCGACGCCGTCCAGATGCGTGAGGTCGCCGAGTCCTCCGGGGTCGCGCTCGGCACCCTCTACCGCTACTTCCCGTCCAAGGTGCACCTGCTCGTCGCCACCATGCAGGACCAGCTCCAGCACATGCACGAGACGTTGCGCAAGCGCCCCCCGTCGGAGGAGGACCCCGGCGCCCGGGTCGCCCAGACCCTGATGCGGGCCTTCCGCGCGCTCCAGCGCGAACCGCACCTCGCCGACGCGATGGTGCGCGCCCTGACCTTCGCCGACCGGTCCGTCAGCCCCGAGGTCGACACCGTCTCCCGGCTGACCACCGCGATCATCCTGGACGCCATGGGCCTGGCGGGCCCGCCCACTCCCGAACAGCTCTCCGCGGTCCGGGTCATCGAGCACACCTGGCACTCGGCGCTGATCACCTGGCTCTCCGGGCGGGCGTCGATCGCCCAGGTGAAGATCGACATCGAGACGGTCTGCCGGCTGATCGACCTCACAACTCCCGGCACCGGGGCGAAGGGCTGAGAACCCTCCGCCCCGCGCACCCCTCACTCCTCGGGAGGGAAGACCGCCTCCCCGCTCGCCACCGAGGTGATCGTGATCGCCTCGACCGGGCACCCCTCGGCCGCGGCCAGTACGCCCTCCCCGGCGTCCGTCTCCGCCGCCACGGGGTGCGACTGGCGCGCCGTGTCCAGGCGGAACCCGTCCGGCGCGGCCCCGACGCACAGCCCGGACCCGATGCAGACCCGCCGGTCCACCGCCACCCGCCAGCGCTCCGCCATCAGGCACCCGCCGGCAGGTGGATCATCTTGTGCTCCAGGTACTCGGCGAAGCCCTCCGGCCCGAACTCCCGCCCGATCCCTGAGTTCTTGTAGCCGCCGAAGGGACCGAGCATGTCGATGCTGAACGTGTTCACCGAGTACGTCCCCGTCCGCACCTGCCGCGCGACCTCGATCCCCCGCTCCACGTCGGCCGTCCACACCGACCCGGACAGCCCGTACTCCGAGTCGTCGGCGATCCGCACCGCCTCCGCCTCGTCCTCGTACGGCAGCAGGCAGATCACCGGCCCGAAGATCTCCTCGCGCGCGATCCGCATCGCGTTGTCGACCTCGCCGAACAGTGTCGGCTCGACATACCAGCCCGTCGGCAGGTCCTTCGGACGCCCGCCGCCCGCCAGCACCTTGGCGCCCTCCTGCTGCCCCAGCGCGATGTAGTCCAGCGACCGCCGCTGCTGACGGCGGGCCACCAACGGCCCGACCTCGGTGGCCGGATCCAGTGGATCGCCGACCCGCAGCGCACCCGCCGCCGCGGCGAACCGCTCCGCGATCTCGTCGTAGCGGGCGCGCGGCGCGAGGATCCGGGTCTGCGCCACGCACGCCTGCCCGTTGATCATCCAGGCGAACGGCGCGATCCCGGCCACCGCCGCGTCCAGATCCGCGTCCGGCAGGATCACCGCCGCCGACTTGCCGCCCAACTCCAGCGTCACCCGGCTGAGATGGCGGGCCGCGACCTCCATGACCCGCTTGCCGGCCGCCACCGACCCGGTGAACGACACCTTGTCCACGCCCGGATGCCCGACCAGGTACTCGCTCACCTCCCGGTCGGCCGGCAGGATCGACAGCACCCCCTCCGGCACCCCCGCCTCCGACGCGATCTCCGCGAGCAGATACGCGTCCAGCGGGGTCTCCGGCGACACCTTCAGCACCACCGAGCACCCGGCCAGCAGCGCCGGCGCGAGCTTGGCGGCGGCGGTGAACTGCGGGACGTTCCACGGCACCACGGCCGCGACCACCCCCACCGGCTCCCGGCGGACCAGCAGCGGCCCCAGCACCCCCGCCCGCCGCTCCTCGAACGCGAACCCCCCGGCCACCGTGATCGCCGCGTCCCACACCATCATCGCGGCCAGCGACTGCACCATGACGCCCGAGGTCACCGGCGTCCCGTTCTGCGCGCCGATGACCCGGGCGAACTCCTCGCCGCGCACCGCGAAGGCGTCCTTGATCCGGCTCACCACCGCGATCCGGTCCGCCAACGGCGCGTTGGCCCACTCCCCCGCCGCAAACGACCGGCGGGCCGCGGCCACCGCCCGGTCGACATCGGCCCGCGACGCGTGCGGAACCCGGCCGATGACCTGTTCGGTGTGCGGTGAGACGACCTCGATCGTGTCCGTACCGGCCGGGTCGACCCACTCACCGCCTATGTAGAGCTTGCCGTGCTCGACGAGGTCGCTCATCTCTGCCGCCTCCCGAAGGTTTCTGACGCTCCATCAGAACTGATACCAGTTCCCCTTCCCCGAGTCCACGACAACCGCCCCAACTACCCACCCCTCAAGCACACTTCACCTCACCTGAAACCCGTTCTAGTTATAGTGACAGCAGGCGACGAGGGGACGGGACATGACACCGCAGGTGATCGACCACAGGGGCGGCGTATGGAGCATCGCCGTCCCCATCCCCGACAACCCCCTCGGCCACACCCTCGTCCACCTCCTGGAAACCGACCGCGGCCCGGTCCTCATCGACACCGGCTGGGACGACCCCGACTCCTGGGACACCCTCACCGCCGGCGTCACCGCCTGCGGCTTCGCCCTCGCCGACATCCACGGCGTACTGATCACCCACCACCACCCCGACCACCACGGCCTCTCCGCCAAGGTCCGGGAGACCTCCGGCGCCTGGATCGCGATGCACGCCGCGGACGCCGCGTTCGTCCGGCGCACCCGCGAGGCCGAACCGGGCCAGTGGCTCGACTACCTCCTCGCCAAACTCACCGCGGCCGGCGCCCCCGACGACCATCTGGCACCCCTGCGCGAGGCCCGCGCCGCCGGCCGCGGCCAGCGACTCCCCGGCCGCCGGGCCGCCCTCCCCGACCGCGCGATCGCCCCCGGCGAACTTCTCGACCTCCCCGGCCGCCGCCTCCGCGCCATCTGGACCCCGGGCCACACCCCCGGCCACGTCTGCCTGCACCTTGAAGAGGAACACCCCGCCCGCACCCCCGGCTCCGGCCGCCTCTTCTCCGGCGACCACCTCCTCCCCGGCATCACCCCGCACATCGGCCTCTACGAGGACCCCGACGACACCACCCCCACCGACCCCCTCGGCGACTACCTCGACTCCCTCGAACGCATCGCCCGCCTCGCCCCCGCCGAGGTCCTCCCCGCCCACCAGCACGCCTTCACCAACGCCGACGCCCGCATAGGGCAGCTCATCGCTCACCACGAAGAGCGCCTCTCCGACCTGAGAACACTGCTCCGCGAACCCCGCACCCCCTGGCAACTCGCCACCGCCATGCAGTGGAACCGCCCCTGGGACCAGATCCCCTACGCCTCCCGCAACATCGCCGTCTCCGAAGCCGAGGCCCACCTCCGCCGCCTGGTAAAACTCGGCCACGCCGAACTCCTCCCGGGCAACGCCCCCCAGCGGTACCAGGCGGTGTGACCCATCGCAGCAACGGCTCCACCGGCAGAAGGCACACCGACACCACCACCGGTCGGAGCCACCGGCCGCCAGTCGGCAACGGCGCAGGGCCGGAGGGATGTACCGGAGTGCGCCCGCAGGACCTGGAGCGAACGCCGGGGCATTCGTCATCTGACTGACCAGATGCGCCCGCGCCGAGGACGAACTCCGGTGCAGCCCTCCGGCCCCCACCCACCGGACAGCAGCCGAGGCCACGCCAGCCCCCACCGGACGGCAGCCAAGAACGGTCCCCACCACGACATCGGCGCCCCCCCAGCGGAGCGTTAAGGTGTGCGGGACAACTTCATCCGTACCCGATCGGGGAAAGCCGGTGTAAATCCGGCGCTGACCCGCAACCGTGAGCACGGCCGCATACCGCGCACCCCCGTATGCACCGCCGTACCAGCCGGAGCACCCGTAGGGCACGACCAAGGCTCCCGCCACCGACCCGCCGCCCGAGCGGACGGCCGGTGCGCGGCACCGTCGAGGTATACGGAGCTGAGCCCGGTGCCACCGCGAACCGCCCACCAGGGCGCGCGGCACGGCCGAGCCGCGGCTGCGTACACCGCCGCGAACCGACCCGAGAGGCACCGACCCGATGGCCACCACGGCCCCCATGGCCCCCCTGGCTCCCCAGACCCCGTCGCCGCAGACGCACCCCGTCGCCGCCCGGGCCCCCCGCGCCCGCGCCGCCGCGGCGCTGGCCGCCACGGCCGTCGTGGGCACGGTCCTCACCTCGTACGCCACCCCCACCGCATACGCCGCCCCCGCCACGCACACCGCCGCCGACCCGGCCACGCCCGCCAAGCTCCCGCGCGGCCTCTACGGCACCAAGGACCCCCGGTACGACGGCGTCTGGCGCCAGTCGCTGGCGCTGCTCGCGCAGCACACGGTCGGGGTGCGGCCCGCGGCGTCGGCCGTCGACTGGCTCGCCGGGCAGCAGTGCGCCGACGGCTCGTTCGCCGCGTTCCGTCCCGACGCCGGCGCCGCGTGCGACGCCAAGACGATGCGGGACACCAACCAGACGGCCGCCGCGGTCCAGGCGCTGGCCGCGCTCGGCGAGCACGGCAGCGCCGTGCAGAAGGCCGTCGGCTGGCTGAAGTCCGTCCAGCACGACGACGGCGGCTGGGGCTCGATGGCCGGTTCGGACAGCGACGCCAACTCCACCGCCGTCGTCATCGGCGCGCTCACCGCGGCGGGCGAGCGGCCCGAGTCCGTGACGTCGAAGAAGGACGGCAAGAACCCGTACGACGCGCTGCTGGGATTCCAGTTGGGCTGCGACGCGAAGGACACGAAGGACGACGCGCGCGGCGCGTTCGCCTTCCAGCTCAAGAGCGCGGCGCCGAACGCCGACGCGACCGCGGCTGCCGTCACCGGCGCGCTGGGGAAGGGCTTCGTCGTCGACCCGGCCGGCAAGGACGCCACCGCACCGGTCAAGGCACTGACCTGCGGGGAGGACCAGGGCAGGGACAGCGCCAAGGCCACCAACGGCGCCGACGGGGTCGACGGGGCGGACCAGCGGGCGCGCGCCGCGGACGCCGGCAGCGCGTATCTGGTGGCCCAGCTGGACGCCAACGGCCAGCACCTGCGCTCCGCGATGCCGGGCGCCGAGCAGCAGCCCGACGTGGGCAACACCGCCGACACCGTGGTGGCGCTGGCGGCCGGTTCGCACGGCGCCGACGCGCAGAAGCCCCTGCAGTGGCTGGAGAAGAACGCCGCGGGCTGGGCGAAGCAGAGCGGCCCGGCCGCGTACGCCCAGCTGGTGCTGGCCGCGCACGCCACCGGCACCGACCCGCGCTCCTTCGGCGGCACCGACCTGGTGGCCGCGCTCAACGCGACCGGCCCGGCTCCGGAGGGCAGCGCACCCACCACCCAGGACAAGAACGCCAAGAACACCCACGACACCGGCGGCGGCATCAACGTGTGGTGGGTGGTCGGCGTCGGGCTGGCCTTCGGCGCCGGCATCGGCTTCCTGCTCAGCGGCCGCAAGAACAAGAACGCCCTGTGATGCGGGGCAGCCGATGCGGGCGGGGCGCCGCGGCCCTGCTCCTAGCCGGGGCGGTCGCCGGGCTGTCCGCCGCGCCCGCGCAGGCGCAGGAGTACCGCTACTGGTCGTTCTGGGAGGCGAAGGGCGGCAGCGGCGGCTCGTGGACGTACGCCACCGCAGGGCCGGCCACGCTGCGGCCGGCCGACGGCGCCGTCGCGGGTTTCCGCTTCACCGTCAGCACCGACTCCGCCAAGGCCGGTACGCCGCGCACCGCCCCCGACTTCGCGGCGATCTGCCGTACCACCCCGGTGAAGCCGGGCAGCAAGCGCATCGGTGTCGCCCTGGACTTCGGCACCGCGGCGGACGCCCCCGCCGGCGAGCAGCCGCCGCCCGCCCGGACGGCGTGTGCCCAGGTGCCCGAGGACGCCTCGGCGGGCGATGCGCTGGCGGCGGTCGCGAAACCGCTGCGCTATGACGCCAACGCGCTGCTGTGCGCCATCGCGGGCTACCCGCGGTCCGGCTGCGCGGAACAGGTCGCCGGCGGATCGAAGGACGGGTCGAAGGACGGAGCGAAGGAAAGCCCCGGCGCATCGGGCGCCTCCGGCGGCCCCTCCGCCGGTCTGCTGGGCGGCATCGCGGCCGTCGTCGTACTGGGCGCGGCCGGCGTGTGGCAGGCCCGCCGCCGGCGCGGATGAGCGCCCCGCAGGCGACCCGTACCACCGCGCTGCACGCGGGCGCCTGGTGGCTGTGGGCGCTCGGCCTGGCGACCGCGGCGTCGCGGACCACCAATCCGCTGCTGCTGGGACTGCTGATCGGCGTGGCCGGCTATGTCGTGGCGGCCCGCCGGACGACCGCGCCGTGGGCCCGCTCGTACGGGGCGTTCGTCAAGCTCGGGCTGCTGGTGATCGGCATCCGGCTGGTGTTCGCGTTCGTGCTCGGTTCGCCGGTTCCCGGTACGCACGTCCTGGTCGCGCTCCCCGAATTGCCGCTCCCCGATTGGGCGAAGGGCGTCCGGGTCGGCGGCCGGGTCACCGCGGAGGGCATGGCCTTCGCGGCGTACGACGGCCTGAAGCTGGCCACGCTGCTGATCTGCGTGGGCGCCGCCAACGCGCTCGCCAACCCGGCCCGGCTGCTGAAGTCGCTGCCGAGCGCGCTCTACGAGGCGGGGGTGGCAGTCGTCGTCGCGATGACGTTCGCGCCGAACCTGATCGCGGACGTCCAGCGGCTGCGGGCCGCCCGGCGGCTGCGGGGCCGCCCGGACCGGGGCGCCCGGGCGCTCCTCCAGGTCGGGCTGCCGGTGCTGGAGGGCGCGCTGGAGCGCTCGGTGGCGCTGGCCGCGGCGATGGACGCGCGCGGCTACGGCCGTACCGCCCAAGTGCCGCGCGCCGTGCGGCACACGACCTCCGCGCTGACCCTCGGCGGGCTGCTGGGCGTCTGCGCGGGCACGTACGGACTGCTGGGCGACACCGGCGGCGGCTACGGGCTGCCGCTGCTGCTGGCCGGGCTCGCCGCCGCGCTGGCCGGGCTGTGGCTGGGCGGCCGGCGGTCGATGCGCACCCGCTACCGGCCCGAGCGGTGGGGCGTGCGCGCCTGGCTGGTGGCCGGTTCGGGCATCGCCGTCGCCGCCCTCATGATCGCCGCCAACGGCTACGCCCCGGCGGCCCTGCACCCGCCCGCGGTGCCGCTGACCGCACCGGTGCTGCCGCTGTGGCCGGCACTGTCGCTGCTGGTGGGGCTGGCGCCCGCGGTGGTTGCGCCGGTACCCGTGCCGGTGCCCGCGGGCGGGGACGGCGGGGCGCGCCGGCCGGACCGCGCCAACGCCCCCGCCCGTACGGCCACTTCCGATCCGTCCACGAAGGAGCCCGCCCAGTGATCCGCTTCGAGCAGGTCTCGGTCACCTACGGGGACGCCGCCGCGCCCGCCGTACGGGGCGTCGACCTGACCGTGCCCGAGGGCGAGTTGTGCCTCCTCGTCGGTCCGTCCGGCGTGGGCAAGTCCACCCTCCTGAACGCCGTGTGCGGGCTCGTCCCGCACTTCACCGGCGGCACCCTGCACGGCCGGGTGACCGTCGACGGCCGGGACACCCGCCACCACCCGCCGCGCGAACTGGCCGATGTCGTGGGCACCGTGGGCCAGGACCCGCTGGCGCACTTCGTCACCGACACCGTCGAGGACGAACTCGCCTACGGGATGGAGTCGCTGGGCCTGGCCCCGGACGTGATGCGCCGCCGCGTCGAGGAGACCCTGGACCTGCTGGGTCTGGCGGAGCTGCGCGACCGGGCCATCGGCACGCTGTCGGGCGGTCAGATGCAGCGGGTGGCGATCGGGTCGGTGCTCACCACCCATCCCAAGGTGCTGGTCCTGGACGAGCCGACCTCGGCACTGGACCCGGCCGCCGCCGAGGAGGTGCTGGCGGTGCTCCAGCGGCTGGTCCACGACCTGGGGACGACGGTGCTGCTGGCCGAGCACCGGCTGGAGCGGGTGGTCCAGTACGCGGACCAGGTGATCCTGCTGCCGGGTCCCGGCGCCGCGCCCGTGATGGGCGACCCGGCCGAGGTGATGGCCGTCTCGCCGGTCCATCCGCCGGTCGTCTCCCTGGGGCGGCTCGCCGGCTGGTCGCCCCTCCCGCTCTCCGTGCGCGACGCGCGCCGCAGGGCCGCCCCGCTCCGCGACCGGCTGGCCGGGGCCACCGCGCCGGCGGCCACCGCGCCGGCGGCCACCGCGCCGGCGGCCGGCGCGGGCGCGGCCCCTGTGCCCGGCGGGGACCCGGTCGCCGCGGTCCACGGCCTCAGCGTCCGCCGCGGCCGGAGCGAGGCCCTGCACGGCGTCGACCTCACCGTCCGCCCCGGTGAGACGGTCGCCCTGATGGGCCGCAACGGCGCGGGCAAGTCCACCCTGTTGACGACCCTGGTCGGGATGCACGAGCCGGCCTCCGGCACGGTCCGCGTGGGCGGCGCCGTACCGCACCGCACCCGGCCCCGCGCTCTGCTGCGCCGGGTCGGGCTGGTGCCCCAGGATCCCCGGGACCTGCTCTGCGCGGACACCGTGGCCGCCGAGTGCGCCGCCGCCGACCAGGACGCCGGCGCGCCGGCCGGCCGCTGCCGGGAGCTGGTCGCCCAACTGCTGCCCGGCGTCGCGGACTCCGCGCATCCGCGCGATCTGTCCGAGGGCCAGCGCCTGGCCCTCGCGCTGGCCGTGGTGCTGGCCGCCCGGCCTCCGCTGCTGCTGCTCGACGAGCCCACCCGCGGCCTGGACTACGCGGCCAAGGCCCGGCTGGTCGAGCTGCTGCGCGCCCTGGCCGACGAGGGCCATGCCATCGTGCTGGCCACCCACGACGTGGAGCTGGCCGCCGAACTGGCGCACCGCGTCGTCATCCTGGCGGACGGCGAGGTGGTCGCCGACGGCCCCACCGGCGACGTGGTGGTCTCCTCGCCGTCGTTCGCCCCGCAGGTCGCCAAGATCCTCTCCCCGCTGCCCTGGCTGACCGTCTCCCAGGTCGCGCGCACCCTGGAGGCGACGGCATGACCGCGCCGCCCCGCCCAGCCCGTGCGGTACGCCTCGGCCCCCGCTCCGTCGCCGCCCTGGTCCTGGTCTCGGCCGTCGGCGTGATGGCGTTCGGCTGGCCGCTGCTCGCCGACTCCGCGTCCGGGCTCGCCCATTCCCAGGACGCGCCCTGGCTGTTCGCGGCGCTGCTGCCGCTGCTGCTCGCCGTCGCGGTGGCGACGGTCGCGGACAAGCCCCCAGCTGACGCTGGGGGGACCCCCAGCCTGGACGCCAAGGCCATCGCGATGCTCGGCGTGCTGGCTGCCGCCGGGGCGGCGCTGCGCCCGCTGGGGGCGGGCACCGCCGGGATCGAGCCGATGTTCTTCCTGATGGTGCTGGCGGGGCGGGTGCTCGGTCCGGGGTTCGGCTTCGTCCTGGGGTCGGTGGCCATGTTCGCGTCGGCACTGCTGACCGGCGGGGTCGGCCCGTGGCTGCCGTTCCAGATGCTCTCGATGGGGTGGGTGTCGATGGGCGCGGGACTGCTGCCGGGGCCGGACCTGCTGCGCGGGCGCCGCGAACTGGCGCTGCTCGCCGCGTACGGGGCGCTCGCCGCGGTCCTCTACGGGCTGGTGATGAACCTCCAGGGCTGGCCGTACATCGCCGGTCTGGCCTCCGGCGTCTCCTTCGTCCCCGGCGACCCGCTGCACGACAACCTGGCCCGCTACCTCGCGTACTGCCTGGCCACCTCGCTCGGCTGGGACCTGCCGCGCGCCCTGGTCACCGTCGTGCTGACCGCCACGCTCGGCGGCCCGGTCCTCAAGGCGCTGCGCCGCGCCACCCGCCGGGCCGCCTTCGAGGCGCCGGTCTCCTTCGCCCCGGGTACGCCGCCGGCGGCCGGGGCGACCGAGCCGGCCGGGCGGGCCGCTACAGCCGCTGAATGATCGTCCCGGTCGCCAGCCCGCCGCCGGCGCACATCGTGATCAGCGCGAACTCCTTGTCCCGGCGCTCCAGTTCGTGCAGGGCGGTGGTGATCAGCCGGGCGCCGGTGGCACCGACCGGGTGGCCGAGGGCGATGGCGCCGCCGTTCACGTTGACCTTCGTCAGATCCTGCTCGAAGACCTGCGCCCAGGACAGGACGACGGAGGCGAACGCCTCGTTGATCTCGACGAGGTCGATGTCCTTCAGCGACATCCCGGCCTTGCCCAGTACCGCCCGGGTCGCGTCGATCGGCCCGTCCAGGTGGAAGTGCGGGTCGGAGCCGACCAGGGCCTGGGCCACGATGCGGGCCCGCGGCCTGAGTTTGAGGGCGCGCGCCATCCTCTTGGAGGCCCACATCACCGCGCAGGCGCCGTCGGAGATCTGCGAGGAGTTGCCCGCGGTGTGGACGGCGGTGGGCATGACCGGCTTGAGGCCGCCCAGCGCCGCCATGCTGGTGTCCCGCAGCCCCTCGTCGCGGTCGACCAGCCGCCACATCCCCTGTCCCGCGGCCTGTTCGTCCTCCGTGGTGGGGACCTGGACGGCGAAGGTCTCCCGTTTGAAGCGCTCCTCGGCCCAGGCGGTGGACGCGCGCTCCTGGGAGATGAGGCCGAGGGAGTCGACGTTCTCGCGGGTCAGGCCGCGGTGGCGGGCGATGCGCTCGGCGGCCTCGAACTGGTTGGGCAGGTCGACGTTCCACTCGTCGGGCCAGGGCTTCCCCGGGCCGTGCTTGGAGCCGCTGCCGAGGGGGACCCGGGACATCGCCTCGACGCCGCAGCCGATCCCGATGTCGATGACGCCGGCCGCGATCATGTTCGCCACCATGTGGTTGGCCTGCTGGGAGGAGCCGCACTGGCAGTCGACGGTGGTGGCCGCCGTCTCGTACGGGAGGCCCATGGCGAGCCAGGCGTTGCGGGCCGGGTTCATGGACTGCTCGCCGGCGTGGGTGACGGTGCCGCCGACGATCTGTTCGACGCAGTCGGGCTGGATGCCCGTGCGGGCGAGGAGTTCGCGGTACGTCTCGCCCAGGAGGTAGGCGGGGTGGAGGTTGGCAAGCGCACCTCCGCGCTTGCCGATCGGGGTGCGTACGGCTTCGACGATGACGGGTTCCGCGGCCATGACTGACTCGTCCTCTCCTCGCGTCCGCGGGCGTCCCGGCGCCCACAGAGGGAAGAACTAGTACGCGTTCTAGTTCTGCGAACAGTCTCGTGAGCCGCACCCCGTGGCGCAAGAGGGCTGCAACCCCCTTGTGCGCAACGGGTATCGCCACGACCCTTGCCACTTGCGGGACGCGTCACTACCTTCACCGCGACCAGACCTGATGACCCGTCAGGAGACGCCCTCGCCGCGTCCGACGTCAGCCGGCCCAGGAGTCGCCGATGCACTGCCCCGCGTTCCCCGAAGGGTTCGACTTCACCGACCCCGACGTCTACCAGTCCCGCGTCCCGCTCCCGGAGTTCGCGCGGCTGCGGCAGACCGCGCCCGTGTGGTGGAACGCCCAGCCGCACGGCATCGCCGGCTTCGACGACGACGGCTACTGGGTCGTCACCCGCCACCAGGACGTCAAGGAGGTCTCCACCAACCCCGAGGTCTTCTCCGCCCACCTCAACACCTCGATCATCCGCTTCAACCCGGGCATCTCCCGCGACCAGATCGACGTCCAGAAACTGATCATGCTCAACATGGACCCGCCCGAGCACACCCGGGTCCGCCAGATCGTGCAGCGCGGCTTCACCCCGCGCTCCATCCGCGCCCTGGAGGAGGCGCTGCGCCACCGCGCGGAGCGGATCGTCGCCGAGGCGCGGCGGCGGGGCGCCGGCGACTTCGTCACCGAGATCGCCTGCGAACTCCCCCTCCAGGCCATCGCCGAACTCATCGGCATCCCCCAGGACGACCGGGCCCGCATCTTCGACTGGTCGAACAGGATGATCGGCTACGACGACCCGGAGCTGGCCATCACCGAAGAGGTCGGCGCCAACGCGGCCATGGAGCTGATCTCGTACGCGATGAACCTCGCCGCGGCCCGCAAGAAGTGCCCGGCCGAGGACATCGTCAGCCGACTGGTGGCGGCGGAGCACGAGGGGAACCTCGGCTCCGACGAGTTCGGGTTCTTCGTGCTGCTGCTGGCGGTGGCCGGCAACGAGACGACGCGCAACGCCATCACCCACGGCATGCACGCCTTCCTCACCCACCCCGACCAGTGGGAGCTCTACAAACGCGAGCGCCCGGCGACCGCCGCGGAGGAGATCGTGCGCTGGGCGACGCCGGTGGTCTCCTTCCAGCGCACCGCCACCCAGGACACCGAACTGGGCGGTGTGCGGATCGGGAAGGGCCAGCGCGTCGGGATCTTCTACTCCTCCGCCAACCACGACCCCGAGGTCTTCGCGCACCCCGAGGTCTTCGACATCACCCGCGACCCCAATCCCCATCTGGGATTCGGCGGTGGCGGCCCGCACTTCTGCCTCGGCAAGTCCCTCGCCGTACTGGAAATCAACCTGATCTTCCACGCCATCGCCGATGCCATGCCCGATATCTCCCTGGCCGGCGATCCGCGCCGGCTCCGCTCCGCCTGGCTCAACGGCGTCAAGGAACTCCAGGTCCGCTACGGCTGACGCCCCGGCCCACCTCGCCGGAAGCACGCATCCGCACGCCTACGACATCCCGGATCCGACATCCCGAATCCGGCGTCCCGAATCCCGAGGCAGGGCGCGGACCTCACGGCCGCGGGAGGCCGATCGCCACGGTCAGCAGCACCACGGCCGCCGCCGACGCGCCCAGGAACGCGGCGACCAGCCGCTTCCGCAACGCCAGGTAGACGCTCTCGTATTCGGTCCGCAGCCCGGCGCTGCGGACCGCGATACGTTCCAGATAGACCCGGGAGATCTCGCGCTGGTCCCGGCAGTAGTGCCGTACCACCTCCTGCCGCTGGGATTCGGTGAGCCAGGGCAGCCCCGCGCAGAAGGCGTCCGCCCGGGTACGCGCCCGGTCCTTCTCCGCCGCCCAGAGCAGATACCCCTCGATCTCGTTGATCGCCTCGTCCATCCGTATCACCCCGTCCTTCCCGGTCCCGTCACCCATCGATCGCACCCGCTACCTCGGGATGATGCACATCGAACGCCGGGGATTCGGATCGAATACGCGGAAGGGCAAGGAAGTTGTGCCGTGGCGGCGGACAGGACGTCGCCCATTCCAGCGAACGGCCGTAGCCCCAGGGATCGTCACCGACCACCCGCGCCCCGTATTTCGCGGTCTTCCAGACGTTGTAGAGGAACGGCAGCAGAGAGAGCCCGAGAACGAAGGAGAAAATGGTGGAGACGGTGTTGAGGGTGGTGAAGCCGTCGGCCGCCAGATAGTCCGGGATACGGCGCAGCATGCCGTTCGCGCCCAGCCAGTGCTGGACGAGGAACGTGCCGTGGAAGCCGACGAACAGCGTCCAGAACGTGATCTTGCCGAGCCGCTCGTCGAGCATCTTGCCGGTGAACTTCGGCCACCAGAAGTGGAATCCGGCGAACATCGCGAAGACGACCGTGCCGAAGACGACGTAGTGGAAGTGCGCCACGACGAAGTACGTGTCGGAGATGTGGAAGTCCATCGGCGGCGAGGCCAGGATGACCCCGGTCAGACCACCGAAGACAAAGGTGACGAGAAAGCCGACCGCCCAGAGCATCGGCGTCTCGAAGGACAGCGAGCCCTGCCACATCGTGCCGAGCCAGTTGAAGAACTTCACACCGGTCGGGACCGCGATGAGGAACGTCATGAAGGAGAAGAACGGCAGCAGTACGCCGCCCGTCACATACATGTGGTGCGCCCACACCGTGACCGAGAGACCGGCGATGGAAATCGTCGCGGCGACCAGACCGACGTAACCGAACATCGGCTTCCGGGAGAAGACCGGAATGACCTCGGAAATGATGCCGAAGAACGGCAGCGCGATGATGTAGACCTCCGGATGACCGAAGAACCAGAACAGATGCTGCCAGAGCAGTGCTCCACCGTTCGCCGCGTCGAATACATGGGCACCGAATTCACGGTCCGCCTCCAGGGCGAACAGCGCGGCGGCCAGCACCGGGAAGGCCAGCAGGACCAGCACACCGGTCAGCAGCACGTTCCAGGTGAAGATCGGCATCCGGAACATCGTCATGCCCGGGGCGCGTAGGCAGATCACGGTGGTGATGAAGTTGACCGAACCCAGGATCGTGCCCAAGCCGGACAAGGCCAGACCCATGATCCACAGATCGCCGCCCACACCGGGGGAATGGACCGCGTCGGAGAGCGGCGCATAGGCGAACCAGCCGAAATCCGCCGCCCCTTGCGGGGTGAGGAATCCCCCCACCGCGATGAGCGAGCCGAAGAGGTAGAGCCAGTAGGCGAGCATGTTGAGCCGCGGGAACGCCACGTCGGGCGCGCCGATCTGCAGCGGCATGATCCAGTTCGCGAACCCGGCGAACAGCGGCGTCGCGAACATCAACAGCATGATCGTGCCGTGCATCGTGAACGCCTGGTCGAACTGCTCGTTCGACAGGATCTGGTGCCCGGGCCGGGCCAGTTCGGCGCGCATCACCAGCGCCAGCAGCCCGCCGACGCAGAAGAAGGCGAAGGCGGTGACCAGGTAGAGCGTGCCGATGGTCTTGTGGTCGGTGGTGGTCAGCCACTTCACGGGGAGCGGCCCGGCCGGGCGCGGCCGCGCGGCGCGGGGCTCCACGGGCGGCGGCTTCACTGGAGACGTCATGCCCCGTACGTGTCCGCGGCCCCCGGAACCGTCACCGCGCGCCGCCGTTCCGCGGGGTGTGAAGTCTCACCCGGGGAGGGTGTGACGATCGGCGGTATGCCGGACACCAAGGGTTCATGAGCACGGACGACGCCTTCGCCGAGGCATACCGCGCGCACTACTGGGCGGTCAGCCGCTTCGTGGCGCGGCGGCTGGACGCCCCGGCACACGAGGTCGAGGAGGTGGTGGCGGAGGTCTTCTCCATAGCGTGGCGAAGACGCACCGAACTCCCCGACGCACCGCTGCCCTGGCTGTACGGGGTGGCCCGCAACTGCCTGGCCAACACGGTGCGCGGGCTCGGCCGCTACCGGCGGCTGCTGCACCGGCTGGGCAACCACGAGGCGGCGCACGGCCGGCAGACCGTGGACAGCCCGGACACCGAGCGGCCCGGCTCCTGGGTCCATGAGGCGCTGGCCCGCCTCTCCACCGCGGACCAGGAGGTGCTCCGGCTGACCACCTGGGAGGAGCTGACCGTCGAGGAGCTGGCGGTCGCCCTCGGCTGCGGCCGGAGCGCCGCCGCCATGCGGCTGCACCGGGCCCGGCGCCGCCTTCGCACGGAGATCGACCGTACGCGGACGACCGTGTCCGTACGAGCAGGAGACGACGCTCATGAGTGACGAACTGGAGCTGCTGCGCGCGGCCAATCCGGTGCCGGTCGGCGAAGGCCGCTGGCGGGACCGCCCGTTGGACGCCACCGCCGAGCGCGGCCTCAACCGCCTGCTGCACAGCACCCGCACCCGGCGCGCCCGGCGCCGCCTCGTCCTGCGCGCCGAGGCCGCCGTGCTCGCCCTGGTCGGCGTCCTCGCCTTCACCCTCTCCGACGCCGGTAGCAGCCCGGCCGCCGCGGCCCCCGCCGCCCTCGTCCCGCACGCCGGTGCCGCACCCGTCCCGCTGGCCGAACTGGCCCGCAGAGCGGAGGCCAGGGCCCGGACGGCCGGCCCCGCGGACGGGCCGCGGCGCGGCAGCCATCTCCAGAGCTGGTACCTGAGCATGCGGACCGGCCCGGACGCCGCGCCCCCGGTCACGGTGCCCGAGGAGCGCATCACCCGCTGGAACGCCGACGGCAGCGGTTCGGAGCTGGTCGTGGCCACCGACCCGCGGTACCCCGGACGCCCGGTGATCCACGACGACAACGGCCGCTGGACGACCGTCGGCGACGGCAGGGTCCTGCACCGCACGACGTATCCGCCCGGCTCCGGCGACCGGCCGCGCGGCCTCGCCGCCCGGACGAGGCCGCCCACCGACCCCGCGGCACTGCGCACACAGCTGGCGTCCCTCTACGGAGGAGGCGGCGACTCCGAGGGCACCCCCGAGGGCACCCCCGACACCACCCCCCAACTCCTCCTCGCCCTCTCCTCGTTCCGCCAGGAGTGGACACCGGGACCGCGCGAGACGGCGGCGATCGACCGAATGCTGGCCGACGCCGGGGGTCTGCGGCCGGCCGGCGCGGTGACCGACCGGCTGGGCCGGCGCGGCCAGGCGTATGTCCACGACGGCCCGGACGGCGGCATGAACGCCACCCGCCAGATGGTGATCCTCGACCCACGCACCGGCCAACTCCTGGGCACGGAGATCACCTTCACCAAGGACCTGCCGAACTTCCGGATCACGGCAGGTGAGGTGATGTCGTACGAGGCGTGGATGCCGTGACCGTGCGCGGCGTGGACGCCGAGGCGGTGCGCGGCGTGGACGCAGTGACACCGGCCGGCCCCGCCGAACCGCCCGGGACCCGCGGCGGGGCCGGCCGAGTGGCGGGGCGCCGCCGCATGGCGGATCCTTGAGGGACGCGACGATCCTTCGGCGCGGTGGTGCCCGGCACCGCCGCGCCGTTTCCGTGCGCCCGCATCGCAGGGGCCGGAAGCAGTGAGGGCCGCCCGCCGGACGGAGGGACCGCCCGCCGAACCGCCCCTCCGGCCTATGACGCAAGCCACAATCCGCCATCGGTTGCGGTTGATCCCCGCGAGATGGATCACAGCCGAAAGTCCCCGAAAAAGATCGTCGGAACCACGTTTGCCCTGCAAGGAGCGGGTAGACGAGCGACTGTGCGGTCATCCGCCTACTGTCCGTGATAACCCGTTCTGCCCCTATGGTCGACCTTTGCCCGTCACGCCATGGCGGGCAGTGCCATGTAGTCGTCCAAGAGAGCGCAGGCGAGCGAACACGTGCCGACGCAGTACCCCATCGCACCCGGGTCCGATACGAAGGCCGGCGGCCCACTGAACGCCGCCGAGCCGCGCTCGGCGTCCACACAGCGGCCGGCACCGGGCGAGGTCACCGTCGTCGACCCCGCGATGGTCAAGCGCGCGGTGTCCGCGGCAGCGCTCGGTAACGCGATGGAGTGGTTCGACTTCGGCGTCTACAGCTACATCGCGGTCACCCTCGGGCACGTCTTCTTCCCGTCCGGGAACCCGACCGCACAGTTGCTGTCGACGTTCGGGGCGTTCGCGGCGGCATTCCTGGTGCGCCCCATCGGCGGCATGGTCTTCGGGCCGCTCGGCGACCGCATCGGCCGCCAGAAGGTCCTCGCGATCACCATGATCATGATGGCCGTCGGCACCTTCGCCATCGGCCTGATCCCGTCGTACGCCACGATCGGCGTCGGCGCGCCCATCCTGCTGCTCGTCGCCCGCCTGGTGCAGGGCTTCTCCACCGGCGGTGAGTACGGCGGCGCCTCCACCTTCATCGCCGAGTACGCACCCGACAAGAAGCGCGGCTTCCTCGGCAGCTGGCTGGAGTTCGGCACCCTCGCCGGTTACGTGGGTGGCGCCGGCCTGGTCACGCTGATGACCGCGCTGCTGTCCACCGAGGACCTCAACTCCTGGGGCTGGCGCATCCCGTTCCTGATCGCGGGCCCGATGGGCATCATCGGCCTGTACCTGCGGATGCGGCTCGAAGAGACCCCGGCCTTCGCCCAGTTGGAGAAGGAGGCGCACGCCAAGGAGAAGGAGCGCCGCGCGGCCGAGAAGCGGATCGGCATCCGCGAGATGGTCTTCGGCCAGTGGCGGGCGATGCTGCTGTGCGTCGGCCTGGTCCTGGTCTTCAACGTCACCGACTACATGCTGCTGTCGTACATGCCGAGCTACCTGACCTCGGAGCTGAAGTACGACGAGACGCACGGGCTGCTGGTCGTGCTCGGCGTGATGGTCGTGATGATGGTCGTCCAGCCGTTCGCGGGCAAGCTGTCCGACCGCTTCGGCCGCCGCCCGGTCATCGCGGCCGGCTGCCTGGGCTTCCTGGTGCTGTCCATTCCGGCACTGCTGCTGATCCGCCAGGGTTCGCTGGTCGCCATCGCACTGGGCATGGCCGCGCTGGGCCTGCTCCTCGTGTGCTTCACCTCGTCGATGCCGTCCGCGCTGCCCGCGCTCTTCCCGACCAAGGTGCGCTACGGCTCCCTGTCGATCGGCTTCAACATCTCGGTGTCGCTCTTCGGCGGCACGACGCCGCTGGTGGTCACCGCCCTGATCGGCGCAACCGGCAACAAGATGATGCCCGCCTACTACATGATGGCCGCGGCCGTCATCGGCGGCATCGCCGTCCTCCTGATGTCCGAGAGCGCCGGCAAGCCCCTCCCGGGCTCCCCACCGGCCGTGGAGACGGAACAGGAAGCACGCGAACTCGCAGGGGCCACGACGGGCCACTGAGCCACCCGACAGCCCGGCGGCCCCCGCCGGGCTGTCGACCCCCGCCGACGACACCCCAGCCATGGCCCCTGCCCCTGCCCCTGCCCCTGGGGGGAACCGAGGACACCGCACCGCCCGTCTGTGACCCTGCCGATCGCGAGGATCGGCACACGGGGAACGGGGGGCCACCATGGGCGTGGCGGCAGGCGCCACAACCGGCGCGGGGGCAGGTGCCGGAATGCGCGCCGGGGGCACGGAGCGCGCCTCCGGCGGCCGGCGGCGCGCGCTCTGCATCGTGCTGATCCTGCTGGCCGTGCAACTCGGCTGGCTCGCCCGGCCCGCGTACGCCTGCGGTTGCGGGGCGATGGTGCACGGCCCGAACGCCACCATGGCCGTGCACCACGAGACGTCCGCGGTCCGCTGGGACGGCACGACCGAGCAGATCACGATGAGTCTGACCGTCGACGGCACCGCCCCGGACGCCGCCTGGATCATGCCCGTACCGCACCGCGCCACCGTGCGGCTCGGCGATCCCGCACTCCTCACCGAACTCGGCCGGCTCACCGAACCGGTCACCGAACACCGCAGCTACTTCTGGCCGCGCAGCGGCGACTGGCCCTTCGCGTCGGGCTTCGGCGGCGCCACGGCCCCGGCCCCCGGCGCCAGGGCCCCGGGCGTCGGTGTCGTCGGCCGTGAGCGCCTGGGCCCCTTCGACGTCGCCCGGCTGACCGCCAGCGACCCCGACGCCCTGCGCAACTGGCTCAAAACCAACGGCTTTCGGCTTCCCCCGCCGCTCGCCACGGAACTCCGTCCGTACGTGACCCAACGCTGGGAGTACGTGGCGATCCGGCTGGCCCCCGCCGAACGGCACGCCTACCTCACCGGCACCCTCGATCCACTGCGGCTCTCCTTCCCCAGCGAGCGCCTCGTCTACCCCATGCGGCTCTCCCGCCTCGCCCGGACACCCCAGTCCCTGAGCCTCTACCTACTCGCGCCACACCGGATGCAGCCACTCAGCACCATCGGAGGAGCCGCACCCCAGGTCTTGTACGCAGGACGGATCCAGCCACGCGGCGCCGTACGCGACTTCAGCGGCACCGGCCCGGCCTTCCTGACCGCCCTCGACCAGAGCTTCCCGCAGCCCCAACGCATCAGCGGCGACCACGAGTTCCGCCGCACCACCGCGGACACGCCGTACCAGCGGGTGACCTACGCCTACTCCCTCCTGAAGGTCGGCGGCATCCCCCTCTGGATCCCCACGGTCGGCGGAGTGCTGCTCCTCCTGACCGCGGCGACCGCCCTGCCCCTCGCCCACCGCACCCGCCACCGCGCCACCCCACCGGCCCCGGTACGAATCCCACCACCCCTCCGCTGACCCCACAGGACCGGCAGGACCCGCAACGGGCCGCCATGGTTGCGGGCGGGTGGACACACACCGCGCTCGCCGAAGCAACCGGGGTCGATACCAAGTCAGTTGAGCGCTGGGTCAACCTCGGACGCACCCCACGGCGAGTCACGGCGCTGCAAGCCGCTGAGAGCCTGGGGGAAGACGTGCATGCACTGTGGCCATCTCTGCGCCAGGCACGGGCAGCACGAGCGGTGAGCCCTGAGTTGGTCGCGCTGTACGACAAGCGCGCAGACCTGCCCGTCTCGGTCTTCGTGGATCTCCTCGCGGCAGCGCGGGAACACATCGACATCCTTGTGTACGCCACCGTGTTCCTGCACGAGGCGTACCCCAGGCTCAACGACCTTCTGCGGGAACGGGCGGCGGAGGGGTGCAGCGTCCGCATCGCCGTCGGGGACGCCGACAGCGACAACGTCCAACAGCGGGGAAAAGAAGAGAAATTCGGGCACGGCATCGAATCCCGTCGTCGCCTGGCGCTGATGCACTACCGACCCTTGCTCGCGGTACCCGGCATCGACGCGCGGACCCACGGAACCCCACGCGCCCGAGCCCAACAGTCTCGTCGTCGCCGCCTCTGCCGTCGTCACCGACGAGTCGGGACACGTCCCGCTCCAGCGGCGACGAGACAACGACCTGTGGGCCCTGCCGGGCGGAGGCATGGACATGGGCGACAGCCTGCCCGGCTGCGCCGTACGGGAGGTCAAGGAAGAGACCGGGCTGGACGTCGAGATCACAGGTCTCGTCGGCACCTACACGGACCCCAAACACGTCATCGCCTACAGCGACGGGGAGGTACGCCGCCAGTTCAACGTCTGCTTCACCACTCGCATCGTGGGCGGAACACTGACAATCTCCGACGAGAGCACAGAACTCCGATTCGTCGCCCCGGGAGAGCTGGGCGCCCTCCCCATGCACCACACTCAGCGCCTCCGGATTCAGCATCATCTGGAGCAGCGATCCGCGCCTTATCTCGGTTAGACGGATACGCAAGAGCCCAAGCATCGGGATCTCGCCGGCGCCGAACAAGGCCCCGAAAGGGCCCTTACGTGCGTCTACCGACGGCCTCCTTGACCTCATCTCCCCAGGTCACAGCGTTTCTGACTGTGACCGACGGGGCCCAGGCGACCTTGGAACCCGTACAGAAGCAGAGCCGCTATCACGCTTCGGTCTTCCGTCCGGGGCGACAGGGGGCCCAGCCCAGGGGGCTCATCAGCTCCTGCGCCGCCCCCCCATCAACTGGGGGCCGTGACACGTTCGGGTGGCATGACGTTCGCCCGAATGACGGACGGGAAAGCCTTTAGACAGATCTGAAATACCCCAGGGCGCCCTGATCAACGGACCACGCGGTCACGTGCGCATGTCGCCGCTACCCGCGAACGAACTGAAAGGGCCTGCCATGCGGCGCACCTTCCGCACCCTCACTGCCACCGCCCTGCTCACCCTGCTCACCATCGGCCTCGCCGCACCAGCCCAAGCCGCAAGTCCGGGCGGCGGCATCGACATCGGCGCCCTCATGAAAAACATCGACCTGGGCCAGATCACGAAGGCATTGGGCAGCGTCGGCGGCGGCCTCGGCGGCTGAGGGCCCGCGGGCAGTCCCAGCCGCACCGGACGCGGCCTGTACAACGCCGGGCCTACCCATGGCAGCAAGCTGCGTCCGTCGCCACACTCGGCCGCCTTCAGTTCAGCTCCCCCGGATACCGCTCCACCGGCCTCCGCCTCGACACCCGCCTCCGCCGAGCCGCCGCGCCCGCATCCGCACCCAATCGGTCCACGAAAACAGTGCGCGAAGATGCCAGGTGCTTCACCCCAGGTAAGACTGTTGAGTGCGCAACCTTCTCCGGTGCGTCTCCCCGCCTCCGCGGACCCCGAGCCGATGGAGGCGGGGAAATACCGGCGCCGGACGGACGGCGACCGAACAGGGCCTGAGCTATCACTACGCACTGTGAGGTCCCATTTACATGCCGTTTTGGTTGCGGCATGATCGTCTGCGCGACGGCCGCGGGACACCACCGCTCGCGCGTGACTCAGGGAGTGCTCATGACTGACCGACAGAGCGGCACTGTGAAGTTCTTCAATGACGACAAGGGATACGGGTTCATCGCCCCGGACGGCGGAGGTGACGATCTCTTCGTGCACTTCAAGGCGATCGAATCGGACGGATTCAAGTCCCTGAAGGAGGGGCAAAAGGTGAGCTTCGTCGCCGCGCGGGGACAGAAGGGCATGCAAGCCGAGCAGGTGCGGCCGGAGTAACGCGCTGACAGTTCGGGCACGGCGGGGACCACACGCGCTTGCAACCCCACTCGGCGCCCCGATCGGGGGCGGTTGCTCAGGAGCAGTGCAGCCCCCGCATCGCCCTACCCCAACTCCCCCGGATGCCGTCCCTCTGGCCTCCGCCTGGACGCCCGCCTCCGCCGAGCCGCCGCGCCCTCCGTGCTCGACTTCCGCTCGTGAGTCGGGAGAGGGCGAACACCACGACGGCGTCCACGTGCCCCGCCCGGACAGCCGTCATCATCTCCTCGAACTCGGGGCGCTCCACGTTGGGGTCCCAGCCGGAGCGGCCCACGTCCGCGAAGCTTCCCGCCAGGTCCCAACCCTTCGCCGTGATCAGCGCCTCGCACTTCTCACGCTGGGCTTCGGGACTGGCCTGGGAATCGTCCTCACGACGCTTTGACTGTCTGATGTAGGAGACTGCACGCACTTGGTCCAGATTACGGCGCCAGTCAGGCGTCCGGTTTGCGAGAGGTGTCATGTGCCCAGCGTGGTAAAGATCAACGTGCTGACCGTCCCCGCTGAACAGCGGGAAACCCTTGAGAAGCGCTTCGCCTCCCGCGCACACGCGGTGGAGAGCTCGGACGGCTTCGAGTGGTTCGAACTCCTCCGCCCGGTCGAAGGCACCGACAACTATCTGGTGTACACGCGGTGGCGTGACGAGGAGTCCTTCCAGGCGTGGATGGAGGGGCCCATGAAGGCGGCTCACCAGGGCGGCCAGGGGCAGGGTGCCGAGCGGCCCAAGCCCGCCGCCACCGATTCGACGCTGTGGTCCTTCGAGGTCGTTCAGCACGCCGCCCCCAAGAACTCCTGACAGCGGGGGCGCACTCTGCCGCGCTCATTCCGTAAACAACAACCGGCCGCCTGGCAACACAGGCGGCCGGTTGTTGTGTTGACGAACGGCGGTCGCGTCAAAGCTTCGAGTGCGTGGTTGGCCGCCACTTCAGCCATTCGGCCATTCGGCCATTCAGTCAACGGCAGGTGCGCCGCACCGGAATCTTCCTCAACAGCCCACTGGAATGGCTTGCTTGCCAGCCCGACCGATCGCCTCGTCTCTCGGCGTTCACTCCGCCGCGGGGTACGGCCGTTCCCGTACAAAATCCCTTGCGTCCGGCGTCGCCGCTCTCGTCACAATGTCGGCATGACCGACGCCGTCGCCGCCCCTCTCCCCCGCCCCTGGGCGGTCTCCGCCGAGCCGGTCGGTTCGCCGGTGGCGCGGGCGCTGCTGCGCGAGTACTACACCGAGGTCGCCGACCGCTACTTCGCGCTCCACGAGGGGCGCCACTCGACGCCCGAGGAGATCGACAAAGGGTTGGCGGAGTACCCCAGCGCCGACCTGATGCCGCCCAACGGCGTGCTGCTGGTGGCCCGGCACGGCGATGAGGTGGCCGGATGCGTGGGCACCCGGCTGCTGGACGCGCGTACCGCCGAGCTCAAGCAGATGTTCGTACGGCCCGCCCAGCGCGGTCGGGGCGCCGCGGGAGGGCTGCTGCGCGCCGCCGGGTCCGCCGCGCTGCGGATGGGTGCCGAGCGGCTCCGGCTGGACACCCGGCTCGACCTGACGGAGGCCGTCGCGCTCTACAGGCGGCACGGTTTCGTCGAGATCGACCCGTATCACGACGACGTCTACGCGGAGATCTTCTTCGAGAAGAGGCTGGCGGAAGGGTAGTTGGGGGACCGGGTGACGGGGAGAAGGGGGACGGGTGGGGAAGAGGGTTCCTGCCTCGGCGGCGTGTCTTCGGGCGCGCCGCCCGATCTGCCGGTCACTTCGCCATGTCCGGCGGTCGGGGCGTGCGCTGTGCCGTGCGCGACACCGGCTGACGGGCGTCCCCGTTGCTCGGTTCCTCGGCGTCCGAACCGCACAGCTCGGCCGACAGTTCCCGGACGAGTTCGGTGAGGTCGGTGGGCCGGTCCCTGGTCCACCAGTCGCCCAGCATCTCCGCCAGCGACTGCTGACGGGCCTCGGAGAGCCGGTCCGCGACCTCCCGGCCGCGGTCGGTGAGGAGCAGCGTCAGCCCCTCGCGCTGCGCCAGGCCGCGTTCCTCGACCTGTCGTGCTCCCTCGGCCACCACCCCGAGCGGCACGCTGGTGCGGTCCGCGAGCAGCGCCGGTTCGACCGAGCCGTAGCGGTAGATGCGCAACAGCATCCAGCTGGCGGCCGGTTTGAGGTCCAGGCCGGCCCGTGCGGTGATCTTCTCGTAGATGTCCTTGCGGCCCTCCATGCTGCCGAGTTTGGACAGCGCGCGGGCGACCTCCTCGTGGGACGACCGCTCGACGGGGTTGGAGCAGAGCACTTCGGTGGTGTCGGGTGCGGTGACGCTGCTGCGGAGCGGCTCCTCCCGGAGGGACCAGGCCAGGGCGAACGCGACGAGGACGACCGGGACGGCGTAGACGAAGACGTCGGTGATGGAGAGGGAGTAGGCGTTGAGGACGCCGGCGGCCTGGGCGGGCGGCAACTGCGCGACGGCCCGCGGGTCCTGGGCGATCTTCGACGCCGTGATGCCGGGCGGGAGTTGCGCTCCGGCGAGGGCGTCGGCGATCCGTGGGCCGAGCTGGTTGGTGAAGATCGTGCCGAAGATGGAGACGCCGAACGAGGCGCCGATGGAGCGGAAGAACGTCGCTCCTGAAGTGGCGACCCCCAGGTCCTGGTAGGGGACCGCGTTCTGCACGATGAGGACCAGCACCTGCATGACCAGGCCGAGCCCGAAGCCGAAGACGAAGAAGTAGGTACTCGTCAGGGCGACGCCGCTGGACGGGTCGAGCTGGTGCAGCAGGAGCAGTCCGAGGGTGACCACGGCGGTGCCCGCGATCGGGAAGACCTTGTAGTGACCCGTACGGGACACGATCTGCCCGGAGGCGGTCGAGGAGATCAGCATGCCGAGCACCATCGGCAGCATGTGCACACCGGACATGGTCGGGGAGACCCGGTGCACGACCTGGAGGAACGTCGGCAGGTACGTCATCGATCCGAACATCGCGAAGCCGATGACGAAGCCGATGATCGCGGTCAGCGTGAACGTCCGCATCCGGAACAGCCGCAGCGGCAGGACGGGTTCCGCGGCCCGCCGCTCCACGAGGACGAACACCCCCAGCAGGACGACACCGAGCACGCCGAGCCCCACGATCCGCCACGAGCCCCAGGGGTAGGTGACGCCGCCGAGCGAGGTCATCAGGACCAGGCAGGCGGCGACCGCGGCGATCAGGGCGGTGCCGAGGTAGTCGATGCGGTGCGGTGTGCGGCGTACCGGTATCTGCAGCACGGCGGCGATGACGGCGAGCGCGATCACCCCGATGGGAACGTTGATGTAGAACACCCAGCGCCAGCTGAGATGGTCCACGAACAGCCCGCCGAGCAGCGGCCCCAGGACGCTGCTGCCGCCGAACACGGCGCCGAACAGGCCCTGGTACTTGCCGCGTTCGCGGGGCGGGACGATGTCCCCGACGATCGCCATCGACAGCACGATCAGACCGCCACCGCCCAGGCCCTGGAGCGCGCGGAAGCCGATGAGCTGCCCCATGTTCTGGGCGATCCCGCACAGCACCGAGCCGACCAGGAAGATCACGATGGCGGTCTGGAACAGCTTCTTGCGCCCGTACTGGTCACCGAGCTTGCCCCACAGGGGCGTCGCGGCCGTCGACGCCAGCAGATAGGCGGTCACCACCCAGGAGAGGTGGTTGAGCCCACCGAGATCGCTGACGATCGTGGGCAGCGCGGTGGCGACGATGGTCTGGTCGAGCGCCGCGATGAGCAAGCCGAGCAACAGCGCGCCGATCGCGACGAGGACCGCACGCCGGGACCGTCCCTCGCCGGCAACGGCAGGAGCGCTGGTGTCCTGCGCCATGAGCGTCTCCCTCTTGTCCCTTGACCTTTGGGCTCTGGGCTCTGGGCTCTGGGCTTTGACCGCTGGGCTTCGTCCCTTGGGCTGTGACCTCTGGCGTTTGACCTTCTGCCTGTGGGCTATGGCCTCTGGCTTGGGGTCTTCGACTTGGGGTCTTCGACTTGGGGTCTTCGGCTGGTGGCCTTCGGCGTTGTCCGGTGGTCCTTGGCGGGTGGTTGGTGCCTGGTGGTTGGTGGCCTGTGTCTGGTGGCCTGTGTCTGGTGGCCTGTGTCTGGTGGCCTGTGTCTGGTGGCTGGTGTGGGGCCCTCTGCTGTGTGACTCGTCTGCCCTGTGCCTCTTGTGCCCCGTGCTTCCTCTGCCTCTGCTCTGTGCCTCCTGTGCTCTGTACTTCCTCTGCTCTGTACTTCTCCGGCTCTGTACTTCTCCGGCTCTCTTACGGCCGTGGGGCTCGGCTGCCTTCCGGCCGTCGGAGCGATTCCGGGACGTCCATGGGCGTCCGACGTCCACGGACGTCCTTGCCCGTACGGGAACACCCGCCGGCCTTTCTCCCATCCTGGGCGGTTACCACGGATATGGCCCGCCGAGAGGCCCTGGATATCGACGTTCACCTGGAAGACATCTGGGGTACACCCTGCGGATGTCGTGGAGCGCCTGCGCGGACGCCTGCGGGCTCTGAATAATCGGCTGCCGGCGCGAGCCTCCAGAGAGAGGGGACCACCCGTGACGGCATCGGCCTGCCCGCACTGCTTAGCCCCCGCACGCAGCGACGGCCGTCCCACCTGCCTGTGCGCGGCAGCCGAGGCGGCGGACTTCGACCCGCTGCGGATCCGGCCCTATGTGTCCTTACCGGACGGCGAGGGCGGCGACCCGGAAGAGGACGGGGCCACGGACGCCGCCTACGAGGACGGCGAGAGTTGCGGAGGCGGCGGGCGCGACAGCCTGGAAGACCTGGGCCTGGACCTGGACGACCTGGACGGCTTACTCGGGGTGGCACCGGACGCCCCCGCTCCCCTTCCGCCACCTCCCGGCCCCCCGGATTCCGGGGCACCGCCCTCCCTGGCGCACCGCGGCGCCGGCCCGACCTCCCGCACCTTCACCTCGTCCCCGCCCCCCGAACCGCCCGCGCCGCACCCGGCCGCCCCCTCCGGACGCCGTCGGCGGGCGCTCCCCGCCGTTCTGGCCGTTACGGGAGCCGCGGTGGCCGCCACCGCGATCCTGGTCGGTACCGACGCGCTGCCGGGCGTCGGGCGGGACCGGGCGGCCCCGCCCGACGGCGGCGCCGTCACCCCCACCGCGTCCCTCCCGACCGACGACGGCGACGCCTCCCCCACACCGAACGCCCACCACTCCGCCCCCGCCTCGGCCACCCCACGCAGCACAGCCCCGGCGACCACCGTGACACCCCACGAGACCGCGCCGGCACCAAGCTCCCAAGCCCCCGTCCGGGCATCCGGCAGCGTGACGGACAGTCCCGGCGACAGCTCCCCCAGCGCCCCGCCCACCGGTCCGATCGTGCTCCGCGAGGGCTCCACCGGCCCGCAAGTCGCCGACCTCCAGGGGCGACTGCGGCAACTGGCGCTCTACGCGGGTCCGACCGACGGCCAGTACGGCACGGCGGTACGGAACGCCGTAGCGCGCTACCAGCAGACCTACGGGGTACGCGGCGACCCGGACGGGGTCTACGGGGCGCCGACCCGGGCGTCCCTCGAATCGCACACCCGGGTGCCGTGACGGATCGGGGCGCGCGCCGCCCGCCGCTCCGCGACGTCTCCCGGCCGGTCGCGGGACGCCTCCATGCACCTCGCGACCGTGCCGCGCCCCGGGTGCCGTGACGCACCTCGCCCGGGTGCCGTGACGGACTTCATGGCCGTCCTGGACCGGGGTGGCTTGTCGGTCCCCCATGTAGTTTTGTATCGTGTAGGAACAAAGTGGTTCCGCCCGCATTCCCTGACCGGCGGGCGGGACCGCTTGTGTTCTCTCCACCGTTCACCGTCCCGCCAGCGACAGCGCCCAGGAGCCCGCCGATGACGGCCACCACCACGCTCATAGCCCGCGCCCTGCTGCTGGACATGGACAGCACGATCGTGAACTCCGAGGCCGTCGTGGAGCGCTGCTGGCGGCGCTGGGCAACCGAACAGGGGCTCCCGGCGGACGACGTCCTCCAGGTCGTTCACGGGCGCCAGGGCTGGGCGACCATGGCCGCGCTGCTGCCGGACCGCCCGATGGAGCTCAACATGGCGGACAACCGCCGGATGCTGGCCCAGGAGACCTCCGACACCGAAGGCGTGGTGCCGGTGCCGGGTGCGCCCGCTTTCATGGCCGCCCTCGCCGGACTGCCGCACGCCCTGGTGACCTCCGCCGATATCGCCCTGTCCGACGCCCGGATGCAGGCCGCGGGGCTGCCCATGCCGACCGTACGGATCACCGCGGAGAGCGTGAGCGCCAGCAAGCCCGACCCGGAGGGGTTCCTCAAGGGCGCTGCCGAGCTGGGCTTCGCGCCCGCGGACTGCCTGGTCTTCGAGGACTCCGAGGCGGGCATCGCAGCGGGCCGGGCCGCGGGAATGCGAGTCGTCGGCGTCGGCGACCGCGCCGCCGTCCACGCCCCCACCGCCCAGGTCCGCGACCTCACCCAGATCCGTATCGAGGCCCTGCCGGACGGCGCGATCGCCGTCCACGTCACGAACTAGTCGCGGTACCGGGTCGCATACCGCCGCCCGTCAGCCCGCGGCCGCCTCGTACAGGCTGAAGCCGGCGAGCACGGCCATCAGCGCGGCGGCGATCTTGGTGATCAGCCGCAGCGGCACCCGCTTCATCAGCGTCCGTCCGCCCAGGATGCCCAGCCCCGCCACGGCCCACAGGCCGAGGACGGCGCCGATGCCCACGGAGACCGGGTCGTTGTAGCGGGCGGCGAGGTTGGCGGTCATGATCTGGGTCAGGTCGCCGAACTCGGCGACCAGGATCATCATGAATCCCGCCCCCGACACCTTCCAGAAGCCCTGGTCGGCGGGCTTGACCACGTCCTCCTCGTCGTCGCCCTTGCGGAACAGCAGCACGGCCGCGCCCGCCAGGAACAGCACCCCGACCACGGCCTGGACGAGGCGGTGCGGGAGGAGAGTCAGCACACTGCCCGCCGCGATGGCGAGGACGACATGCACCAGGAAGGCGGCGGCGACGCCCGCGAAGACGTACGAGGCGCGGTAGCGGGTACCGAGCATCAGGCTCGCCAGGGCGGTCTTGTCGGGCAGTTCGGCGAGGAAGATGACGCCGAAGACGATGGCGGCGACGGTAAGGCTGAACACGGGGTGGGATACCTCGATCGGTCGGGCCGCACCAAAGGGCCCGGGAAGTGGGTTCGCTTCGGCACGGCAGCGTCGAACACTGCGGCCGAAGGTCTCGCTGGCGCGTAGGGATACGTACCGCGTCGCACTGCGATACCTACCGCGCCTCCGGGCGCCGGCTCAGACGAGCTGAGCAGTATGTCGACAATCCCGGCGAAGAGCTACTCCCCTTCTGCTGCCGGCAAGGGTACGCGGTGGATCCGCCCGCGTGCCACCAGCTCCAGCACCACCGCGCACGACGACGCCTGCACAGCCAGCAGCGCGACCAGGACGAACAGCTGCACCGCGCCTGCCTGTACGGGCGAGGCGCCGCCCAGCAGCATGCCCACGAAGGCGCCGGGAAGTGTGACCAGTCCCACCGTCCTGGTCTGGTCGAGCCCCGGAAGCAGTGCGTCCGACGCGGCCGGGCGGGCCACCTCCATGCGCGCGTCCCGGTCCAGCAGCCCCAGCGCCAGCCCCGCCTCGAACTCCCCGCGCCGTAGTTCCAGCTCGTCCAGCGCCCGGCGCCCTCCCAGGACGGTCGCGGTCAGCGCCCCGCCGATAAGGATGCCGGTGACCGGGATCAGGCTGAGGCCGCGCGGCGGTACCAGGCCGGTGAGCAGCAGCAGGGCGACGACCGGCAGGACCCCGGCGGCGATCGGTACGGCGGCCCACCACCAGGTGTGGTTCCGGGTGATGCGGCGGCCGGCCGTACGGACCGCCACCGCGAACATCAGGACGAGGAAGCACAGCAGCCAGGGGAGGGCGCCGACGACCCAGCCGATGAGGTAGGAGACGGCGGCGAGTTGGGCCGCCGCGCGCAGGCCGGCGAGGGCGATGGCCCGGGCGTGGCCGAGACGGGCCACCGCGGCGACGGCCACGGCGGCGACCAGCAGGACAGCGAGAACGACCCCGAGGGTGGCGTTGACCGGCAGGAGCACGCGCTCACTGTAGGCGGACGGGCGGGCCGGGCACTCGCACCAGAGTTCCGGCGCCGGTATGGCGTCCCGCCAGCCCGGCGGTTTTCCCGGGAGTTCCCCGCGAACCTCGCCAGGACCTCATCAGGGCCCATTTAGGGCCTCATTAGGGCCTCGTTGATCCGACGTGCAGCGAACCCCCGTGACCTGACGTGCAGCGGACCTCCGTGATCTGACGCGCAGCGGACCTCCGTGATCTGACGCGCGGCGAACCTCGTTGATCTGACGCGCCCATGTCTCCACCCTGATATCCGGTGCCCGCCACACGGCAACCCCACCCCACCACAACGGACCCAAGCGCACGTCAACTCCCCTCCGAGCCGCGGGGATTCCGATGTCGAAGCATTTCGCACGTCACGTCACGTCGCGTCGCCTCACGTCGCGTCACGTCACCTCACGCCACAACCGCCGCGGGTCCGGCCGCGGTCCTGGTACCGGTCCAAGGCCGACAAGGACCCGGCGAAAAGGAAGCAGAGTTGCAGAAGTTCCTCAACGGCTGCTGAGTCGACGCTGGACGCCCACCGGCCGGGAGCACCGGTCGACGGACGCCGGTCGACGGGCGCCGGTCGACGGGCGCCGCAATGGACCTCTTGATACCGGCATCGTCCGGTTCTCCGCTCGTGTGCGGGTTGCCGGCGTACGCGTTGATGCGTGTGGTTCGCCGCCCGTCGGCCGTCGGCCAAACCGCCGCCCACCTGCGAAATCGGCGGAATCTTTTGCCTATCGGGGTGCCGTGCGGGCGCCTCGGGCGGTGATGATGGGGCGCACCTACGCTTGCCGTCCACCCCCCGATGGCCGCGCGCTCCCTCGCGTACGCCGTCCGCCGCCCCTGGGAGAGCCGCTCTTGGCTGCCGACCACCCCGCCGACCGCCCCGCCCGCCCGTCCATCGCCATCGTCGGGGCGGGGCCGCGCGGGACGAGTGTCCTGGAGCGGATCTGCGCCTCGGCCCCCGAACTGGCCCCGGGCGTCCGGCTGACCGTCCATGTCATCGACCCCGCACCGCCCGGTGCGGGCCAGGTGTGGCGTACCGGGCAGCCGTCCGAGCTGCTGATGAACACCGTCGCGTCGCAGGTCACGCTGTTCACCGACGACAGCGTCGAGTGCGCGGGGCCGATCCGCAACGGTCCGAGCCTGTACGCCTGGGAGGGGTGCGACGTCGGGCCGGACGACTATCCGGGGCGGGCACTCTACGGTCGCTATCTGGAGTGGGTGTTCCGGCACACGGTGCGGACCGCGCCCCGGAACGTGACCGTGGTCGTGCACCGGGCCCGCGCGGTGCGGCTGACCGAGGCCCCCGACGGCGCGCAGTCGCTGGCCCTCGACGACGGCCGGACGCTGCCGGGCCTGGGCGCGGTCGTGCTGGCGCAGGGCCATCTGGAAACCGTCCCGGAGGCGGAGCAGCGGCGCTTCGCCGACTACGCCGCCGGGCAGGGGCTGCCGTATCTGCCGCCCGCCAACCCCGCCGACCTCACCGAGGAGTTGGCGGCGCTGCCCCCGGGCCGTCCGGTGCTGCTGCGCGGGCTCGGCCTGAACTTCTTCGATCACATGGCGCTGCTGACGACGGGGCGCGGCGGCCGGTTCGTGCACGGCGCGGACGGCACCGTGCGGTATCTGCCGTCCGGCCGCGAGCCGCTGCTGTACGCGGGTTCCCGGCGGGGCATCCCGTACCACGCGCGCGGCGACAACGCGAAGGGCGCGCACGGCCGCCATCTGCCGCTGCTGCTCACCCCGGACGTCATCGCGGCCTTCCGCAAGCGGGCCGTCTCCGGGGATCTGCCGGACTTCCTCACCGAGGTCTGGCCGCTGGTGGCCAAGGAGGTGGAGGCGGTCTACTACAAGGCGCTGCTGGCGCGCCGCTCCCCGGACGGCTCCCGGGACAGCTCCCCGGACGCCTTCCGGGAGCGCTTCCTGGGCAGCGCGCACGGCAGCCCCCAAGAGGCCGCCGCCCTGGACGACTTCGGTGTCGCGCCCGCCGAACGCTGGGACTGGGACCGCGTGTCCCGGCCGCACGCCGACCGCCCGTTCGCCGGCCGGGCCGACTTCCGCGGCTGGCTGCTGGACCATCTGCGGGCGGATGTGGCACACGCCCGGCAGGACAACGTGTCGGGCCCGGTGAAGGCTGCCCTGGACGTGCTGCGGGATCTGCGCAACGAGCTGCGGCAGATCGTCGACCACGGCGGGCTGGCGGGCACGTCCCGCCGCGACCACCTGGACCGCTGGTACACCCCGCTGAACGCCTTCCTGTCCATCGGGCCGCCGCGCCGCCGCATAGAGGAGATGGCGGCGCTCATCGAGGCGAGGGTGCTGGAGGTCGTCGGCCCCCGTATGGAGGTCCGCATCGGCACCGGGGCGGAGGCGCCCGGGTTCACGGCCTCGTCCCCCGACGTCCCGGGTTCACGGATCACGGCGACGACCCTGATAGAGGCCCGGCTCCCGGAGCCGGACCTGCGGCGCACCGGGGACGCGCTGCTGACCCGGCTGCTGGCCGACGGCGGCTGCCGGCCGCACACCGCGGACGGCTACGAGACCGGCGGACTGGACGTGACGCCGAGCCCGTACCACCTCGTCGAGGCGGACGGACGGCGCCATCCGCGGCGGTTCGCGGTCGGGGTGCCGACGGAGGGCGTGCACTGGGTGACGGCCGCCGGAGCGCGCCCCGGGGTGGGATCGGTCACGCTGGCGGACACGGATGCGGTGGCCCGGGCGGCGTTGCGCGCCTCGGCCGCCCGGCCGCCGCGCCCGCGGCCGCCCGCCCCTCCGCCCCCTCAGGCCCCTTCCGTCCCGGCCACCGCTCCCGTCGTGTCCGCCTCGTCGATCGTCTCCGCCACCCCCATGGGCCGCTTTGGTTCAGACCAATAGTTCCCCAAAAGAGAAGATGTTGAACTTGCAAGTAACGGTAAGGCGGGCCTAACCTTCCACTCCAGCGGTTACTTCGTCCCCACAAAACCGTAGGAGTCACCCCCATGTCCGCTCCCCTCACCTCCTTCACCGACAAGGCGGCCCCGCACGCCCTCGCGCTCTTCCGCGTCGTCGTCGGCCTGCTCTTCGCCTCCCACGGCGCGTCCTCGCTCTTCGGCATCATGGGCGGCGCGATGGGCAACGGCTCGACCGTCCCGGCGGGCAGCTGGCCCGGCTGGTACGCCGCGGTCATCCAACTGGCCGGCGGCGTCCTCGTGATGGCCGGCCTGGGCACCCGCCCGGCGGCGTTCATCAGCTCCGGCTCGATGGCCTACGCCTACTTCACGATGCACGCGGGCCACGCGCTGTGGCCGATACAGAACGGCGGCGAAGCGGCCGCGATGTTCTGCTGGGCCTTCCTGCTGATCTTCTTCACCGGCCCCGGCGCCTGGGCGCTCGACCGCGTCTTCTTCGGCGCGCCGGACGGGGCGCCGGCGCTCGCCGCCGAGCGCGAGCCGAGCGCCGCCTGACGCACCCGCGTCCGCGACCTGCGCCCGGCCCCGACACCCCGGTGGCCCTGGGAGGGACACAGTCCGCCCCGGGCCGCCCGGCCGCCGGGGCCGGGCGTACGCTGTATGGCTGTAGTGCCGCCCCTGCCGCCCCAAGCGACGTCGCGGCGGGGTCCGGACCGGGAGCGATGCGTTGGTGGAAAGCCTGGGGTCCCTCAGCGGCACCCCCTGGGTGTATGTGATCGTCGGTCTCTCGGTCGTCCTCGATGTCTTCGTCCCGATCCTGCCCAGCGGGGTCCTGGTGATCACCGCGGCCACCACGGCCGCCGGCACCGGCACCGCGACCGATGTCGCCACGTCCGTCCACGGCGAGAACCACCTCGCCGAGATGCTCTCGTTGGTGCTCTGCGCGGCCACCGCCTCGGTGCTCGGCGACATGGTCGCCTACCGGCTGGCCTGGCGCGGCGGCGACCGCTTCGACCGGGCCATCGGCCGCTCCCGCCGACTGGCCGCAGCCCAGGAGCGACTCGGTGCGGCGCTCACGCGGGGCGGCGGCGGCATCGTCGTACTGGCCCGCTTCGCACCCGCCGGGCGCTCGGTGGTCAGCCTGGGCGCCGGCGTCGCGCACCGCACGGTCCGCGAGTTCCTCCCCTGGTCGGCGCTGGCCGGGCTCGTCTGGGCCGCGTACAGCGTGAGCCTCGGCTACTTCGGCGGGCACTGGCTCGGCACCTCCTGGGTCAGCGCCGCGCTCTCCGTCTTCGCCCTCTTCGTCGCCGGATCGGTGGCCGCGTTCCTCATGCGGCGGCCGGAGCGGCGGGCCACCGCCCACTGACCTACCGGGCCACCGCCCGCTGCCCCACGGGCGGCGACCCGGCACGTACGGCCCACGGGCGGCCAACCGACGCGTACGGACCACCGGACCATCCGTCGCGTACGGATCGTCCGGCGCATGCGGCTCGTCCGGCCATATCCGGCGCTGCGGGCACCGCACCCCACCGGAGCCCGGACGCGTAAGACAGCCAGGCCGCCCGCACCGCCCAGCGCAACGCCCGCTCGCTGTCCGCGGATCCGTCCATGGCGGCGATGACCGGAAGGGTGCCCAGATACGCCTCCATATGTTCGCGTGCGTGCGTTATGCGCGGTATGTGACAGTGCTCTCGTCCTTCCCCGCGCGCCCGGCGGCGGGGAAAGGGGCAGAGGTCCCGCCCCCGGCACGGAGTAGAGTCGATCGTCACCACCCCGCTCCCCGCCGCCCCTCCGGGCGGGCGCGGCACCGCGCCGCTGCGGCCCGGGATGCGGGGGTTCGAACCACTAACGCGAGGCACATTTCGGTGAACCAACCACCGGTCGTCGAATGGACCGAGGCCGACGAGGCCCGTTCCGCCCGTTGGCGTTCCGAGAACGGCGCCCCGCCACCCCGCAGGATCGTCATCGCGGACGACCGGACCAGGGCCGACGAGGCGTACAAGCTCGCCTGCGAAGGCACCGCGCTCCTCTGGCGCGGCGACTTCCACAACGCCCGCCAGCTGCTGACCGCGATGGCCCGCCGGGTCGACCGCCGCCCCCGCAAGACGCCGCCCGCCGACCCCACCCAGGCGTTCCACCTGCACCGCGCCGCGCAGAACCAGCGCGCCCGCATCCTGGGCATGCTGCTGGTCCCCCTGGACGCGGACCTCGCCGTCCCGCTGCACCGCGCGCCGGACGTCCGCGAGGCGTGCGCCAGGGCGTACGGCCCGCCCGAGCCGGCCGGTGCGTCCGCGCCCGCCGGGACCGCCTCGCTGGTCTCGCTCCGCGAACTGCTCGGCCTCATCGGCGCCAACGAATGGCGCAGGAAGGGTGTCGAGATCCCGGCCCTGGGCGGCGACCGGATCCATCCGCACTACGGCGTCTTCTCCCCGGCCCGCGGCGAGTACGTGGACCTGGTCGCCGAGGCGCCGTTGCCGAGCCGGGAGCTGGCGTTCGACATCGGTACCGGCACCGGCGTACTGGCGGCGGTGCTGGCGCGGCGCGGGGTGCGCCGGATCGTGGCCACCGACCAGGATCCGCGCGCGCTGGCCTGTGCCCGCGAGAACACCGAACGGCTGGGCGTCGCGGACCGAGTGGAGGTCGTAGAGGCCGATCTCTTCCCGGCCGGCCGCGCCCCGCTGGTCGTCTGCAATCCCCCCTGGGTGCCCGCCAAACCGACCTCCCCCGTGGAGCGCGCGGTCTACGACCCGGGCAACCGGATGCTGCACGGATTCCTGAGCGGCCTCGCGGAGCATCTGGAACCGGGCGGCGAGGGCTGGCTGATCCTCTCCGACCTGGCCGAACACCTCGGCCTGCGTCCGCACGCCGAACTCCTCGACGCGTTCGCCGCGTCCGGTCTCACCGTCCTTGGCCGGCTCGACATCACACCGCGGCACCCGCGCGCTCGCGACACCTCCGACCCGCTGCACGTGGCCCGCGCCGCCGAGGTCACGTCGCTGTGGCGACTGGGCGCGGCGGACTGACCGCCGCCCCGGGCGGGCACCGGACCGCCCGCCGGCCGTCCCCGGAGATCGGCGCCTTCCGACCGCACGGCGAACCGCACGCCCTCCTCAACACCGCGTAGGCCGCTGCCCGTTGGCCCCGGATCCCGGCGGCCAGCGGCCAGCGGCCAGCGGCCAGCGGCCAGCGGCCAGCGGCCAGCGGCCAGCGGCCAGCGGCCAGCGGCCAGCGGCCAGCGCCCGGGAACCCCTCGCGGACGGGCCTGCCGGAAGCCGAGCCGGTCGCCGTGCAGGACAGCCACCCCGGCCCCAGCCCCGGCCCCGGCCCCGGCCCCGGCCCCGGCCCCGGCCAACCACAACGAACCGGCGCGGCGAACGGCATGGCACACCGCTTGGCATACGGCATGGCATACGGCATGGCGCACCACCGCCCGCCCGGCGGGGCGGGCGGCGGAGCACGTGAACTCCCCCGGTCTCCGCCGACCGCCCGTCCGTCAGGCACGATGTACCCACCATGGATCCCGCGCATCTCCTGACCCGAGCCCGCCGGCTCGCCGCCTCCGCGACCCCCGCCCGACGCCGCCTGCTCGGCATCACCGGCCCGCCGGGCGTCGGCAAATCCACCCTCGCCGCGCATCTGGCGGCGGAGCTGGCAGGCCAGGCCGTGCTCGTACCGATGGACGGATTCCACCTCGCCGAGGCTGAGTTGCGCCGCCTGGGGCGCGCCGACCGCAAGGGCGCACCCGACACCTTCGACCCCGCCGGATATGCGGCGCTGCTCGCCCGCCTGCGCGCGCGGGAGTCCGGCACCCCCGTCTACGCCCCGGCCTTCGACCGCCGCATCGAGGAGCCGATCGCCGGCAGCATCCCGGTGGCCCCGCACATCCCGCTCGTCATCACCGAGGGCAACTACCTCCTGCTCTACTCCGACCCCTGGGCACAGGTCCGCGAACTGCTCGACGAGGTCTGGTACATGGAGCTGGACACCCCGGAGCGGGTCCGCCGGCTCATCGCCCGCCATGAGCGCTTCGGCCGGCCGCGCACCGACGCCGAGCACTTCGTCCGCACCTCGGACGAGCCCAACGCCCGGCTGATCGCGACCACCCGCGAACGCGCCGACCTCGTCGTCACCTTCGCCCCCGACGAGGCGCCTCCGGCAGCGGGCGAATAACCCGCGCACCCGCCCCCCAGCGCCTCACCACCCCCTTCTCCCCTACCTCCCCCGCCTCCCCCATCCCACTCCGTCCCGCTCCGCCCCTCTCCCCCGCCCGCCGGACGCCATCAGTCCCAGCACCGACAGCGCGCCCCACCCCGCGGACACCGCCACCGCCTTCCGCCGCCGCCCGCGCCCCGGCAGGGTCAGGCCCAGCAGCGCGGCATCGCCGAAGTCGGCCGCGATCCGCAGACACGCGGCCGTGCGCAGCGCCGGCCCCTCGGGCGCCAGCACCATGGCCAGCCCGCTCGCCGCGTCCCGCCAGCCGACCGGCCGCAGAGAGGTCCGGGTCGCGACCGCCGTCCGCCCGCGCGCGTCCACCAGCCCCGAGGGGCGCGCCAGCACATCGGGCAGTGCCGTGACGGCCACTCCGTACACCGCCGTGGCCGCCCCCACCGCGCGCAGCACACCGACCTTCATCCGCCTCCCGCCTTCCTCTCGTCCCGTCAACTCCTTTCCTCAACTCCTTTCCTCGCCAACGACCTTCCCAAACGACATCAACGGTGTCATCATGACATCATGAGTGTCGATGAGGGGGGCACCACCGAGCAGTCGGGTGCCGAACAGTCGGGTGCGAAGCGGGCGGGTGCCAAGCAGGAGAATGCCGAGCCGGAGGGCACCGAGCAGGGACACGCCGGGCGGAAGGGCACCGGACCGGAGGGCGCGGGGCGCACGGACGCCGCCGAGCCCGCCGCCGTCGAGGACCTGCTGTACGGGGTCATCCGGCGCCTGTGGCCGCTGCACCGGACGATCGTGCGCGCCGTGGAGCGCGAGCTGCGGGGCACCGGCATGACCGCCGGCGAGCACGCCCTGCTCGACGCGCTGCGCACCCAAGGCCCCCGGACGGTCCCGCAGTTGGCGCGCTCGCTGGACCTGGACCGGCAGCCGGTGCAGCGCTGGGTGAACCACGCGGCGGATCTGGGCCTGGTGGTGACGGCCCCGAATCCCGCACACCGCCGCTCGTCCCTGATCCGGCTCACCGCCGAGGGCTCGGAGGTGATGCGCGGGATACAGGACTCGGAGGCGGCGGAACTGCGGCGCGGGCTGGCCGACCTGTCGCCGGCGGACGTCGGCACCGCACTGCGCGTACTCGACCGGCTCGGCGAGGAATTCCGGCACTTGGCGGACGGCTCGCACGTTCCCTCGGAGGAAAGCGGCAATCCCGATATCAGGGAATCCACCGACATAGATCCGACACAGGCGGCCGAATCCGCCCCGATCACCCCGCAACACCGAGCAGCCGCCCGCCCGTCCGCCTCCCTCTCCCACACAGAACGGCCCGGAGAATGACCCACGACTTCAGCGCCTGGTCCGAGATCGACAACGGCACCGTCCCGATCGACGACGGCGAGCTGTTCTACGAGACGGCCGGCACGGGTCCCGCGGTGGTGCTGCTGCACGGCGGAATGCTCGACCAGCACATGTGGGACGAGCAGTTCGCCTGGCTGGTCAACTCCGGTCTCCGCGTGATCCGCTACGACTCCCGCGGCCACGGCCTCTCCTCCACCGTGACCGGCGACTGGGCCAACCACGACGATCTGGCGGCCCTCCTGGACGCGCTCGACGTCCCGAGCGCCGTCCTCGTCGGCCTCTCCCACGGCTCCCGGGTCGCGCTCGACACCGCCCTGGCCCACCCGGACCGGGTCACCGCCCTCGCCCTCGCCGCCCCCGGGATCAGCGGCCGGGCCTTCACGGACCCGTTCGTCCTGGAGCACATCAAGGAGCAGGTCGCCGCGATCGGCGCACCGGACGGCGCGGAGCGCTACGTGGAGCACTTCCTGCGGATGTGGGTGGACGGGCCGCACCGCGCACCGTCCGCCGTGCACCCCGGCTTCCGCGAGCGGATGCGCGCCTCGGCGACCGCCAATGTCGAGGTGCATGCCGACGGCGTCGGCGCCGGCCTGCCCATCGAGGTGGGCGCCTTCGACCGGCTCGGCGAGATCCGGGTGCCGACGATCGTCCTCGACGGCGACCTCGACTCCTCCGACATATCCGCCAACGCCCATGCCATAGCGGTCACCGTTCCCGACGCCCGGAGGATTCGCATACCGGCCGCCGGCCACATGGTCAATCTGGAGAACTCCCCGCTCTTCGACCGCGAACTGCACGCCTTCCTGTCCTCCCTGGACTACTGAGGACTGCCGAGAACCGCCGAGAACCGCCGCGTATCGCCGAGGACGACCACAGCGCCGCCATCGACAACACCACTCGCAAGCTGACGACCGACGGCAAGCGGCTCGTGTCGGTGGGCTTCTGGTTCGCCCTCGGCCACTCCAGCGTGGTCATCGTGATGGCCGCTCTGGCGGCCGGCGGCGCCCGGCTCGCCGGCGCGCTGCTGAACGACTCGTCGCGCACCACCAGACCCCGGGCGCCGTCGGCACCACGATCTCGGGGACCTTCCTCCACCTCATCGCCGCGCTCAACCGCAGTGCGCTGGCGGGGATCTGGCGGGTCTTCCGCGGGATGCGCGAGGGCCGCTACGACGAGGCCGAGCTGGAAGCGCAGCTCGGCTCCGGCGGCTTCATGAACCGCTTCCTGGGGCGCTTCACCCGCTCCACCTCCCGCCCCGGCCAGACGTTCCCGCTCGGCTTCCCGGCGGTGCCGAGATCGTGTTCGACTACAGCGACCCGCCCAGCACCCTGCCGCCCGCCCAGCGCGCCGCACAAGCCGTCAGGGCGGCCCGTGTCGCTGCGCTGGGAGAACCGTGGCTGAGTTACTTCGAGGCCGACCAACTGGCGGCGGACCTCGGGGGATATCGGCTTCACGATGATCGAGGACCTGGGTCCGAGCGCCCTGGCCGCCCGCTATTTCGACGCCCCTGCCAACGCGCCACAGCGGCCAGGAGCCCACATCGTCCGCGCCGCAAGCTCCGCCACCAGGCAGCAGTGAAGCAAAGCAGCTGCCCACGGATTCCCAGAACACGCAGCCTGTCACACGTGCAGGTCCCGCTGCGGCTCACGCCAGGGGACGGTCGCCTTCTCATCCATAGCTCTGGACAGATCGGCCGGTTGGGGTCATAGAGGTCACTACGCGACCGCTGCCGGGTCGGACGGCCGGAGTCGGTCGGAAGGTCTCCTCCGGCGGGAACCACAACACACCGCTGCCTTCCCGTCCGCCGTCAACCCGCACGCAGTGGAACGGGTTTGGCCCCTGGCGTCCAGGTGGAGCGCGCCACTGTACGAACGACCTGGGCGCCACGGCCCGCGTCTGCTCGGCTCCGCCTGGGTCGATGGCGTACGCGGGAGGTAGCGGAACCTGCCACAGCCCTACGGACCGATCATGGCTGATTCGAGCCCTCCCCTCGCGGGCGTTACCTGTGCTGACCTGGAGACACGGTGGGTGCTCGGGGGGTGCGGATGGACGACCTGTCTGTGAATCGCTGGCAGAAGTACGGCAAGGATCGCCTGTACGTCAATCTGGGAGGACCGTGGGGCGAGGAAGTGGCGTGGGTCGACTGCAAGACCGGAAAATTCACCATCAAGATCCATGAGTATGAGTCGGCAGCGCGCGAAGCGATCGAAGAGTGGCGGCGCCGACAGCCCGCAAAGCCTGACCCCCCTCGTTCCTCCGAGCCGAAGCCTCATCCCCCCGAGCCGAAACCGCCTCGTCCCCCCGAGCCGAAGTCTCCTCGTGCGACACCGCGTTCAACGATCCCTTCCCTTCCTTCCCTGCCGCCACTGACACGGGACAACGATCTGGCCGGCAATCTTCCCGGTGCTGCCGTTGCCGACAAGGTGCGCCAAATCGAAGGTGAACGCAGTGCGTTCGTTCGCTGGGTGGCAAGGCGACTTCGACTTTCGCTGGGCGCTGACGACTGGCGTACCGGCTTGGTCGGTGAGCAGGTGGTCGGCGAATCGCTGGCGCGACTGAAGTCCCGTGGGTGGCAGGTCCTGCACGCGATCCAATGGCCGAGCGGCGCCGACATCGATCACTTGGCGATCGGGCCATCCGGCGTGTTCACGGTCAACGCCAAGCATCATCCGGGAGCGCGCGTCTGGGTGGGGGAGCGCATGATCCGTGTGAACAACCGGAGCACCGACCACCTGCGCATCGCCGCGGCAGAGGCGGAACGCGTGTCCAAGGTTCTTCGCCACTGGTGCGGTTGGCCGGTCCCCGTCCAACCGGTCATAGCGATCGTCGGGGCATCCCGCATCGACTTTGCCGGCGACCACGTGTCGGCCATCGTCGCGGACGGCCTCCACGTGGACGAGAAGTTGGCCTCTCTGCCCGTGGTTATCCCTGAACATCGGATCTCGTCCGCGTATGAAGCGGCGCGGCGGAAGGACATCTGGATGGCCGCGCAGAAGCGCCGCCGGAGCGACCGACAATCGTAAGCTTCCCTCCTCGTTGTGCGCCGGAGTCGCGGTGGCCCTGCGGCCTGGGAAAGCCGTGGGCTGGTGCTGACTTACGGCTTCGAGGCGCCGGATCGTAGCGGTCGATCGGTGGTGCAAGTGAAGGAGCCCCACCGATCCCGCTGAAGCGGCGGCCTCCCTTCCGGGAAATACGGAACCCCCAGGTTCATGACCCGGGGGTGCGGTGTGGTGCACGGCTCGCGGTCGCGGTAAGTCGTGGTCCGGCTTTGAGGGCGTTTGGCCGGCCAGGGCTTGCTGCCCGATGTTCTGGGCGAGACCGGTCAGTTCGTCGGGCGTCCAGCTCAGCCGACCGCTGCGCAGATCGTCTGTGACGGCGCGGATCCAGTCCAGTTCCGCGGAGGTCATCGCGCGCAGATACTCCTCTTCGAGCGTGGTCACCCGCGGCAGGCCGTGGACCTCCGTCTGCTCCGCCAAGGACCTGTCGTGCGCGTCAACGGTCCGCGCGAGGGCCGCGGCGCGCTGTTCCAGCGCGTCGAGGGCCTCCTCCGGGGCGAGCATGAGGACGAAGGACAGCGCGGCGGGGAACCGCGGGAACTCCTGCTTCGGGACGCCCAGCATCTCGTTGAGCCAGCCGCGCATGGCCGAGCGCCCCGCGTCGGTCAGCTCGTACACCGTCCGCTCGGGGTACTGCTGGTCGCGGCCGGTTTCCCGGACCGCGACCAGACCCGTGGCGGGCAGCCGGTCGATCGTCCGGTAGAGGCCCGCGCGCTGGCCGACATTGACGACCTGGTCCTTTCCCCACCGCTTGATCAATTTCTGGATTCCGTACGGGTGCAGCGGCTGGAAGTGCAGCAGGGCCAGCACCGTCAGGGCCAGCGGGGAGCGTTGGGAAGGGGTGCTCACGTCCGTACGCTACCCACCGCGAAACTAGTTGACACGAGACTAGTTGCACTGCAACTATCTATCCAACAGGAAAGTGCAGGCACCACCAGCGGACGGAGACCACGGAGATGACCACCACCAGCACGGAGACGACCGCCGCCACCGAGCGCATTCACGCCGACCACACCGTGACCAAGCGGCTGGGCAACTGGACCCGCGCCGGACACATCCAGGTGCGCGCCCGGCGGGGCCTGGCCGTGCTCGACCTGCGCTCCCCGGACCTGCCCGACGACATCGAGCTGCGCCTGGAACTCCAGGGCGCCACGGTCAAGTTGCTGGTGCCGGACGACGCCGTCGTCGAGCACTGGGACCTGCGCTGGACCGCCCGCGGCAAGGTCAAGGACGCGCAGGTCCGGACCGCCGACGCACCGGCCCTCGCCGGCACCCGTCGGATCCGCCTGGCCGGTGTCGCAACCGACAGCGAGGTCCGCGTGCACCGCGGCGGCATCGCGGTCCTCAGCGCCATGTGCTCCCGCGCCTATCTGGAGGACCTGCGGCTCGCCCACAGGACGGGCGGGCACCCGACCGTCGACGACCCGGCACGCTCGCACAGCCACTGAACATCCGACCCAGGCGCGGGAAAGGGCCAGAAACATGAGCGCGATCAGGACAGCGGCCGTCATCGGAGGCGGCATAGCCGGACCGGTAACGGCTCTCGCACTGCGCAGGGCGGGCATCGAGGCGACCGTCTACGAGGGCTACGAGAAGGCGGCGGACGGCCTCGGCGGCATGCTGATGGTCGCCCCGAACGGGCTCAACGCCCTCGAAGTCGTCGGTGTGGACAAGGGCTTGGCCGGTCAGCCGATCCACCGCATGGTGATGACCGACGGACGGGGCCGGCGGATGGGCGAGTTCGGCGGGCTGACGGGCCTGCCACCCAGCCAGGTGATGTGGCGGGCCGATCTGTACGGGGCGGTGCGCGAGCGGGCCGCCGCGGTGGGCGTACCGACCGTGTACGGCAAGCGGCTGGCCGGGGTCGAGGAAACCCCGGCGGGCGTCCTCGCCCAGTTCGCCGACGGGACCCAGGTGACCGCGGACGTGCTGGTCGGGGCCGACGGCATCCGGTCGACGGTCCGGCAGCTGATCGACCCGGCAGCGCCTGGCCCCCGGTACACCGGCCTGCTCGGTTTCGGCGCGTACTCGGAGGCGGAGGTCCCTCAGGCACGGCCGGACACCATGTACTTCGCTTTCGGCGAGCAGGCGTTTCTCGGCTACTGGCCGGTGCCCGGCGGAGGCACCGCCTGGTTCGGCAACCTGCCGTACGACGAGCCGCTCAGCGCGGAGCAGGCCCGTGCGACGCCGCCGGCCGCATGGATGCGGATCCTGCGGGAGAAGTACGCCGAGGACGTGCCCGGCCGCGATCTGCTCCGGGGCACCCGCGACGACGCACTCCTCACTTTCGGAGGGCTGGAGATCCTGCCTCCGGTGCCGAAGTGGCACCGCGGCCGGATGGTCCTGGTCGGCGACTCGGCCCACGCGCCGTCCTCCAGTTCCGGACAGGGCGCGTCCCTCGCGGTGGAGAGCGCGGTGCAGCTGGCGCGGTGTCTGCGGGACATCCCCGACGCGGGCGCGGCGTTCGCGACGTACGAGCAACTGAGGCGGGGCAGGGTGGAGAAGGTCGCGGCCCAGGCCGCGAAGACCAACAGCCAGAAGTCGATGGGGCCGGTGGCGACGAAGATCATGGCCTTGCTGATGCCGCTGGCGACGCGGACGTTCCTGACGCCGGAGAAGATGTTCGGCTGGACGCACCGGTACCGGATCGACTGGGACGCGCCCGTCGTGTCCGCCTGACGCCGCGTTCAAGGCGATCGATCGAGCCCCGGAACCTCAGCCGGTCCTTCGAGCCGATGGGGCAGACCGCGGGGCTGCCACGCATCCGGCTGCACGATGCCCGGCACGGCTGTGCGTCTTTGCTGTGCGTCTCCGCTGTTCACCGCCGGCGTCCCGCCGCGCGTCGTGATGGAGATCCTGGGTCACTCGCAGATCGCGGTGACCATGAACGTCTCCACCCATGTCTCGGAGGACGCGCGGCGGGAGGCGGTGAGGCACATGGACCGGCTCCCGAAGCGGCGACCCGCGTCCGGTTGATCGCCGTCGCTGATGTCCATTCCAGACGTCAAAGACCCCCCGCCATGATCGGCGAGGGGTCTTCTGACTGGTGGGCACAGACGGATTTGAACCGCCGACATCTGCTTTGTAAGTTCGATCAAGCGCGCTATCGACGTTTGCGGCTCTTTCCCGCGACCGAAATCGCAGTGCACCGCTGGTGCCTCACGTACGGCGGCGTCCGTCGGCGTTGCCGTCAATGACTGCCGTCAGAGCTGAGTGGCCGCTAGGTCACCGAGTACCTGGGCCTCGGAGGCTAAGTGAAGTCAGGTTTCGACAGTCTGAGCCTGGTCTCCGAACGGTAGGCGCTTCCACCTGAGGGCTTGTCAACGCGGAGGTCGTGGCCGCGCGGACGGGTCGGGGTTGCGGAGCACGCAGGGCAGCGGGATGGTGAATGAGAGGGCTCTGAGTTCTGAGCCGGGCCAGCCAGGTAGCTGTCTGTCGGCCCCCGGCCCCTCTTTCAGGTGAGCGATGCACACCCGCCCGGCTGTCTCCCGTTGGCGTGCTGGTCAGGCCGTATGCCCTCAGAGGTCTCTCGATCGACAAGGAGTCACGCATGACGGCGATTTCCGTGGCGTAAGCGCGGCTGCCGGATGGGCGTCCGCAGATCCTGGTCGTGAATACCAGTGCCCTGGTGTGGACCACATGGAAGGTGGACACGGAACCCGATGCGGGCTGGGCGGGCTAGACCAACTTCGGTGGCCTGCCCGGGGCCTGACTGCGCAACTCTGGATCTCGCGGCTCTGGATCGAAGCAGGACTGCGAGACAGGCCGTCCGGGGCCGGGTGTGCGTCGATGGGTGCCCCAGAGCGACCGATACGCACCTGGCCGTCTTCCGGCGGAGCGGGGGTTCGCAGGACTGTTCACTGCTTTCTCCATTGACAATCTACCGGCAACTCGACACGAGGAGTCACATCATGCCTGCGAATTCCGTGGCGTCAGCGAGACTGTCGGATCAGCGCCCGCAGATCTTCTGCGCGACCGTGGAAGGACTGTTCAGCAACTGGAAAGTCGACACGGACCCCAATGCGGCATGGTCCGGGTGGCAACAGTTCTCCGTGCCGCCTCAGGGTGGGCTGACGGTTGCCACTACATCTTTGACGGATGGCCGACCGCAGCTCCTGGCCGTCAATGGCATCGGCCAAGTGTGGACCACGTGGCAGTTGGGCCCCGACGCGCCATGGGGGGACTGGACCCAGTTCCCCCAGCTCGACAACATAGTCACCGTGGGTGCGGCGTCCCTTACGGACGCCCGACCACAGCTCCTGGCCGCCACCCGTTCAACAGTGTTCACCACCTGGAAGGTGGACACGGAACCCGACGCAGGTTGGGCGGACTGGACCGACTTCGATGGCCCGTCAGACGTTGCCTCTGTGGCGTCAGCCAACCTGACCGATTTTCGCCCGCAGATCTTCTGCGCGACAGGGAATGGATCGCTGCTCAGCAACTGGAAGGTAGACCCGGACCCCGATGCGGCATGGTCCGGGTGGCAACAGTTCACCGCGCCGCCAGGCGGTGCGATAGCGGTGGCGGGTATGTCCCTGATGGATGACCGACCACAGATTGTGGCCGTCAACACCGATGGTCAGGTGTGGACCACCTGGAAGGTGGACACGGAACCCGACGCAGCTTGGGCAGACTGGACCCAGTTCCCCCAGCCCGGATTCGCGTACACCGTGGGTGCGGCGAGACTTACGGATGGCCGCCCGCAGATCCAAGTCGCCACCGAGACGGGACTGTTCACCACCTGGAAGCTGGATACGGACCCTGACGCGGGCTGGGCGGACTGGACCAACTTCAATGGACCGCCCGGGGCCTGACGGCACCGAAAACCTGGACGGTACCCGCCTATTCGTCGGTGGCGAGCGGTTGCTGGATGAAGGAGCCGAGCTCGGTGATTGTCGCGACGGAACGGACGGCGCCGAACTCGCTCTCGTCGAGGGGGTGCTTTCGGTGTCAGTGCCAAGGAACAGGAGGAACTGGGCGTCGTCGCCTTCCTCATTGAGGAGTGAGGCGTTCTGGACGTCACCCGATCGTGCAGCAGACCCAAGCCCTACCGCGCTGGCCCGGGAATAGCGATGTGTAGCTGCTGGAGACCGTACAGAGCGGCATGGAACGCGGCCGCGATCTCACGCGCCTTTTTCTCACTTTCGATCTGCCACATGGAGATGTAGTCAGCCCCAACGTTGGCCTGCGTCACCGTGCCAGCGATCACCAACGCTTCAGCCGCAGCCCTCAGGACCGTCACCGCCTGCTCCGGGACGATGGGCTTGCTGCTGGCAAAGGCGTCGAGTTCCACCTTCCAGTGCCGTCCCTGACGAGCGATGCACACAAAGATCGCGTCATTGGTCTTGGCGCTTCTATAGGCCGCATGGTGGGCTTCCGGCTTGGTGCAGTCGGGGATGAGTGCAGCTTGGAGAGGCATTCCAGGCGTCGACATGCTCACATGGTCGCAGGCGCTCACGCCGTTAATCAGGCGAACGCTCATTCTTCACAGCCAACCCCGCATCGCCTGCCAGAGCACGTTGCCAATGCCCCAGAGCGTGAGGTGCCCCCCAGGCACGTTCGACCGCACCGGCGGCAATCGCCTGCCATGCGGCAAGGGTTGAAGCCCCGGCTCCTAGCTGCCGCCGACGAGTTGCCGCTTACCTTGCAGGGCAAACTCTCTCCGCTGAACATGGTGTTCGACCGACCATGTCGCCTACCTGCGACCAAGCTCGTCGTGAGACCCAGCTCATGCATCCAAGGGCGCACACGAACGCTCATGTGCGCCGACGTTGCGGTCACAAACTGCCGTCACCTCAACTGGCTGGTTGGTCGTCGTCGGACGTCGCCGAGCCCCTTCTCCGGCCCAGGGACGGCCCAGCACCGCCGAGAAAACGCAGCGGTCGTTGTCAGTGCGGTGATCTACGGTGTCGCTCATGGCTCCTTCTGAGATCACCCGAGCGGGCATCTTGCAGGCGATTACAGAGCATGACCAGCTCGGTCCGGAGGCGTTCCGGGACACCTACGGCTACCGCGCTGCGACCACGTACGTCCTCATCCATGAGGACCGGCAGTACGACTCCAAGGCCATAGCTGGCGTGGCCCACAAGTTCGACTTCGGAACCGCCCTCAAGCCCTCCGAGTTCAGCGGCGGTCTCAAGCATGCGGTGGCGTGGCTGAGGCGTGAGGGCTTCACAGTTGTCGAGCCACCGAAGTCGTTTCGACGGCGCGTGGGGGATGTACGGCCAGGGCGCAGTAAGTCTGGTGCGGCCCTGCATCGTCCGGTGCTTCTCCTGTGGGCGATCGGGCAGGCCGCGGCGGGGGCTCCCCGAATGCGGTCCTGGTCGACCGTTCGCGACGCAGTGGCGCCACTGCTGGAGAAGTACGCCCAGGTTGAAGATGGCGTGGACGCTGCCCGTTACCCCTTCTGGGCCCTCGTGCGTGACGACCTCTGGAACGTCGAGCACGGGCAGCAGCTCACTCTCACGAGCATGGGCCGGCGCCCGACGGTGGAGTCCTTGAACCGCACCGACCCGGACGGCGGACTTCCTGAGGAGGACTACGCACTTCTGCGCTCACATCCCGACGCAGCCGCGGAGGCTGCCGCCGGGCTGATCTTGCGCTACTTCCATCCCCTCCCCAAGGGGCTGTTGGAAGACTTTGGCCTTCATGGCCTGCTCGCCGGGAGATGGGCGGACGGCCTGCGCCCGCTGCTTGGGGAGACCTTCAAAGACCGGGATGCCATCTGGCGGGCCTACGGCGGTCAGAAGATGGCGGGGATCGGCTGCCTCGGTGACGGCATCCTCAGCGTCTTCTCGGACGAGAAAGGGCCCTATGCCGACGGACACATCCCGGACACGAACTGGATCGCGTACGTCGGCGACGGCCTCACAGGCGACCAGAAGATCATCGACGGCAACGAGCTTATGGCCGCTTACCAGTCTGATGGCCGCCCGCTGCGCTACTGGCACAAGCCGTATCAGGGTCAATTCAGCTTTGAGACCTGGGCCGTGATTGTGCAGCGCAGGCGGCGGTGGGGCGTTGGCGCCGACGGCGAGTGGCGTCGCGAGTTCCTTTGGGTGCTGGCCCCCGTGCCTTCCCCCGAGCGCGACACGTGGCCCTCCGAGGTCTTCAACGCGCTGGATACCGACAAGGGCTTCCTGCACGACGACACGGACGACTACCGTCCCGGCGACGTAGACCCCGAGGTCCGAGACACCTCCGAGAGCGACGAGGACGCGTACAAGCGCCTGGCCGCAAAGGCAGAAGCGAACGCCAAGCGACGCGGCCTGCTGAAGAAGCCAACGCTTGCCGACCGCTACGTGCGCGACCCCAGCGCTCGGGCCGCGGTCATAAGGCGCAGCAAGGGAAACTGCGAAAGCCCCGAGTGCGCCGGCCACCCCAAGGAACGAACCACCGCAGGCTTGCCGATCCTGCAGGTCGACCACGTACACGACCTCGGCAAGGGTGGGCCCGACGCTCCGTGGAACATGATTGCTCTCTGCCCGAACTGCCATGCCCTCAAGACCTACGGCGAGAACAAGGAAAAGCTTCGCCGGGTTCTCGCGGTCACGGCTAGGCGCCTGCACGATGGGGCGCTTCGCTAACGCTGCAGTGCACCACTGGTGCCTCACATACGGCCGTCTATCGATGTTGCCGTAAACGACTGCTGTCATGGCGGACCGGACGAACTCAGGCTATCCAGCCGTGGTCACGACCGCCCGGGCGAGGTCATCCATCGAAGTAACCACCGCTACGGCTCCAGCCGCGGCCAATGCCTCGTCTTTGCCGGGCTTGTTCGCGTACCCGATCGCCTCCATGCCAGCGGCGTGGGCGGCCTCGATGTCACGCACCGCATCACCGATGAAGATGCACTCGCCCGGTTTAGCGTCGGCTGCCCCCATGGCCGCGGCGAGGAGCCGGGGGGACGGCTTCATGGATTTCGGCTCACCTCTCACCCGTCCGAACTGACCGGCAACGAGCCGTTCGAGCCCGTGGGCACCCAGGTAACGTTCAATGGCGATCGTGGCGTTGTTGCTGACCATCCAGACGGAGCGCCCACTCGCCACACACGCCTCAAGAAAGTCCGAGCCACCCGGCGTGGGTCGCGCCATGTCGACGGCTTCCGCCTCCAACTGGGCCAATGCCTCGTCAGCCACGGACACCAAGTCTTCCCGCTCGTCAGCGATCCGACGAAGCATCGCCAGAGGGTCAGACTCCTCATGCCCTGGCGGTGGGCCATCAGGACCCGACAACAGCTCGACCATGCGCCGTGCGACATCGGCTGCCGGAAAACCCGCGAAAACCGAGCACACGGGGCCATCGAAGTCGAGGAGCACGTGCCGTACGGGAGCGAGGATGGAGACCAGTCCCTCCGGGGCCGCGCTCATGCCTCACGCTCGTACGCGATGGTGTTCCAGATGCTTTCGAACCACTTTGTGGACTGCTGGACGTACTGCGACCCCATGGACTCACCGTCAGGGCCTGCCGCGTGGTGGAACAGCGTGGCGTCCTTACCCGTGACGTCGTAGAAGGTGCGCGACTCACCCGCCACCTCCATGGTGCGCTCACGCAGCGGATAGAAGCCGAAGAACACGTCGCGGCGGTTGAGGATGTAGAGCTTGAACAGCGACGTGGCTCGGTAGACCTTCACGTTCACCGACGCCTTCTCCACTAGCCCGAGCTCGGCCAACACCTCAACCGAATGCTGGATGCCGGCCGCATTCGTCAGCGCGATGTCACGGGCCCTGTCGCGAAGTGCAGGATCGTCCGCAAGCCCATCGACCAGTGTCGGCACCGCCATGGGCGCCGTGGTGTCCGGCAGAAGAAGCCGAACCTCAATCGACTCGGGCCGGAGTCGACCAGCCCGGATCTTGTCGAGAGGTTCTTGCATAGCGCTGTGCAACGTCTCGCTGCTGAATCCGGCGAAGTCGACCGTGACGTGGGGGTCGGCGAACGCCATTTCCAGGTGCGGCCGGAGTCCGACCGGTCGCTCCGTGCGCTCGCGCACGAAGGAACCGGATCCCTTGCGGGTCACGATCAACCCTTCGTCCCTGAGCATGTCGAGCGCCCGGGTCACCGTTCCACGGGCCACCTCGAATCGCTTGGCCAGCTCGGGCCCTGATGGCAACTGCTTCCCGGGCTCGAACTTCTTCGTGAGGATTTCCGCGCGGAGCACGCTGCTGACCTGCAAGTACGGCGGGCGGTCGTCGTTCGGGTCGAGGCTCATGCCGCCATGCTACCCACTTGCCCAACCTGAGCGACCTCCCCAACCATCTTGACCTGCTTAAGCAGGTTGCCTATGTTGAACACGTCACCACCAAGGAAACGCGGAGGCGACCCGGAGGCCCTTCTTTGGGCTGCACGGATGCGTGATCGACGCCGCCCGGAGGGCCCCTGAAGAGGCTCGAAGGAAGCGGTCGTTCCTTGAGAACTGAACAGCGTGCCAAGTCGACGGGGTGCAAGTCCCCGTCCCCGCAACGGCCCGGGTGATGGCCGCCGGCGGCCACTTCGTGGCAGGTGAACCTGTCCTGTCCCGCGTATCAGCTCTGGAGAACAGCCCTGGAGGTCAACCCCTTGGCTGCCACCTGGTATGCGCCGCCCTGCTGGCGTCAGAGCAGCGACGATGACGCACCCGAAACCGGCTCGGGACCGGTGCCCCGTGGCAACGGCGCACCGGTTAAGCCGCGCTCTACCTGGCCTCGCAGTGCTGTGGTGCTGCGCCGGTTGCCTCCGCTGCTCGTCTCGTACGAGCAGCGCTGAGGGGAGCCGGAACATCCCTTCGCTTCCTAGGAGTCCTCATGCCTGCTGCTGCCACGTTCGCAGCTGCCTTCGCCGCCTTATACGTCGCTCACAGTGTGGGTGACCACTGGGTTCAGACCTCGCACCAGTCGGCCACCAAGGGCCTGCCTGGTTGGATCGGCCGCCTGGCCGATGCCCGGCACGCCGCCACCCTGACTGCCACCAAGCTCGCCGTACTCCTGCCCGTCGCCGCCCTGTTGGGCCTCAAGCTGTCGGCCCTCGGGCTGGTCGCCGGGATGAGCGTGGACGCGCTCACGCACTGGTGGGCGGACCGCCGCAGCACGCTGGCGTGGCTGGCCAAGGCCACCGGTAAGACCGAGTTCTACAACCTCGGCACCGCGAACCACCCCGCGCATCCGGTCACCGCCGACGGCAAGCCCGCCGCGCACCTCGGGACCGGTGCTTACGCGCTGGACCAGTCCTTTCACCACCTGTGGCTGCTGGTCGCCGCACTGCTCGTCGCAACCGTCTGACCAACCCCAAAACGGCGCGCGGCCCCGGGATGCACCCCGGGGCCGCTGTGGGCCGTCCCGCTGAAAGGACCACGACCCATGAGGATTCTCTCTCTCCATCTGCTGGCCGCAATCGACCAGGCCGAGAACGACCGTGAGCCGACGGCCGCGGAGCTGGACGCGATCGACATCGAGATGCCGCTCATCTCCGCGGAGGTCGAGTTGCTTGACGCGCAGATCACGACGCTGGACCGGACGCCGTCCGAGCTGGAAGAGCGGCGCATCCGCCGGGCTCGCAACCGGGTGCTGACCGCCCGGCGGGACCTGGCCAACCGCACCGTCGGTGCGACCCTGCCGGGGGGTGCGGCATGAACGAGCCGCTGACGCTGGACGGGCTGGCCGCACCACTGCGCGTGCTGCGGCTGCTGGCCGCTGACTTCGGACACTTGCCGGCCCCGAACGTCGACCTGTCCCACATCTACCCCGAACGACTGACCCTGCGGTTCCACGAGGGTCTGCACGCGTTCGAGGCATGGCGGGAGGCCCTTGCCGTGCCGCCGGAGAAGGTGACACACGACGTACAGGGCGACGGCACCACGCGCGTGCTGACGGCGTGGACCGACTACGCGGGCGCACACGTGCACCTGCACGGCTACACCGACGTGCCCACTGCGGACGGAGGTGCAGCATGAGCGCCAAGACCGCACTACCCGCCGTGGCGATGACGGCGGTGTCCATGGTCCTCACCCTGGCCGTGGTCGTGATGTGGCTGGGCACGGCGATGCCGTGGCCCGTCGCCCTGGTCGTCGGTCTGGGGATCGACGGAGGATGGCTGGCCACCCTCGCCTACGAACGCCGTCTCGCCGCGCAGGGCGACCACAACCGCATCGTGACCGCCGTCGGCTGGTCCTTCGGCCTCACCGCCGCTGGCGTCCTGGTCGCGCACGCGCTCACCGCTGAGAAGTTCGCCGGCGCGTGGCTGGCCGTCTCCTGGCTGCCGGTTGCGGCCAAGGCGCTGTGGCTGGTTCACGGGTTGTGGGAGCGGACCGCGCTCACCCCGGCCGCGCTCGGAGCGATCCGGGGTATCCAGCAAGAGGCGCGGGACGAAGCGGCCGTGTCCCGTGCCCGGCTACGGGCTGAGGCGGTCACCGAGGAGACCCGGCTGACGGCCGTGACGCAGGCCGGCGCCCGCGTCGCACGCGTCCAGGCGAGGACCGCTCAGACGCTGTCGCGGGCGTGGTCGACGCTGGAGACGGCGCGGGACGGCGAGGACACCGGCAGGGCGCTGACCAGCGTGACGGCTCGCGTCACGCCCGGCGTCACGCCCTGCTGGGAACTGCCCGTGTGGGGTCCCACGGAGCCCGTTGCGGCGCTCTCGCTGGACGCGGCGCCCGGGCTCACCGATCAAGCGTTGGCCGCGTTGGTCGACGAGATCCGTCACAGCGAGACCCCGGCGCTGTCCTACCGCGAGATGGCCAAGCGCTTCCGTGCGGCCGGCCACTCCGCCTCTGAGGTCCGCTTGCGGGCCGCATGGAACCGCGTGGCCGTGTGATGGGGGCGCTACCGGTGTTCCGGTGGCGCCTTGCCCCGGACGGATACGCCACCCGCCGCCAACTGCGGGCACGCGGCCTGCGCCCCGGCGGTCAGGACGTGGCCGCTCAGCTCGAACGGCCACGCCGCCGCCGGGGCCCGCTGGTCGCCTACCTCTACCGCGTCGACCGGGCCAAGCCGGTACGGCCAATGACGCCCGCCCGGTGGGCGGCACTGGCCAAAGCCAACGCCGCCCGCCGCACCTGCCCCGAGTGCCGCCGTGATGCCGGCTACGTCATCCCGCCCACGCTCGGCACCTGCGTGCCCTGCACCTACCCCGACCCCTCCGACTCCCTGAGGAGCACCTATTGAGCACCTCCGACATCCGCCGCCTGGACCGCGAGATACGGGCGACGACGAAGAAGCTCGAAGCGGTCCGCCGGGGCGAGTTGTGGCCGCTGAACGGCCGCGAACGCCGCGCGATGGCCCGTGCCGCGACCGGCGGCGCCTACCGGGCCGCACGCGGCCGGAGTACCGGCCGGGCCGAGGAGCAGATGGACGCCACTGGTTCCGCCGCGCAGATGCGGCTGACCGCGGAGCTGACCGCCCTGTACAGCGAGCGTCAGCGGCTCATCACCGAAGCCGCCCGCGCCAAGGCCCAGAAGAAGTCCTCCGGCTGGTGGTGACCAGCCAACCCCCCTCCGCCTTACGCCGGGGTGGCCGCCTCTTTCCACGGACACGGCCACCCCGGCTCTCCCTACTCCCGCCCCAAAAGGGGCAGTCAGGAGCCTTCCCATCATGGGTGACACCGTCGTTCACCTGCACAAGAACACCGAACCTCCGGCCGGCACGGCGCCCGTGACCACGCTCACGGTGGTGCCGGACCCGGCGCCGCCCGCGCCCGTGCCGCTGTGGGTGCGCTCCGGACGGGCCGTCCGGAGCGCCGTGACCGATGAGCGGACCGTGACAGCCGCGCGCGCCGTCGCCCGGCACAGCCTCTACGTCGCCGGCGGGGCAGGGATCGTGGCCCGCCGCACCTGGGACGGCCGTACCGGCGCCCGCTACGAGCGCATGCTCCGTGCCGCTGAGGCCGCCGGGAACTACGAGGTGGCCGAAGAGTGGGAGGAGCGGTTGCAGCGCTTCCGCGCCGCCCGCCACCACCGCCGTATGGACCTGCTCCACTCGCCCGTAGAGGCCGCCAAGGGTCTCGTGGTCGGCACCGGTATGGGCGTAGGGGTGCTGGTCGCGCTCGGGGTCGTCATGGCCCTCAACACCAAGCACCCGGCCGACGTGATCACACCGCTGAACGCGACCATCGACTTCATCGCCCTGCTCATCCGCATCGTGCAGGTCGTATGGGGTCCCGCCCTCACGATCGGCCCGTTCCTCGCCCTGCTCGCCCTGTGGGCCGTCGGCAGCAAGCGGCAGGCCGCACCGAAGTGGGCGCTTCCTGCCAACGTCCGCTCCGGGGAGGGTGAGCCGATCACCCCGTCGATCGTGGTCAAGGCCCTGAGGGACCTCGGGGTCCCCGCGCTGCGCAACGCCATCAAGGAGATGGGCGACTCCGGCGCCTCGATGCTGTCCCCGATCACCATCGCCGGGTGCGGCGTCGAGGTCGACGTCACCTTGCCCTCCGGGGTGTCGACGATCGAGGTGCAAAACCGGCGCAGGAAGCTGGCGGAGAACCTGACCCGCCACGAACACGAGGTGTTCATCACCATCCCGGCCGCGGCCCGCACGGTGCGGCTGTGGATCGCCGACTCCGGCGCGCTGGACGAGCCGATCGGCCCCTCTCCGCTGGTCACCGACGAGACACTGACCGCCAACTACAAGACGGGGAAGGCTCCGTGGGGGCAGGACCTGCGAGGGGACGCCGCTGAGCTGAGCCTGTACCAGCGCCACCTGCTCATCACCGGCCGCTCCAACCAAGGCAAGACCGCCTCCCTGCGCTCCCTCGCTCTGTGGCTGGCGCTGGACCGGTCCGTTCAGTTCTGGCTCGGCGACCTCAAGGGCGTCGGGGACTGGGCCATGTTCGACGGCATCGCCGACGTCCTCATCCAGGGACCGTCCGACGACCACGTCATCCAGGTCACCGAGATGGCGGAGGACGCCGTCGACGAGATGAACCGCCGCATCGAGGTGCGCCGCACCGACCCGGCCGCGACGTTCCCGCCGCTCATCGTGATCGTGGACGAAGCGCAGGTGGCGTTCATGTGCCCCGCCGTCGACGAACAGAAGCGGCCCTACGGCGGCGCCAAGGCCACCTCCCGGTTCTTCATGGCCGTCCGCAAGGTCAACAACCAGGGGCGTGCGGTCGACGTGCTGATGTGGCTGGGCACCCAGGACCCCACCGACCAGAACCTTCCCAAACTGGTCCGCGAAGGCGCCCACACCCGCGCCTCCCTCGTACTGGGCACCGAGTCGCAGTCGCGCATGGCGCTGGGCGACAAGGCCGTTGACGACGGCGCGGCCCCTCACCTGCTGCGGCAGGGGCTGGACAAGGGCACCCTGGTCGTCGCCTCCGACGGCATCGAGATGCCCAAGGGACAGTCGTCCATCACGGTGCGCACGCACTTCATCGACGACGACCCGGCCGCCGAGATCGCCGACCGCGCCAAGGCCCTGCGCGACGGCGTCACCACCCTGCACACCATCGACCGCGGCGAGCAGCGTGACCCGCTCGCCGACATCGCCACCGTGCTGCGCAACGACGCCCGCGTACGTACACAGGAGGTCATCACGCGGCTGGTCGCGCTGAACGAGGACGCCTACAGCAAGTGGTCGTTCATCGACCTCAAGCGCGTCCTGGACGACGCAGGAGCCGAACCGTACAAGTCCGACGGCCGCATGGTCGTCGCTCGCGACCGCGTCACCGCCGCCCTCGCCAACCGCGACGGCGACGATTCCGCTTCCGCCTCCGAGTAGAGGGAGGCGCGCCCGCGCGGGTCAGGGAGGCAGGGAGATCTCCCTGAACCCCTCCCTGACCCGCCTCCCTGGCCCTGACCAGCACAAATGATTGTTCAGGGAGGCAGGGAGGCACGCAGGTCACTGCCCCCGAAACCCCCTCCAGAAGCCTCCCGGCAGGGGGTGTTCCCGCCTCCCTGACCAACGTTCCGAAGGGATTCCGCATGTACCCCGAGCACGCCCGCCACGCGTCCGCTGAGCGGGCCGTGAAAGTACACCACCCGACCCCGATCACGCCTGCCGTACCCGTCGCCGCGCCGCTCGTTCCCGTCCAGCCCGACAACATCCCGACCGTGGCAAGCGTGGTCCTGCCCGACGGCCGCGTCATCACTGGCTACGCCGTCGAGCCCGCCAAGCCCGAACCGGTCCTCGCCAAGCCGCCCGTCTCCCGCGCGGCAGTGAACATCGCCCTCGGAGGCATCGGGTTCGGCGCGGTCTGCGGCGGACTGCTCCTGCTCACCACGGTCATCGCCGCACTCGCAGCCCTCATCCACCAACTCATCATCCTCGCCGCCGTCATCTTCGGCGGCTGGATCGCCGTACAGGTCTTCACCGGCCGCGACACCGGCGGCAGGACGACGGTCAACATCCGCAAGGCCGTCATCAAGCGGAACAAGTTCTACGGCTGACAGAAGGAGATCAACACCCTTGATCCGACTGCGCATTCAGGTCGCACACTGCCCCCGACCGGCTCTGATTCTGACCGACACACCCTGCCCCGACTGCCTGAACTGCGAGGGCGACGGCGGCACCTCCTACGACTACGGCCACCCGGAAACCGGCGAGTACGAGGGCACCAGCTGGGAGCCCTGTCACTGCTGGAACTACAACCGCTGCTGGCTCCTGCTCCCCCTGCCGCGCCTGCCCCGCGCGCTGCGGCGGACCCCGCCCAGCGGCTACAGCGACGAACCGCCCTTCTAACCCTCGAAAGGACACAGCGTGATCGAGATCCGCGTCATCTGCGACAACACCGACCGCAACCGAGTCACCGCGGCTCTACTGAAGTCCTTCACCCTCAGCAACATTCGCAGCTTCTACAGCAACGACGGCAAGCGCCTGCGGCTGTACGCCACCGCCGACCCCCGACCCGTCGAGGCACAGTGGCCGACGCCGGAAGAGGCGTACGCCAACGCCCCCAGCCTCGACGACGAGAGCGAACAGATCGTGCGTCTCCTCGACGCCGCCGAGGCCTATACGGAGCGGGCCCGCGAGTACGACCTCCGTAGGGCGGCGCTCTTCGACCGCATCACGCTCTTGCCCAACCAGTCCCCGCTCGCGGCCGAGGACGCCGAGGCCGCCGCGTACCTGCTGCTCGACGCCGACAAGTCCAGCGACGGCGACTACCGGGGCGGGCCCTATTCGCCCGAACACCACGCCGCCGAGGGCAACCCCCGCGGCTACGTCCGCCAGGAATACGCCCACTGGCACGCACAGCAGCGGCGCACCACGGACCCCTCCCACTCCTAGCCATGGCTAGGGCGGGCCGCCTCACGCCAATGACTGCGGCCCGCCCTGGTCTCCAGTCCCATCAAGAACTGTGGAGGTCTCCCAGCATGCCCGACCCCAGCACGACCCCGCCACAGCCCCCGGCGCTGCTCCTACGTGCCGCGTCCGCCCTGTGGACGCAGGCCAAGACCGTCTACCTCACTGGCGCCTTCCCCGCCTACGGCAGTCCGGCGTGGTGCGGCCTGCCCGCGGACAGTCCCCAGCGGCTGGCTGCAGCCCTGGACGCCGCTGAGCACTGGCGCCGCCACGTCGCCGAACAGCAGCGTCTCGATGCCCTGGCGGAGTCTGACCCGGAGGCGTGGTTCCGGGAGGTCACTGCCGACGCCAACGAGGAAGCCCGGCGCACCTTGAGCCGCCTGCGGTTGTCGCGCGTGCCGACCACCAACGAGATGGCCGCCCGCCGCCGGCCCCAACCCTCCCGGCCGGTTACGGCCTGCCCTGGCTGGCCGCCGCTCGCCGTCCCCGGCCGCCCCGGCTGGTGGCGCCACTGCATCGACGGCCAGCAGGTCGATCTGCCCCACCGCGAGGCACCCGCACCGGAGAGGAAGGCAGCGGCATGACCGGCGACACCACGGCCATGGTTCCGCACCGGCCCCCGGAGCAGTTGTTCTTCGGGCTGCACGTCATCGCCCCGCCGGACTGGAGCGCCCTCACCCGCGCCACTGTCTTGTGCCGCTGCGGCGCCTACGACCGGGAAGCCCGGGGCCGGGCCGCTGTCCTGCGGCTCGTCGCGGACTGGGACCACCACCGCACCCAGACCTGCCCGCTGCGCACCACTCAGGAAGGGACCCACGCCGCATGACCGGCACGGAAGAACTTCCTGCCCCCACCCACCCCATGGCAGTCGCCCGCCGGCTGCTCCCGGACTGGCAGACCGAAGACGAACAGCTGGCGCACCGGCGCTGGCGGGGGTCGTGGATGCGCTGGAACGGCACCTGCTGGCGGGAGCTGGACGAGGCGCAGGTGCGCGCGGCGATGTACGAGCGGCTGGAGCACGCCATCTACAAGGCCCCCGTCAAGGACGGGGAGTTCGAAGAACGGGATTGGGCGCCGACGAGGCAGAAGATCAGCAACCTGCTCGACGCCCTCGGCGCGATCACCTTGCTGCCTTCGGACGTGGACGCGCCCGCCTGGCTCGACAGCGACGAGGCCGGCCAGCAGGACGACGGGCCGATCGTGGCGTGCCAGAACGGGCTGCTGCGGATCCGGGACCGCAAGCTGCTGCCGCACCGGCCCGGGTTCTTCAACCTGATCTCGATCCCCTTCACCTACGACCCCGACGCCACCGCGCCTACCTGGCACTGGTTCCTGGGGGAGATCTGGCCCGACGAGCCCGACGCGATCCAGGCGCTTCAGGAGTGGTTCGGCTACGTCCTGTCCGGCCGCACCGACCAGCAGAAGATCCTGATGATGGTCGGCCCGTCCCGGTCCGGTAAGGGCACCATCGCCCGCGTGATGAAGGAGATGGTCGGAGAGAAGAACGTCGCCGGGCCCACCCTCGCCGGGCTCGGCACGAACTTCGGCCTCTCGACGCTGGTCGGCAAGCCGCTCGCGACCATCTCCGACGCCCGACTCTCTGCCAGCGACAACAACAGCCAGGTGGTGGAACGGCTGCTGACTATCAGCGGTGAGGACACCATCGACATCGATCGCAAGTACCGCGAGGTGTGGACCGGCAAGCTGCCGACGCGGCTGGTGATCCTCTCCAACGAGCTGCCGCACTTCGGCGACAGCAGCGGGGTCATCGCCCGCCGGTTCCTGCTGCTCAACATGACGGTGTCCTGGCTGGGCAGGGAAGACCCCACCCTCTTCGGCCGACTCGTCGCCGAGATGCCCGGGATCCTCAACTGGGCCTTGGACGGACTCGCCCAGCTCCAGGCCAAGGGCCGGCTCACCGAACCCGCGTGCAGCCGTGAAGCGGTCGCCACCATGCAGGACACCGCCTCACCCACTTCGGCGTTCATCCGCGAACGCTGCTCCACCGGACCGGTGTGCAGCGTGCCCGTGGACACGCTGTGGGGCGTCTGGCGGGAGTGGGCCGAGGACAACAACGTCCGCCCCGGCACCAAGCAGCTCTTCGGCCGCAACCTGCTCTCCGTCATCCCTCAGCTCAACCGCACACGCCCCCGCGACGCCTCTGGCGAGCGGATCGCCACCTACCACGGCATCACCCTCAGCGGATGTTGAACCCACAATCCGCCGGGTCGCGGCCCATCGCGGCCCAACACCTCTGACCTGGGGCTTTCCCCCAGCACCATCGCGACCCATCGCGACCCACCCTGCTCGAAGCTTGGGCCGCGATGGGGCGCACAGAGGCCCCGCAAAACAGCAGGTCACAGCCTTGGGCCGCGATGGGCCGCGACCCACAGCATTGTGACGCCAACTCAACTCAACAGAGAGCCCGGCCCCGTGGAGGTAGCCGTGAGCACAGCTCCACCCACCTCGATCGAGGCGCTGATGGTGCCGGAGGTCATGGAGGCGCTGCGCGTCAGTCGCAGCAAGGTCTACGACCTCATCCGCTCCCGTCAGCTCGAAAGCTTCACCATCGGCCGGTCCCGCCGGATCGCTGCCGACTCCCTTCGAGCCTTCATGTCCCAGAGAATCGAGGAGGCCGCCTGATGGCGCGCAAGAGGAACCCGAACGGCGCCGGCAGCATCTGGCAGCGCAAGGACGGCCGTTACGAAGCTCGCGTCTACGTCCCGCAGCCCGACGGCACTCGCAAGCGCAAGACCGTCTACGGCGCCACCTGGGAAGAGTGCGACACCAAGCGCCAGGAGCTGGTCCGCCGCGACCGGCAGGGCATCCCGACGCCGACCCGGTCGGCGAAGCTCTCCGAGTGGCTGCCGTACTGGCTGGTGGAGCACATCGAGCCCGAGCGGAAGAAGACGACGTACGCGAAGTACGAGACGCACGTTCGTCGCTACCTGATGCCGCAGATCGGCGTGAAGCGTCTGGAGACCTTGGGCGTCGCCGACGTACGCCGGATGCTCGCTGCCGTGCAACGCCAGGCGTCGGCGGCCACGGCCAAGGAATCGCACCGCGTCCTGCGATCGGCCCTCGCTGCCGCGTGCCGGGAGGAGCTGATCAGCCGGAACGTAGCGCAGTTGGTGCCCGCCCCGCGCGTCCAGCCCAGGGAGTTGAAGCCGTGGACGCTGGACGAGACCATCGCATTCCTGGAGGCCGCCCGGACGGATCCGCTGTACACAGCCTTCGTGCTGGCCGTAACGCTGGGCCTTCGGCGGGGCGAAATCCTGGGGCTGCGCTGGTCCGACGTAGATCTGGATCGCCGGGCTCTTTCGGTCCGGAATCAGCTCCAGCGCGTACAGAAGGAGCTGTACGCGGACACGACGAAGAACCGCCGGAGCCGGACGATCCCCTTGCCGCTGAGGTGCATCGCGCCCCTGCGGTGGCAGCGCCTGCGGCAGGCGGCTCAGCGACTCGCCGCCGGGGACGACTGGTCGAACAACGGCGACTACGTCTTCACGACGCGTTCAGGGCGACCGATCGAGCCCCGGAACCTCAGCCGGTCTTTCGAGCGGATCGGGCAGGCCGCGGGCCTACCGCGCATCCGGCTGCACGACGCTCGGCACGGCTGCGCGTCTCTGCTGTTCGCCGCAGGCGTCCCGCCGCGCGTCGTGATGGAGATCCTGGGACACTCGCAGATCGCGGTGACCATGAACGTCTACACCCACGTCTCGGAGGACTCGCGGCGGGAGGCGGTGGGGCACATGGATCGGCTCTTGCGACGCCGTCCGGGACGTCCGGTGTAGGGACTGCCGTCAAGATCTACCGTCAACGCCCCCGTGGAGGGTCTCCGCGAGGGCGTTTTGGCTGGTGGGCACAGACGGATTTGAACCGCCGACATCTGCTTTGTAAGAGCAGCGCTCTACCGCTGAGCTATGCGCCCTGGACGAGCCGACAGACTACCTTGCCCGGGGGCCCGGTCCGCAAACCCGTGGTCGGAGGGCGGGACGGCACTCGTCCGCGGGCGGGAAGTTGCGGGGAGTGTGAACTTACCGGACGGGGTGTTCGTTTCGGTGGGTGGGAGAATGCCAGCCGGCCCTGGGGCGATCCGATCAGGAGAGGGATGTGACGGCGACACATACGCAGCCGCAGCCGCAGCCGTACGAGCAGCGGGCACGCCGTCGATCCCGCGGGGGCCCGGTCCGGGATGTGGTGGGGCTCGTGCTGCTGCCGTTGCCGCTGCTGGCGGCGATGGCACCGATGGCGTTCGCGGGTGGCGGCACCCGCCGCTGGTTCGGGCGCGGGGAGAGCCAGCGGGCCGAGGCGCAGGCCGCGAAGGACGCCGCCGCCGCGGCGTTCTACGAGCTCGACACCGCGCACCGGGACCTGCGGATCTCGGTGGAGACGATCACCGCCGTCGACAGTTCGCAGCGGGCGCGGCAGGCCGCGGTGGAGTACGAGGGGTTCGGCCGGCGGATCGACCAGGTGAGCGAGGGCTACATCACCGCGGTCGACTCGCACGATCTGGACCGGGACGACATCGACGGCGCGGCGGTGGCGCGGGCGCGGGCCGATCTGACGCGGGCCAGGGAGGAGCTGGAGCGCGTCAAGGGGGAGCTCGACTGGTTCGCGCAGAGCCTGGCGCCGCTGCTGGAGGGCGCCGAGACGCAGCTGGCGCGGCTGGCGCCGGCCGTGGAGCGGGCGCGGCAGGCGCTGCTGGCGGCGAGCAACGCGCTGGACGCGGTGCGCGCGCAGGGCCTGCGGGCGGACGATCTCGCGGCCTGGCTGGCGGCGCTCGGCCCGGAGCTGACCAAGCTGAACGAGGGTGCCGGAGCGCACGGCGTACCGGAGACGATCCGGCGCGCAGACGAGGTGCTGCGCACGGCCGAGGAGCTGCGGCGCGAGGCGGAGCGGCTGCCGGAGACGGCGGCGGAGATCGACAAGCGGCTGGTGTCGCTGCGGACCCGTTCGCAGGCGATCACGACCCGTGCCCAGCAGGTCGATCCGGTGCTCAGCGAGCTGCGGCGGCGGTACAGCGCGGCGTGCTGGCAGGACCTCCAGCGGGTGCCGGAGGAGGCCGCGCGGTCCGTCCGGGAGGCCGAGAGCACGCTGCGGGAGGCGCAGCGGGCCCGCGACGAGCAGCGCTGGTCGGACGCCACGAGCCGGCTGGCGACCGTACGGGCGCTGCTGAACACCACGGACGAGGCGGTGTCGGCGGCCGGCGACCGGCTACGGCGGCTGGACGCGGTCTCGTTCGACCGGCAGCAGGAGATCGAGCGCACCCGGTTCGCGGTGCGCGACGCGCAGCGGCTGGCGATGGCCGGCCGGAGCACGCCCGACCCGCGGCACGCCGGCCCGCTGGACGAGGCGGTGGCGCGGCTGGAGCGTGCGGTCGGCGGCCTGGAGGGGCGGCATCCGGACTGGTGGCACTTCCTGACCGAGACGGAGGCGGTACGGGAGACGGCCGCCCGGGTGGTGCAGGAGATCCGCGAGGCGCGGGGCGGCGCGGCGGGCCGCTGAGGCGCGGGAGGGGGTACCGCGCGGGCCGCGGGAGGGGGTGCGGGGCCCTCCGGGGCTCCGTACGTGGAGCGGAGGCGTGGACCTTCCCCGGGCAGCCCGGGCTTCTGCGCTTCGGCGGGCGCGCGATGGCGTGAACCGGTCCCCTGGCGGATCCTGGGAGTGAGTACGGCCAGGCGGCTCATCTGCGCGAAGGAGGCCGGAGATGGCAACTGGGGCTACTGGCGGCACCCTGCACTTCGTGAATCCGTTGCAGCGGCTCAAGCGGCGGCGCGCCCAACTCGACGAGCATCTGCCCGTGGACCACCGGCTCAGCCAGGTCTACCGCATCGGTGCCGGACTGATGGGGCTGGTGCTGATCGCGTTCGGCATCCTCGGTCTGACCCATCACATCGGATTCTTCGACACCGGCGGCGCGACCGTCGCCGAGCTGAACACCAACGGCGCCCTCAGCGTGCTCTCGGTCGTCGTCGGGGCGCTGCTCTTCGGCGGCATGCTGATCGGCGGGAACTTCGCCTCGACCTGGAACATCCTGTGGGGCGCGCTGTTCCTGCTGAGCGGCTTCGTGAATCTGGCGCTGCTCCAGACCGACGCGAACTTCCTGGCCTTCAAGATCCAGAACGTGCTCTTCAGCTTCGTGGTGGGGCTGCTGCTGCTGGTGTTCGGGATGTACGGACGGGTCAGCGGCGGGCTGTCGCACGACAACCCCTACTGGCGCGCCCGGCACCCGGAGGAGGCGGATCGCTTCGCCCGTGGCGAGCTGCACCCGGTGGCCGGGATGACGGCCGGACGGCAGGCGGCGCGGGTGAACATGCAGGGCGCCTGGCACGGCGGACGCGGTTCGCTCGGCCCCGGGACCAGCCTCACCGGCCCCTATCGGCACGCCGGCGACCTCCCCGCCACGGGCGCGGGCCGCGGCGCCGGCGCGAGCGGATCCGCGGACAAGAGCGGCGGTACGGGGACGGGGGCCACCGAGACGGGCGGGGGTGCGGGTCCCGCAACGGACACCCGCACCGGCCCGGACGACACCGGCCGCAAGGAGCGGTGAGCCGGGGCAAGAAGCAGTGCGCCGGGGCGAGGCGGCGTCGGGGCGAGGCGGGGCGAGGGCGTTCGCCCGGTGCGCCCCGCCGGTTGCGGACCGACGGCCGCCGGCCGAGGGACCACCGGCCGAGGAACGGGAGAGCACGGGGAGCAGCCATGACGCAGCGGGCAAACGCCGGCTCCGGGGCGGGACACGGGTCCCAGGGGGCGGTGGTCGAGGCGCTGGCGAAGCGGATCTTCGGCGGCTCATACGGCGAGGGCGACGTCCTCGCCCTGCGGGAGCTGACGGCGGAACTGGGCGCCACCCAGACCGTGTTGCGTGAGGCGATCAAGGTGCTGACGGCCAAGGGGCTGCTCGCCACCCGCCCGAACCACGGCACCTACGTCCGCCCCCGGGAGGAGTGGAACCTCCTCGACTCCGACGTCCTGCGGTGGAAGCTGGCGGCCGGCGCCTCGTCCGACTTCTTCGCCGACCTGCTGGAACTCCGCCGCTCCATCGAGCCCGCAGCGGCGGCGCTCGCCGCGGAGCGCCGTACGGACGACGACCTGGAGGCGCTGAACGCCGCGCTCAGCGCGATGGCTGCGACCGAGGACGATCCGGTGCTGCTCGTACGCGCCGACGCCTCCTTCCACATGGCGATGCTGGCGGCGTCCAACAACCGCTTCTACGCCCAGATGCACCGGGTGATCGTGCCCGTCCTCATCCACCGCGGGCGGGCGATGTACGCCTCCGGCGGGGAGTTCGAGCATCCGCACGCCCGGCACGCGGCGGTGGCCGCGGCCGTACGGGATCGGGATCTCGACGGCGCCTACATGTTGATGCTGGAGCTGCTCGACAAGTCGGCGCGCGACTTTCCGTAGGGCTCGGCGGGGGACGTTCCGCAAGGCTTGCCGCACGACGTTCCGTTGGGCCGGCGCCCCAGCGGGAGGTGCGGGCGCCGTGCCGAGGGGATAGAGGGAGGAGGGGTGGACACCCCGTGCCCCTCGCCGAAAGGACGGTCCCCTCCCCATGGCCCGATCCCTGAAGATCACCCGTATCGAGACGTTCCTGGCCCCGCCGCGCTGGCTGTTCGTCCGGATCGAGACCGACGCGGGCGTCGTCGGCTGGGGCGAGCCCGTCGTCGAGGGGCGCGCCGAGCCGGTCCGGGCGGCCGTGGAGGTGCTGGCGGAGTACCTCCTCGGGCAGGACCCCGCGCGCATCGAGGACCACTGGCAGGTGATGGCCAAGGGCGGCTTCTACCGGGGCGGCCCCGTCCTCTCGTCCGCCGTCGCCGGCCTCGACCAGGCGCTGTGGGACATCAAGGGGAGGCACTGCGGTCTGCCCGTCCACCAACTGCTGGGCGGGCCGGTCCGCGAACGGGTCCGGGCCTATGCCTGGGTCGGCGGCGACGATCCACGGGCCGTCCGGGACGCGGTGGCCGCGCAGGCCGAGGCGGGCTTCACTGCCGTCAAGATGAACGGCTGCGGCCGGATGTCCCCGGTGGCGACCCGCGCCGAGGTGCGCGGCTGCCTGCTGCGCGCCGCCGCCGCCCGCGAAGTCCTGGGCGACGAGCGGGACTTCGCGCTCGACTTCCATGGCCGTGTCTCCCCCTCCAATGCCCGCAGGCTGCTCCCCCTGCTGGCCGAATACGCGCCGATGTTCGTCGAGGAGCCGGTCCTCCCCGAGCACACCGAGGCCCTGCCCGGCCTCGTCGGCGCCTCCGGCATCCCCCTTGCTCTCGGTGAACGTCTCTACACCCGCCGTGAGTTCATGGCTCCGCTCCAGGCCGGTGTGGCGGTCGTGCAGCCGGACATCTCCCATGCGGGCGGCATCTCCGAGCTGCGCCGGATCGCCGCGCTCGCGGAGACGTACGGGGCGCATCTGGCCCCCCACTGCCCGCTCGGCCCGGTGGCGCTCGCCGCCTGTCTGCAAGTCGCCTTCACCACCCCGAACTTCCTCATCCAGGAGCAGTCCCTCGGCATCCACTACAACAAGGGCGCCGAGCTGCTGGACTATGTCGTGGACCCGGAGCCGTTCCGCTTCGAGCAGGGGGCGTTCCTGCGGACCGACCGGCCCGGCCTCGGGGTAGAGGTGGACGAGCGCGCCGTACGGGCGGCGGACGCGGCGGGCGGGCACGCCTGGCGGAACCCGGTCTGGCGGTACGACGACGGCGCGTTCGCGGAATGGTGACACGGCGGACGGCGGCAAAGGCGGCGGCCATGGCAGCGACGGCAGCAGCAGCGGCAGGAGACCGGGGGACGGTGCGATGCGGAACGACGCGGCACGGGACGACGCGATACGGGGCGACGCGATACGGGGCGACGCCGGGAGGTCCGGCCCCGCGACCGGACCGGACGTCCTCACCTTCGGGGAGACGATGGTCGCCCTGCGTGGCAGCGGCCCGCTGAGGCTCGGCGGCACGATGCAGGTCTCCGTCGCGGGCGCGGAGAGCAACGTCGCGATCGGCCTGGCCCGCCTCGGGCACGACGTCCACTGGTCGGGCACGGTCGGCGACGACGAGGCGGGCCGGCTGGTGCTGCGTACGCTGCGGGCCGAGGGCGTCGGGGTGGACGGGGCGGCGACCGACGGCGGCGCGCCCACCGGCCTGATCCTCTTCGAGCCGCGGCTGCCGGACGTGACGCGGGTGCACTACTACCGCGCCGGTTCGGCCGGCTCCCGGCCCGGCGCGTCCGCGATCGAGCGCGCCTTCGCCACCGCCCCACCCCGCGTCCTGCACCTGACCGGCATCACTCCCGCGCTCGGCCCCACGGCCCGGGCGACGGCCCGGCGGGCGCTCCAACTGGCGCGCGGGCACGCCACGCTGGTCTGCCTGGACGTCAACTTCCGCGCCCGGCTCTGGACCGCGGACGAGGCCGGCGCGGTGCTGCGCGAGTGGCTGCCCTCCGTGGACCTCGTCATCGCCTCCGACGACGAGCTGCCGCTGTGCCTGCCCGGACCGCCGGGCGACCCCGGCGAGGGCGCGGCGCGGCTGCTGGACCTCGGCGTCCGCGAGGTGGTGGTGACGCACGGCGCGGCCGGCGCGACGGCGTTCACCGGCGCCGGCTCCAGCCACCGGCCGGCCACCCCGGTGCGGGCGGTGGACCCCGTGGGCGCCGGCGACGCCTTCGTGGCCGGCTACCTCTCGGCGCTCCTGGACGGCGCGGACCTCGCCGGGCGCCTGGCGCGGGCCGCCACCACCGGCGCGTTCGCGGTCGCCTCGCCGGGCGACTGGGAGGGCGCGCCCACCCGCGCTGAGCTGGGCCTGCTGGGCGCGCCGCCCGGCACCGTCGTGCGATGACCGGCACCGCGGATAACCTGTGGCCATGCCTCGTTACGAATACCGGTGCCGCCCCTGTGGCTCCACCTTCGAGCTGAACCGGCCGATGGCCGAGTCCTCCGCCCCGGCCGTCTGCCCGGAAGGCCACGAGGACACCGTGAAGCTGCTCTCCACGGTCGCGGTCGGCGGTTCCGCCGCCGCGCCCGCCCCGGCTCGCGGCGGCGGCGGCTGCTGCGGCGGCGGCTGCTGCGGCTGAGCCGCTACCGCCGGCGGGCCAGCGTCAGCCCGTCCGCCACGGTGAGCAGCACCGACTCCATGCGCCGGTCCTCCCGGACGTGGTCGTTGAACTCCCGGATCGCCAGCGCCGGTCCGGTCGCCGCCGGGTTGGTGACCAGGCCCCGGTACAGGACGTTGTCGGCGACCAGCAGGCCGCCGGGCCGCAGCCGGGGCACCAGCTCCTCCCAGTAGGCGATGTAGCCGCCCTTGTCCGCGTCGAGGTACACCAGGTCGAGGTGCGGCTCGGGCGGCATCGCCCGGAGGGTTTCCAACGCGGGCGCGATCCGCAGCTCGATGCGGTCCGCGACGCCCGCCGCCGCCCATGCCTCCCGGGCGTACGCCGTCCACTCCTCCGACACGTCGCAGGTGACCACCGTGCCGCCGCGCGGCAGCGCCTGCGCCATGGAGAGCGTGGAGAAGCCGGTGAACGTCCCCACCTCGACGACGTGCCGCGCCCCGGTCAGCCGGACGAGGAAGGCCAGCAGCGGCCCCTGCTCCGGCGCCGACTGCATCCCCGCCGCGCCGGGGAACCGCTCGTGGGTGAGGTTCACGAGGTCGCGCTGCGCGGAGTCCAGCGGCGGGTTGTGCGCGAGGACGTAGTCGTACAACTCCGGTGTGATCGGCGTGTTCTTGGACTCGGCCACCAGCACTCCTCCTGATCCCGGGCGGCGGTCCCGGCCGGTGCGGACGGCAACGGCACGGCGCCACAACGACCTAGGAGGCTAGCGGAGTGCCCTCCGTGCCGACGGCTTCATCGGTCGCTCCGCGAGCCACCGGCGGCGGCGCGGAAGGCCCGTACGATCTCCTCGCCCGCCGCCGCCCCGCGCGCCTCCAGCGCGGTGACATGGGGGGCCTGCCAGCCGGCTGCGGCCAGTTCGCCGTGGCCGGGCCGCCAGCCGCGGTCCGCCGCCAGCAGCAGGTCGGCGTCGAGCAGTGAGTCGCCGGCCGCGAGGATCTCGGCGGCGCCGGTGCGACGGGCCACCTCGGCCACCGCGGCGCTCTTGGTGAGCGGCTTCGGCACGGCGTAGAGCTTGCGGCCCTGGAGGGACACCGTCCAGCCGCGGGCGCCGGCCCAGTCGGCGAGGTCCGTGACCCAGCCGTCCGGCAGCAGCGTCCGCTCGACGACCAGATAGACGAAGAGGTCCTCGGCGACGCGCTCCTTGCGGAGCCAGGCCGGGTCGACGGTGCGGACCAGGTGCCCGCGGATCTCGTCCAGCGGTGCGCACCGCGCGGCGAGCCGGGCGGCGACCGTGCGCCGCCAGTCGGGGTCGGACTCGCCCCGTACGAGGAGGTGGCCGCCGTTGGCGCAGACCGCGAACTCCGGGGGCGGGCCGGGGAGATGGATGCGCCGGTACTGCTCCCGGGTGCGGGTGGTGGCCGGTACGAAGGTGACGGTGGCGGCGACGTCAGCGAGCAGCGCGGCGGCCGTCTCGGTCATGTAGGACAGCGGTGCGCGGTCGTGGACCTCGACGCAGAGCAGCCGCGGGGCTTCGGCGTCGGGCTGGGTGAGGTCCAGCGCGGCGGCGGAGTAGATCAGGGTGCGGTCGAGGTCGCTGGCGACGAGTGCGGTCATCGGGAGGCCACCGCCGTGCCGTCCGCGCCGGTGGCCCCGCGGGTGTAGCGGGGGTGGATCAACCCGACGCAGGTGTAGGGGAGTTCGTCGACCTCTTCGACGGGCACCCCGCGCTGGCCGGCGAGCAGGCGCACATGGTCGAGGTCGGTTCCGGCGCCGCGCCGCGCGAGGATCTTCCAGGGGACCCGGCGCAGCAGGACCCGGGTGGTCTCGCCGACGCCGGGCTTCACGAGGTTGACGTCGTGGATGCCGTACGCCTCGCTGATCCGCTCGACGGCCGCCCAGCCCGCCCACGTGGGGGTGCGGTCGGCGGCGGCCAGTTCCGCGACGTCCGCGGCGACCGCCCCGGCGACCTCGTCGAACCGCGCGCCGACCGAGTCCAGGAAGGCGCCGGAGACATCGCTGCCGGCCAGGTCGCGGTAGAACTTGGCGCCGTGGAAGTCGTCCGGCCCCACCAGGTCGGCGCGCAGCACGGTGCGCGATATCAGCCCGGAGACGGTGGAGTTGAGGCAGGCGGACGGGATGAGGAAGTCGTCGCGGGTGCCGTAGGTGTCGACGCAGCCGCCGGGGTCGGCGAGCACCGCGAGCCGCGGGTCGAAGCCGGGGAGGTCCGGGAAGTCCGCGAGGGCGCGGGCCAGTTCGCGGGCGATGGCGCCCTTGCCGGTCCAGCCGTCGACGAAGACGACGTCCGCCGGGTCGTGCCGGTCGGCGAGCCAGCGCAGGGCGGTGGTGTCGATGCCCCGGCCGCGGACGATCGAGACGGCGTAGTGCGGCAGGTCCAGGCCGTGTGCGTGCCGGGCCCAGCGGCGCATCAGCACGCCGACGGGGGTGCCGGCCCGCGCCAGGGACACCAGCACGGGGCGGCGGCCGCGCTCCCGGAGCACGGTCTCGGTGACCGTTCCGACGGCCCGTGCGATACGGCCCGCGGAGGTCTCCAGTGCGCTGCGGAAGAGCGCCTGGTACGCCTCGCTCGGCTGGTACTCGACCGGCAGCGACTCCGCGTAGTGGGCGCCGCCGCTCTGGATGGCCTCCTCGCGCTCCTCGGTGGGCGCTTCGAGGGTGGCCGAGGACAGGTCCTGGAGCAGCCAGCCCACCTCGTCGGGCGCGTACGAGGAGAAGGCGGGGCCGCGCAGCGGCTCGGGAAGGGGCCCGGCCGGGGCCTGCCGGTGCGGGGTGTAGGCGGGGATGACGGCGAGCAGCAGCCGGTCGGTGTGGGCGGCGAGGCGGTCCAGCAGGCCGCCGGGGCCGTGGAGTTCGGGCCGGTCGCCCTCGGAGTCGACGACCGCCACGACGGCGTCGAAGCGGCGCTCCGGGTCGGTGCCGGGGGCGACGTTGTAGGCGTAGCGCTCCCCGGGCCCGTCCGCCGGCCGGTCGTGGGCGGGGAAGGCCAGCCGGGTGCGTATCGCGTAGCCGGGGTCGTCGACGGCGAGCACCGGGGAGCGTGTGGTGGTCGAGAAGCGCACGGCCCGGTCGCCGGTGCCGCCGCCGATCCGGTCGTCGAGGGCCCCGGCGAGGCGCAGCGGTGCGTACATCAGCTCCTCGTTGCCGAGGACGAGGACGCGGCGGGCGCCCGCCAGGTGCTCGGCGATCCGGGCGGCCATGGCCGGCAGCCCGGCCTCCAGGCGCGCCCGGTGCTCCGGGGTGAAGCCGTGCCGTCCGCCGTCCGGCAGCCCCTCGGGCCAGCCGAGGTCGATCCGTACGGCGCCGGCGCCCCGGCCCGAA